>CAZLAU010000024.1:25087-26883 GCA_964557615.1 uncultured Gemmatimonas sp.
CGCCGCTGACGTCGCTCGGACGCATCTCGTATGCCTGGTACCTGTGGCACTGGCCCGCAATGGTGCTTGGCGCGGTGCTCTTTCCCGGCATCGGGCCGTGGGGCCGGGTCGCGTGGGGCGTCGCGGCCATCGTGCCGGCGGCCCTCTCGTTGAGCTTCATCGAGGGCTTCGGCCGCGAGTGGTTCAAGGACCGCACACCCACCACGCGTCCGCTCGCGTGGGCGGCTGCGACGTGCGGCGCGCTCGTGCTGGTGGCCGCGTGGACCGGCTCGGCCAGTCGTGATTACGTCGAGAACTCGGAACACCGGGTGTTCGCGGCGGCGCGCGCCGACGGCATGCCGAACAGCTGCTGGGCCAGCCGCGATGCCGACGCCTCCGCGTGGGGTGATGGCTGCGCCTTTGGCGACGCGCGTTCCGGAACCACCGTGGCGCTCGTGGGCGATTCGCACGCCGAGCACTGGCTCGCCGGGCTCGATCGCGCCGGCAAGGCGCGCGGGTGGCGTGTGGAGTCGCACGTGATGGGCGCCTGCCCCGCGGCCAGCTTCAGCGGACTCGTGGACGCGTCGCGGGTGCCGCAGTACGCGGCGTGCCTCACGTATCGCGAGCAGACGATCGAACGACTCATCGAGCGCAAGCCCGCCGCCGTGATCCTGTCGAACTCGGACTACTATATGACGCTGGGCGACGGCGAACTCGCCGAGTACCGGCTGAGCCCGGACGTATGGGCCGAAGCGCTGCGCGCGACGTACAAGCGACTCACGCGGGCCGGGCTCACCGTGATCGTGATCCGGGACGTGCCGCTCGTCCCGTTCGACGTGCCGAGCTGCCTGTCGCGGCGGGCCGCGCAGCTGCCCTTTGCCACGGACTGCACGTTCGAGCCCGATCGTACGTACATCACCGCCGCGCGTCTCGCGCAGGACGTGGCGGCGTTCGGGCTCGGCGTGCGGTTCGTGGACATGAACGACCAGGTGTGTCCGGGGGTTCCCTGCGCCACGATGCGCAACCGGATGGTGCTCTACTCGGACGACGACCACATCACGGCGACGTTCTCACGGTCGCTTGGTGAGGTGCTCGGCGCGCGCGTCGCTGCCGCGGCGGCGGAAGCCGGCCCTTCGCGGCTCGAGCGACTCGCCGGTCGGGCGCTGGACGTCGCCGCCATCGCGCGCAAGCTGCAATAGCGGGCGCGACCGCGCGCCGCGGCGATCAGGCGCCGAAACGCCCGCGCACCTTCACGAGCCACAACCAATAGAAGAGAAACGGGATTGGCGCGAACGCCAGCACGAGGATCAGCGGCATCACGCGCACCGGCTCGGGAATGAACTGCATCTGTCCCAGGAAGAACGAGCCCGTCGCGATGAACAGCCCGAAGCACATCCGCCACAGGTGGCGCGCCAGCCGTTGCGATCGCCGCAACCCGCTCGACCGGATCACGCGCACATCGCCGACCGCGGCGAACAGAAACACGGTGCCACCAATCAGCGGCGGGCCGACGCGCGGGCGGCCCGTCACTTCGAGCGTCGGATCCAGCCATTCGGAGATGCCGGCATAGAGCATCGCCGCAGCGCACGCGAACGCAACCAGCATCAGCGCGATGCTGGCCAGTCGCCCGCCCCACGGAGCCGGCTTCACCGTCGTCATTGCGGAGTAGACGAGGTATGCGGCGACAAGCCCTGCGAAGACCTGGCCGGCGTTGTTCTCGTAAAAGCCGATGCCCACGGCGCTCAGGCCGAGGACGACCATCCCCCAGGTGAAGACGCGACCGGCCTGCTTGTGGAGCCGCCCGCCCTTGCTGGCCG
>CAZLAU010000025.1:0-26834 GCA_964557615.1 uncultured Gemmatimonas sp.
GAGCAGGCCGAAGGTCTGGGTCGTTTCCGACAGGGTATTGAGGAAGTCGGACTGACTGCGGGTCTGGAAATCGTCCTCACGGCCCGGACGCAGGTGGTGCTCGCGGCGGAGGATGGTCTGGATGTCGGCCATCGTCTCCGGAATCTCGGCCTCGGACGGGGCCAGGACGCCGATGGAGCGCACACGATTGTTGCCCATCACGCGGAATCGCGCCGTCTGGATCGGGATCAGGATCTGGTCATCCGGATTGCCGAACCCCGTGCCGGCGCCCTTCGTCTTGAACGCGCCTACGACGGTGAACTGGATGCCGCGGATCCGGATCTGCTCGCCGATCAGTGCCTCGGCGGTTTCAAGGCCGAGGTTGGTGGCAATGGCGGGCCCGATGACGGCTACTCGCTGGCGTGTCTGGTCTTCGGAGTACGTGAAAAACCGGCCGAACTCCATGTCGTACTTCCGCACCTGGGGATAGTTCGCCGTGCTTCCGATGATGGACGTGTTGGTGTTCTTGTTGCCGTACACGACCTGCAACTGCGCCTGCATCTCGGGTTGCACGGCGAGGATCTTGGTGCCGCGCGCTTCCAGTGCCGCGGCGTCCTCGATCGTCAGCCGTGCGCCGCCGCCACCTGTCCGGACTCCGCCCATCATGCCCTGACCGGGATTCACGGTGAGCAGCGTAGTGCCGAGTGCCGTGATCCGGTCATTGATCTGTTGCTGCGCGCCGTTGCCGAGCGCGACGACCGCGATCACGGCGGCCACGCCGATCACGATGCCGAGCATCGTGAGCAGTGAGCGCATCTTGTTTGCCCTGAGCGCGCCGAGCGCGACGGCAATGGTTTCGCCGAATAGCATGGATGGGTTCCTGTTGGATGCTGCCTAGAAGCCGCCGCGGCCGCCGCCACCGGGGCCGCCCGGGCCACGCCCACCGCCGGCCGGCGATCCGCCGAGCGGGCTGGCGTTGGCCTTCGTGCGGTCCATCTGTTCCTGGCGCCGCATCTGCATGATCGCGGCACTCATGAGCGCGACCTTTTCACCTTCCTCCAGGCCCGAGATCACTTCGGTGAAATCGTAGTTCGCGATGCCGAGCCGGAGCAGGCGCGGTTCCCAGCTCGTGCCCTGCTGGACGAACACGAGTCCGCTGCGGGGCGTGGCGTTGGGGTCCACGCGGCCCATCCCTCGGCCACCACGGCCGCCGCCGCGTCCGCCGCGTGTCCCGCCGGCAGCTGCCTGGCCGCCAGCCTGTGCGCCAGCGGCGCCGGCCTGTGCTCCCGCCTGCGCGCCGGACTGATCGCCACCGCCCATTCTGCCTCCACCCGGGGCTCCGCGTCCACCACCGGCGCGGAACTGGCAGGCGCCGGCAATCGCCGCGTCAACTCCGAGTTCCTTGTACGCCGCTTCCTGCTGCGTGCGAAGCGCGGCGCGATCGGCATCCGGGTCGCGCATCTTCGTACGAAGGTCGTCGAGCATTTTCGCTGCGGCCGGCTTGGCCTTGCGGGCGTCGTCAATCTTCTTGCAGTCGGCGTCGGTGACTTCGGGCATCGGCCCGCGTCCCTGCCGTCCACCCCCCTGACGTCCGGCGCCCTGGCCGCCCTGCAGCAGCGCGGGGTCGAGCTCGGCGCGGCTCGTCTGCGCCTGCGGGCCCCCGCGGGCCCCGCCGTTTGCGCCGGTCATTCCGGCGCGTCCACCACCGCTCGGCATGGCGACCAGCCGGACGCTGTCCGGGTCGAGCTTGAGCGCCTTGGCAGCCACTTCCCACTCCCGCGGCGAGCGAATGGCGTCGTTCGGCACGGCGATCACCTGCTCGCGCTCATCCGTGCGCACGCTCACTTCACCGTTCATGCCGGGGCGGAGCAGGCCTTCCGAGTTGTCGAGCGAAATAAGCACGGGGAACATCGTGACGTTCTGCTGCACGACTGCCTGCGGTTCGATCTTTTCGACCGATCCGTTGAACGACCGCTCCGGGAATGCGTCCACGAGTACCACGGCGTCCTGACCGGTGAGGACCTTGCCGATTTCGGTCTCGGCCACGAGCGCGCGTGCGCGAACCTTCGTGAGGTCGGCCATCGTCGCGATGATCGTGCCCGAGCTGACGCCGCCGCTGCCGGCCTGGATGACCTGACCCTTGGCGACCGGGCGCGTGAGGATCGTGCCTTCCACCGCAGCGACGACGCGCGAATCCTTGAGCCGCTGCAGCTGGAGCGTGACCTGCGTCTCGGCGCGGTTGAGCGACGCACGCGCGCTGACCTCGCTGTTCTGCGACTGCTCGAGCACGTCCTTGGTGATCACGCGCTGGGCGTAGAGTGCCGTGTTCCGGTCGAGGACCGTCTTGGCCACGTTGTATGACGATCGCGACGCGTCGAGGTCCGACTGGAGCTGGACGAGCGACGTGTGCAGGTCGGTCGTGTCGATCTGGACGATGAGGTCGCCCGGGCGCACGTAGGTACCAACCTCGATCGGCATGTCAATGACCTGTCCCGAGGCGGTCTTCGACTTGACCTCGACGACGTTGATCGGTTCGATCACGCCCGTCGCTTCGGCCTGGACGAGGATGTCGCGGCGCTGGACCGTGGCGGTCTGGATCGGCACAGACGCGACGGGCGCCTTGTTACAGGCGAACGTGCCGGCGACGGCGAAGATGAGGGCGAAGGACTTGCGGTTCACTGCGGACTCCCGGTGGGGACGAATTCGTCGGTAAGGAAAGGTGCTGGGCGTAGCGTCGTGGTTACGGCAGGTCGCGGCCGATCAGCGACTCGATGTTCGCCTTGGCGATGCGCGCCGTCTGCCGCGAGCTGATGAGTGACGTCCGCGCATTGTCGAGCGACGTCTGCGCGGTGAGCAGGTCGAGCAGCTGCTTGGTGCCAAGGTTGTACTGCTGCTGCACGACGCGCAGGTTTTCCTCGGCGGCCTGGATCTGCAGCTTGTTGAGTTCGATCGTCAGGAGCGCCGTGCGGAAGTTGTTCAGTTGCGTCGTGAGGTTCTGCTGGGCGAGGAACTTCTGGTCGCGGAGGTTGGCCTCGTTGTTCTCGAGGTTCACCCGGGTCGTGACGATCTGTGCCTCGCGCTGGTAGTTGTTGAACAGCGTGTAGCTGAGGCTGAAGCCGAAGCTCGTGCTGTTGCCCGACGGCGCGCCCCATTGCAGGTGCGACGAGTTGTCCACGGTGAGGCCGTAGCCGGCGCTCATGCTGAGCGTCGGCATGTACGGGGCGCGCGCCGCGCGGCTGGCGGCCTGCGACGCGGCGACCTGGGCCGTC
The DNA here is from genome assembly GCA_964557615.1 of uncultured Gemmatimonas sp. Lineage (GTDB taxonomy): Bacteria > Gemmatimonadota > Gemmatimonadetes > Gemmatimonadales > Gemmatimonadaceae > Fen-1231. The sequence goes on from CAZLAU010000025.1 coordinate 3,249, forward strand.
GCCTGGCGAACCGCCGGGCCATCGAGCGCCAGTGCGGTGAGCTCGGCCTCGTCGAGCGCGATCGGGGTAATGTCACTCGTGTCGGCGGCCGTGGCCGTGACCGTGTAGGGCGTGGCGACGTACCGCGTGAGCTGCGCGTTGGCGTTGCGCAGCTGGTTTTGCGCGTTGAGGATCGCCTGCCGCGCGTTGCCGACGGCGATGGCGCCGCTGAGCGAGTCGGTCCGCGTCGCGGACCCGGCGTTGATCTTCGCCGTGGACACGCGCAGCTGCTGCTCGGCCTGCTCGAGCTGGCGCTGGGCCGCCGCCTCCTGCTCGCGTGCCGTGAGGACCGCGTAGTAGGACGTCTTCACGTTGAGCGCGACGTTGTAGCGCTGCGTGACGAGCGTGGCTTCGCTCGCGGTCAGGTTGGACTGCTGTGTCTTGTAGTTGTTCCAGCGCTGGAAGCCGTCGAACAGCGTCACGCTGCCGATGCTGAGTCCGCGGCTGTAGCTCCACGGGTTCGGCGTGGACGGGAGCTTGACGCCCTCGGCGTACCGCTCGCCGCCACGCTGTGTCGCGCTGGTGTTGAGCCCGAGCGACGGCAGGTAGCCGAGCAGGGTCTGCCGGATGCTCGACGTGCCGGTGCGGAGCGCGTTGCGCGCCTGGATCGTTGCGGGCTGGTTGAGCTGTGCCATACGCACCGCGTCGTCGAGTGCGATCGGGCGTGCCTCGCCCCCCACCTGCGCCGCGAGCGCCGACGGCACGACGCTCAGCGCGGCCACCAGCATTCCCTTCACCACCGTCCTCATCGCCTGTCTCCCCCGCGCGCCGCGCGGTCCCGCTCACGGCGCTCTGACTGCATCTGGTCGTAGATCGCCCGCTGCTCCGGTGTGAGCAGTTGCGTGAATCGCTGGCGCCACTCGTTCTCGAGGGAATCCTGGGCCGCGCGAAGGGGATCGAGGATCGCCTTCTGCTGGTCCATCAACGCCTTGAACTTCCGGTTGCGCTCGTCGAAAATCGCGGTCGCCGTGTCGCGCTGCGCGGCCGTGAGCTGCAACTGGTCGAAGTAACGTTCCCGCGGCGAGCGCTTGTCCTCGCGCGCGGCGCCCGGCACCATGGCACGGTCCGCCGCCAGCGCAATGGCCGCGCCGGCGAGCGCCGCTCCGAGGTACATGGCGATCGCCAATCCCTTTGTCCGAGACACGTCAGCCCCTATTGGTGGCCAGTGAGCTTGCGCAGGGTTGCCTGCTCCTGCGAAAGCGGCTCGCGCTGCGCGAGCGCCGACTCGAGCCCCTCGACCTCGACGATCGTTTCGTACGCCATCACGCGGTCGAGCCGCGCCTGCGTGCGCATGTACAGCCCGCCGGCAATCACGAGCGCGGCCGCGGCGGCCGCGAGCCCGATCCGCGTCCAGCGATCCGACACCGTCCACCACGTTTCGGACTCGTCGATCCGGCTCATGATGCGCTGCTCAAGTCCCGCCCAATACGCCTCGCCGGTGGGCTTGGCATAGATGGCACGCAGCGCCGTCGTCAGGGCGTCGTCGCGCACCAGCTCGATGCCGTCGGGTCCACGATGCTCATCATTCATAGGTCGCTCCTCACTTCTCCAAGTACACCGCGCAAATGCGTCCGCGCGTAATGCAGGTCTGACCGGGCCGTGCCTTCTGGTATGCTCAGGATCCTGCCGATTTCGGAATGCTTGAACCCTTCAATATCGTGCAACACGATCACGGCGCGTTGCCGCGCCGGGAGCGTGTCCAGCGCCGCCGTCAGGCGGCTCCGCAACTCGCTCCCTTCCGCCGGGTCGCGAAACGGCGACGCCACCGTTTCCGGCAGCTCGTCCGTGTCGCGCACCTTGCGCCGCCGCGTGATGTCCAGCGCCGCATTTGCGACGATCCGGTGCAGCCACGCGCCAAACGCCTGGTCCGGCAGGAACCGATCGAGGGCGCGGTACGCGTGCAGGAACGCGTCCTGCACGGCGTCTTCCGCATCCTCGTGATTGGCGACGATTGCGCGCGCCACCGCATACGCCCGCCGCTCGTGCATCCGCACAAGTTCGGAGAACGCGGCCCGCCGCCCTGCCTGCGCGGCCAGCACGAGCTCGCGCTCGTTCGCCGGCCGTTCAGTCATGTACCACCGGGCCTTTCCAGTCGCCGGAGCCGTCCTGGAACCACGTACCGCCAGGGCTGCCCCAGTCACGCAATCCGCTCGTCAATCACACTCTCCAATACGCGGCGGCCGGCATGTCCGTTGGACGTGCCGGCCGCCAAAGAGTTAGGCGGGCCGTGCTGCCGACGGCCTAGGCGCCGGCCAGACCAAGGATGCCGGCCCGCTCCCGCATCGCCGCGATCACCAGCGCGATGTGGGCGTCCATTTCCACGCCGAGTTCGGCAGCGCCGCGCACCACGTCGTCGCGGTTGACGCCCCGCGCAAAGGCCTTGTCCTTCATCTTCTTCTTGACACTCGAAACTTCCAGATCGTTCACGCTGCGCGACGGCCGCACGAGCGCGCACGCGGTGACCAGTCCGCACAGTTCGTCAACGGCGTAGAGCGCCTTCGCCATCCGCGAGGTACGCGGCACGCCCGTGTAGTCGGCGTGGCCGAGAATGGCCTCCAGCACGTCCTCCGGATAGCCGAGCGATCGCAGGTGGCGCACGCCTTCGCTGGGATGCTCCGCATCGGGCGCGTGGGCGTCGTTGGGGAACCGTTCGTAGTCGAAATCGTGCAGCAAACCGGCCAGGCCCCATCGGTCGGCGTCTTCGCCGAACTGCACGGCGTACGCGCGGATCGCGCCTTCCACGGCGAGCATGTGGCCGCGCAGCGATTCGCTGGCGGTCCATTCCTGCATGAGGGCGAGCGCGTCGGCCCGCGACGGCAGAGGGGAAGTCATGATTCGCTTGTGGACCCAGGCTCCAAGGCGCCGCGGTGGCGCGCAACGGGGAGCCCCAAATCTGTCAGCGCGGCGGGTGTTTGGCGACGCCGCGCGGCGCGCCGGCCGGCGCGTCGTCGATCAGGGGCCGGATCGCGGGCGTTTCCAGGTCGTCCATCTGGCCGGTCCGGGCGGCCCACACGTACGCGGCCACGGCGACCGCGACGATCAACAGTGCCACCGGGATGAGCACGTACAGGATGCTCATGCGGCCGCCCGCGCGAACGTGCGTCCCCGCCACGCCAGGATCACGACACTCACCGAGCTGGCCGGCATGATCACCGCGGCGATCAACGGGTCGATCACCCCGGTAAGCGCGAGGGCGGCGCCGGCGACGTTATAGGCGAGTGACACGCCGATGCCGAGGCGGATCAGTCGCATCGTCTTGCGCGCGCCGGTGACGAGGTCGACGAGCGGCGCAAGCCCCGGCCGCGCCGTGAAGATGTCGGCCGTCGCAAGACACGCCTCAGCGCCACCGTGCACGCCAATGCCGACCGTCGCCGCGGCCATCGCGGCGGCATCGTTGACACCGTCGCCGACCATGAGCACGGGGCCGCGTTCGCGCGCTGCCTCGACGTGTGCACGCTTTGACTCAGGAGTCGCGCCACCGCGCGCGGAAGGCTCGGCGATGTCCAGCAGCGATGCGGCCCGGCGGACGGCGCCGTGGGTGTCGCCGGAGAGCAGTTCCACGCGCCATCCGCGGCGGCGCAGCGCGTCCACGGCGGCCCGCGCGTCGGGCCGGAGCGGGTCGGCAAGCGAGGCGACCCCGGCGACCGCGCCGTCGACCGCGACGAACGCCAGCGTCGCGCCGTCGGCGCCGGCCGGAAGCGCTGCTCGGGGGTCGTCGAGGTGATCGCGCACGTACGCTGCGCTGCCAACCGCCACCCGGTGGCTGCCGACGGTCCCGGAAATCCCGCCGCCCAGCACCTCGTGTACGTCGGTCGCAGCCGGCAACGGCCCGCAGTCCCAGGCCCGCGCGAGCGCGTCAGCGACCGGGTGTCGGGAATGCCGCTCGAGCGCCACGACGAGTGGCCGTACCGCATCGCGGCCGGTCCACGCCACGACGTCGAGTCGGCCTTCGGTTACGGTGCCGGTCTTGTCGAGCACGATGGTGCCGGTGCCCGCGAGCACCTCGAGCGCGTCGCCGCCGCGAATGAGGATGCCTCGCTTCGCCGCCTGGCCGATCGCCGACGTCACGGCGAGCGGGGTCGCGAGCGCCAGCGCGCACGGGCAGGTCACAATGAGCATCGCGATGGCGTTGTCCGTTGCCCGCGCCGGGTCGCGCAACCACCATAGCGCGGCGGTCGCCGCGGCGAGCAACAGGACCACCGCGACGAAGCCGCCCGCCATCCGGTCCGCCAACTGTACGATCGGTGGACGACGGCGCGCGCTCGCCTCGAGGTCCCGCAGGATTGCCCCGAGGCGGCTCGTCTCGCCGGCTCCCGTGACGCGCACGCGAAGTGGCGCACCGACGTTGACGGTGCCGGCAAATACCGACGTTCCGTCCGCTGCGGCTACCGGCCGGGCCTCGCCGGTCAGGAGGGAAACGTTGACCAGGGACTCGCCGCTCTCGACGACGCCGTCGGCCGGAATGGTGTCGCCTGCCCGCACGTCCACGAGCCAGCCCGGCAGCAGCGCGGCCGCGGGAACCTCGCGAATCGTCCCGTCCTTGACGACGCGGGCCGTCGACGGGGCCAGCGCGGTCATCAGCTCCGTCGCGTCCACGGCAGCTCGCTGGGCGCGCTGCTGGAAGAAGCGGCCGACCAGGAGCAGGAAGATGAGCGTGACAACGCCGTCGAAGTACACGGGGCCTGCATCACGCATCGTGTTGACTGCGCCGTGCACGAAGCCCGCGGCGAGCGCGAGCGCGATTGGCACGTCCATATGCAGCGACCTCTGCCGGACGGCCCCCCAAGCGCTCCGGAAGAACACCCGGCCCGGCCCCAGGATCGCAGGCGTGGTCAGCGCGAAGCTCCACCAGCGGAAGTAGCGGTCGAACTCGGGCTCGATGCCGCCGAACCAGCCGGCATAGATCGCGAACGCGATCATCATCACGTTGCCGGCGATCGCGCCGGCGACGCCGATCCGGATCAGGGCCGCGCGGTCCTCGGCGCGGCGCTCGGCTTCCGCGCGCACGCCGCGGAACGGATGTGGCGGGTACCCGAGCGAATCGAGCACCCGTGCGACCGACGACAGCGTGGTCACGTTGCGGTCCCATACCACACGAACGCGCGAACGCCCAACGTCGAGTTCAGCACGGTGAACGCCCGGCAGCGTCAGCGAGACCCGTTCCACGAGCCAGACGCACGACGCGCAATGGACGTGCTCGAGGTACAGGTCGACTTCGGCGAGCCCGTCGCTTCGGTCCCGCACGTAGAGCGTGGCAAACGCCGGATGGTCGAACTCCTCGTACGCGCGGCCGCTCGACGCGACCGGCGTGTCGCGCCGGTCGCCGAACGCGTAATACGCGTCGAGTCCGCTGTCGTGGATGATGGCGTGGGCCGTCTCGCAACCTGCGCAGCAGAACTCGCGGAGCCCGTCCGCTGTCCGCGCGGGCGGAACGGGGAGCCCGCAGTGCACGCATGCCGGCGCGTCGTGGCGCGGTTCGCGAAGCGGTTCGCGGCCCGGCTCGCCGGCCGTGCCGCCGATGGTTCCGCCGCGCGCGCGACGGGCCGCGATGCCGGAGGTCGGCGTCATGTCACCGCTGGACGGCGTGTACGTGCGTCGCGGGCGGCCCCGGCAGAATGGCGCGCGCGACGGTCATCGTGCCGACGGCGATCAGGGCGAGCGCAGTCGCCACGGGAACGACCCGCCGTGCAGGGCCGAGCAGGCGATGCAGGCCAAGCGTGACGGCCGCGAGGGCGGGAACGGTGCCGGCCCAGAATCCGGCCATCACCAGCGCCCCCGTGCCGGGTGAGGCGGTGGCCGCGGCCGATGCCACAAACGCATAGAGCCATCCGCAGGGCAACAGCGGTGCGGTGGCCCCGAGCAGCGCCGCCCGCGTGGCCGCCGACCGCGGCGCCGCGCGCCTGAGGACGTCCGCCACAATGCGTCGTGCGAAACCGGGGGCGGCGAGCCGCGGAACGCGCACGCCGGCGAGTGCGAGCAGCCTGCCGATGCCCCATACCACGAGCGCCGTTCCAGCGACCAGCGCCGCCGGCCGCACGATCCCGCGAATCGCGACCACGGCGTCGATGTTGGCGCCCAGCGCGCCGGCCGCAGCGCCCAGCGCGACGTACGCGACGAGACGCGCCGCGTGGTATGCCGCCGACGCCCGGAAGCGTGCCGCCGGGTCCGGTGAGACGTCGGCCGAGGCGCACGCGAAGGCGCCGCACATCGCCGCGCAATGTCCGCTGCCGAGCAGCGCGGCGCCGAAAGCCGACAACACCAGTGCGGTCACGGCGAGTGCTCAGCGCGCAGCACCGGCGTGAACCGGCCTGAGCGGCCCCTGACGTCGAGCCGGATTTCCCACAGCCCACGTCGCGCGCGGTCGATCACGGCGGTGTACCCGGCGCGCGGATCGTGCTCGAGCGCCACAGCCGTGTGCCGAGCGCCGTCGAGGTTGTGGATCAGGATGGCCCGGATGGCCAGCACGTCGGCGTGCGGCACGGCGCTGCCCGTGGAGTCCACGAGGCGCACGCGCAGTGTCGCGCGGCCGTCCGGAAGCGCGTCGAACTCGGCCGTGGCGCTCCAGCCCGTTGCGGCCGATGCCCGCTCGCGGGCCATCGCTGAATCCCAGGCGACGGCCTTGCGGTAATAATCCGGCTCGACTGCAAATGTCGGATCGCTCGTCGCGGCGTACAGCATGATGGCCTGACCCGCCGCCGTGGCCACGAGGAGCGCTACGACGAACCACGGCCAGAACCGACCGTTGCTCGCGGCCTCGCGTGGGTGACTGCGGCCGTCACGTCCCGATGAATCGGTCACGGAGTCTCTCCTCGGTCAGCGCCATCGCCGTCCGGACGACGGCGTTCGTCCTGCGCGCGATGGTCATCGTTTGCGGGGCCACGCAGCCGCCACGCGAACTCCTCACGGAAGGCCTGGCCATCGCTCACGCGAAAGCGCACGGGCAGCTGCACGCCGTGGAACGACTCTTCGTCCACCAGCACGAAGATGCTCGTCGTCGCCATCGCCCCTGCCGCGACCGTGAGCGGCATTTCAGGCGCGATCACGCGGGCACCAGGTGCATCCAGCAGTTCGACGGAGTACCGCGCAGCCTCGCGGCCGCGGTTCGCGATCCGGATCCGCACCTGGTTCACGATCGTATCGCCCGGCTCGCGCGTGAAGGGTGCGCCGATTGCGCCGAGCAGGGTGATGTCGGCGGCGGCACGGGTGGAGAGCGCAACCACGAAGGCGCCGAGGAAGACGGCGAGCGCAGCGGGATAGAGCACGGTGCGCGGCCTCAGCAGCCGACGCGGGCGACCCTCGAGCGCGTCCTGGGACGCGTAACGGATGAGGCCGGCCGGCTTGCCAACCTTCTCCATCACGGCGTCGCACGCGTCCGCACACTGCGTGCAGTGCACGCACTCCATCTGGAGGCCGTCGCGGATGTCGATGCCGGTTGGGCAGGTGATCACGCACGCATTGCAATCGATGCAGTCGCCGAGTCCGGCGCGTTCACCGGCCCCGTGTCCGCGCGGCTCGCCCCGTTGCTTGTCGTAGGCGGCGATGAGGGACTGCCGGTCGAGGAGCACGCTCTGCCACCGCCCGTACGGACACGCCACCAGGCAGGTCTGCTCGCGGAACCAGGTGAAGTCGGCGAACACGAGGGCCGTCGTGACGAACATCACGACGAACGGCCCGGGATGGTCGAGTGGCGACGACGCCACCCAGTGCGACAGCGCGTCGGCGCCGACGAAGTAAGCCAGGAACGAGTTGCCAAGCACGGCGGCGAGCGCGGCGTAGATCGCGTACTTCGCGATGCGGCGTGGGTGGAAATGCTGGCCCTTCCGGTCGAGCGCGCGTGACTGGTTCCACCCGCCCTCCACCCATCGCTCAATCGGCCGGAACAGGAATTCCAAGTACACGGTCTGCGGGCAGGCCCAGCCGCACCATACGCGCCCGAGGAGCGCCGTCGCGACAAAAATCGCCACGAGGATGCTGAGGCCGAGCAGCATCAGCAGCAGCGTGTCGGTGGGCAGGAATGTGGAGCCGAAGAACGTGAACTCCCGGCGCGGCAGGTCGAGCAGGATGGCGGGCTTGCCCGCGATGCGGAGATGCGGCAGCCCCACGAACAGCGCCATCAGGACCCACGCGACGACACGCCGCTTGTGCCAGTAGGCGCCCGGCGACGGGCGCGGCCTCAGCCAGCGCCGCGAGCCATCGGCGTTGAGCGTCGCGAGGACGCGTCCGGAAGGAGCCGGGGCGGTCAATGGTTCTCCGCGTCCGCTACGGGCGCGGCGCCCCCGCCGTCGCATCCAGCGGCGTGCCGTCGGGGTTTGCCCGCGGGCCTTCGGGCGCCTTGGGCTGGGGCGGCGTCGAGCCCTGGAGCGAGCGGACATACGCCGTGAGGGCGTTGATGTCGTCGGGCTTCAGCACCTTGCCCCACGGCGGCATGCCCTTCACGAGCACGCCGTCGTTGATCGTCCGGTGAACGTCGACCGGCGTGCCCCCGTGAATCCAGTATTCGTCGGTGAGGTTCGGTCCGATCAGTCCGCCGCCATCGGCGCGGTGGCAGGCTGCGCAGTTCGCCGCGTACAGCGCCCGCCCCGCGGTCACCTGGGCGGGGTCGGCGACGATCAACGCGAGCGCGTCGGCCGATACGTTCGCCGAGCCGAAGTCGGGGTGTTCGGCACGGAAGGCCGCCATCTCCTTCTCGTACATGCCCACCTTGGTGCCGCCCGCGCCAATGTCGCCCGGGAGCATGTAATAGATGGGCACAAACAGGATCGTGGCCGCGAACAGCAGCAGCCACCAGCGCGGCATCGGGTTGTCGTACTCCTGGATGCCATCGTAGGAGTGGTCCATCAGGGGCCGGTCGTCGCCCGGGCGCGTCATGTCTGAATCCCTCGCTGTTCCGGCGGCACGTCGCCGCCGTCGTCGAACGGAAGTCGCGCGTTGCGATCGTGGTGCGCGCGCCGAGAGGGCGCGAAGATGGTCACCAGCACCAGCGCAAACGCGAAAATGAAGAGCAGCAGCGCCACCACGGCGTATCCGGAGAGCCCGGACGCGCTCATCACGTCGGAGAGCCGCATCATCGCCGTTCCCCCGCGCTCGCGGTGGTCGTGTTGACCTTGATGTCGATGCCAAGTCGCTCCAGATACGCCACGAGCGCAATGATTTCCTTGTCATCGAGCGATGCCGGACCACCTGCCGATCGGATCGTTTCGGCCAGCCGGGTTGCCTGCTCCCGCGCCATCGCCGGTGCGCGGTTCACGGCGTCCGCGTACGGCACGCCGATCATCGCCATCGCATCGACGCGCGACTGGATCCCGTCGAAGTCGAGCGTCCGCGTGAGGAGCTGCGGGTACGCGGGCATGATCGAGTTCGGCGAGATCGACTGCGGGTCCGCCATGTGCTGCACGTGCCACAAGGGTGGATACTTGCCGCCCTCGCGCGCGAGGTCGGGTCCGATGCGCCGGGAGCCCCAGAGGAACGGGTGCTCGTACACCGACTCACCTGGCTTCGAGTACTCACCGTACCGCTCCGTCTCGTGCCGGAAGGGGCGGATCATCTGCGAGTGACAGTTGAAGCAACCTTCGCGGATGTAGATGTCACGGCCGGCGAGCTCGAGCGGCGTATACGGCTTGACGCTCGAAATCGTCGGCACGTTCGACCGGATGAGGAAGGTCGGCAGGATCTCGAACAGCGACGCCACGATCACGGCGACGGCTGCCAGGACGGTGAACGTGACGGGGAGCCGCTCCCAGGCGCGGTGCCAGCCGAGCCCGATGAGCCGTGCCCACGCCGACTCTCGTGGTGCGGACTCGGCCGGCGGCGCCACATAGGGCCCGAGCGGGGCGGCCTGTACCGTCTGAATCGCATACGTCGCCGGGCGCGCGGCCCACGTACGATAGATGTTGTAGATGAACACGCACGTGCCCGCGATGTACAGCGTGCCGCCCGCGACCCGTACCCAGTACATCGGGATCAGGCGCATCGTCGTCTCGACGAAGTCCGGATACAGCAGGCGTCCCGTCTCGTCGAACGCCCGCCACATCAGGCCCTGCGTGATGCCGGCGCTGTAGATCGCCACCACGTACAGCAGGATGCCGAACGTCGCGAGCCAGAAGTGCACCTCGGCGAGCTTGCGGCTGAACAGTTCGGTCTGGAAGAGCCTCGGCGCCAACCAGTACACCATCCCGAACGTCAGCAGGCCGTTCCAGCCGAGGGCGCCGGTGTGCTCGTGCGCGATGATCCAGTCGGTGTAGTGCGCGAGCGAGTTGACCGACTTGATCGAAAGCATCGGGCCCTCGAAGGTGCTCATGCCGTACGCCGTGATGGCGAGCACGAAGAACTTGAGCACGGGGTCGGTGGCCACCTTGTGCCAGGCGCCGCGCAGCGTGAGCAGGCCGTTGATCATGCCGCCCCACGACGGCGCCACCAGCATGACCGAGAAGAGCATTCCCAGCGTGCTGGCCCAGTCGGGGAGCGCCGTATAGTGCAGGTGGTGCGGGCCCGCCCAGATGTACAGGAACACCAGCGTCCAGAAATGCAGGATACTGAGCCGGTACGAGAACACCGGTCGATCGGCCGCTTTCGGCATGAAGTAGTACATCAGGCCCAGAAACGGCGTCGTCAGGAAGAATGCGACGGCGTTGTGGCCATACCACCACTGCATCAGCGCGTCCTGAACGCCCGCGTAGACCGAGTAGCTCTTCAGCGGGCCGGCAGGCACGGCGAGACTGTTGAAGATGTGGAGGATCGCGACCGTGATGATGCTCGCGATGTAGAACCAGATTGCGACGTACAAGTGGCGTTCGCGTCGCTTTGCGATCGTGCCGAAGAAGTTCACCGCAAACGCGACCCAGACCACCGCGATGGCGATGTCGATCGGCCACTCGAGTTCGGCGTACTCCTTGGCTTGTGTGAAGCCGAGCGGCAGCGTGATCGCGGCGGCGACGATGATCGCCTGCCATCCCCAGAAGTGGAAGCTCGACAGCCGGTCGGAGTACATCCGCGCCTTGAGCAGGCGCTGCGTCGAGTAGTAGATGCCCGTGAAGATCGCATTGCCGGCAAAGGCGAAGATCACGGCGTTCGTGTGCAACGGACGGAGGCGGCCGAACGAGAGCCACGGCGCGAGATTTGCCGCCGGCGTGGCGAGCTGGATCGCGATGATCAGGCCGACGAGAAAGCCGACGAGCCCCCAGACCATCGTGGCCCACATGAACTTCCGGACGATTGCATCGTCGTAGGCAAATGACTCGAGACGGGTTTCCATTCAGCGCTTCTCCGCGCGATGCGGGTGGACCGGAATTGGCCCTCATGGCGCGCGTCACCGGGCGGCGAGCCATAGGCGCTGGCAAGTAGGCACGATGGCGGTTACGCAACCATCGGTCGTCCCCCGGCATTGCTGTCGGGGGAACGCTTACCACTCGCGTATGTGGTCTGCTCGGCGGGCGCTTGTCGCGCTCGGCGGGCTGCCCGGCTATCCGCGCGATGCGCGGAGGGCGTTCACGATCACCGCCACGTCGATCGTCTCCTGCAGGATCGCGCCAAGGGTGGGCGGAATGTGTCCCAGTGCCGCGGCAACCATCGCCACACCACTCAGGCCGAGGCCGACCACGATGCTTTGACGCGCGATCGTCGTCGCCCGCCGCCCGATCCGGATCGCCGTCGCGACGCGCGTGACGTCATCCGTGAGGAGCACGATGTCGGCGGCCTCGGCCGAGATGCCGCCCCCGTGCGCCGCAATTGCGATGCCCACGGTCGCCGTGGACAGCGCCGGCGCGTCGTTGGTTCCGTCGCCGGTCATCACCACGCGATGCCCGCTGGCCAGCAGTTCGCGCACCACGCGGACCTTGTCATCGGGCATCATGTCACCGCGAGCGTCGGTGATGCCGAGCGACGCGGCCAGCTCCGCGACGTTTTCCTGATGATCGCCGGATACGAGCAGGGTTCGGCCGACCCCCAACGCACGCAGTTCCGCGAGAAAGCCGGTCAGCCCTTCGCGCGTATGGTCGGCATACCCGATCACCCCGGCCGCGCGGCCGTCAATCGCGACGTAGGTGCGGAGCCCGCGCCCGCCGGCGAGCGCCGCAGACACCGCGGGCGCGGAGTCCGGTTGTTCCGTGGCGACATACCCCGCCGAGCCGACGCTCACGCGCCGTCCGCCGACGACGCCGGTGACGCCCTGGCCGGCCGACTCGCGCACGTCGCCCGCTTCGCCGATCGTGATTCCGCGGCGTTCCGCCTCCGCAACCACCGAGCGAGCGAGCAGGTGGCCCGAGTGTTGCTCGACCGCCGCCGCGGCTGCGAGGAGCGCGGTATCGTCGTATGGTGGGAACGGGCGCACGTGATCCACTTCCGGATAGCCGATCGTCAGGGTTCCCGTCTTGTCGAAGACCGCGGTGTCCACCGTCCCGATCTGCTCGAGCGCGGCGCCGCTTCGGACGATGACCTGATGGCGCGCCGCCCGGTTGATGCCGCCGATCACGGCTACCGGCGTGGCCAGGATGAGCGGACACGGCGTGGCCACCACGAGCACCGCGAGCACGCGCAGCGGATCGCCGGAGGCGGCCCACGCGGCCGCGCATGCGGCGAGCGTAACCGGCGTGAACCAGATGGCGTACCGGTCGGCGAGTCGCTGGACCGGCGATTTCTCGCCTTGCGCGGTTCGCACCAGTTCGACGATCCGCGCGTACAGGCTCTCACTGGCCAGCGCTGTTGCGCGGACCCGGATGGCGTTCTCGCGATTGACGGCGCCAGAGCGGACGACCGAGCCGGGCACGACACGTTCGGGTACCGGTTCGCCGGTCAGGCGGGCCACATCGAGGTGCGACCCGCCGTCAGTCACGATGCCGTCGGACGGTACCATCTCGCCCGGCCGGACGAGCAGAATGTCGCCGACGGCAATCGCGTCCACGCCAATGTCGTCGATCACCGATCCCCGCATGCGGTGCGCCCGGCGCGGCGCTTGGGACTCCAGTTCCTGCACAGCTGCGGACGCCCGCCCTTCGGCGTACTTCTCGAGGAGCTCGCCGCCGGTCTGCATCAGCACGATCACCAGTCCGGCGATCGGCTGTTGCAGCACGATGGCACCGAGGATCGCCAGGGTCGCGACGATGTCGGCCGCAAAGTGACCGCGTGCCACGCCGCGCAACGTGCGCCACGCGACCGGGCCACCAGTGACCACGAGCAACGCGAGGCCGATCTCGTGCCGGCGGCTCGCGCCGGTGGCCGCGAGCGCGGTCGCAACCGCCAGGGCGCCTGCCGCAGCAGCGGCAGCCACCGGGAACCGGCCGGCCGGTGACGCGAGCGCCGAAAACGAGAACGCCCCGCGGCTGCTGGCCGTGGGGCGTCCGCCTGCGGTGCGGGGTTCGGTCATCGGCGCACGCGGTGCGCCGTCCCGTTCAGCGCAGTGCGCTCGCCGACGACGTCGGCGCCGCGTGGCTCTCGAACTTCTTCGCCGTGAGCTTCGAGATCACGATGACGACGATCGCCAGCGCGATCGCGCCGACAATGAGTCCGGTGAACGCGGCCTTGCGGTCGGATGGGGCGGAATGGCCTGACATTGGGATCCTCGAGTGGCGGCGCGTTACGAGACGCGCACGGAGTTCATGAAATCGTTCGGCTTGATCTTCTTCATGACGTCGAGTCCGGCCGTGATCTTGCCGAACACCGTGTGCACGCCGTTGAGGTGCCTCGTGTTCTGCTCGCTCAGCACCATGAAGAACTGGCTGCCGCCGGTGTCCTTCCCGGCATGGGCCATCGACAGTGCGCCGACGTCGTGCTTGTGCGGGTTGCCCGCGGTCTCGCACTTGATATGGTAGCCGGGGCCACCGGTGCCGACGCGGGGGTGTCCGTTGGGCAGGTCGCGCGACAGCGGGTCGCCGCCCTGCACGACGAAGTCGGCGATCACACGGTGGAACTTGACGCCGTCGTAGAACTTCTCGTTGGCGAGTTTCTCGAAATTGGCGACCGTGATCGGCGCGTCCGCGTCGTACAGCTCGGCGGTGATCGTGCCGACGTTGGTCTCGAAAATGGCGGTTTTTGGCATGCCGAAACCTAGCGGGGAAGCACCGCCGATGGGCAGATGTCGGCGAGGACACAGTCGCCGCACCGCGGTTTGCGGGCATCGCACACCCGGCGGCCGTGCCAGATCAGGAGGTGCGCGAGCATCGTCCACGACTTGCGCGGGAAGATGTCCGCGAGCGCCGACTCCACCTTGACCGGATCATCGTGACGGGTGAGTCCGAGGCGTCGGGCGAGCCGGCCGATATGGGTGTCCACGACGACCCCTTCGTTCTTTCCAAACGCGTTGCCGAGGATCACGTTGGCCGTCTTGCGGCCGATGCCCGGAAGTGCAACGAGCTGCTCCATCGAGTCGGGGAGCGTGCCGTCGTGGCGCTCGACCACGCCACGGGCCAGGCCCAGGAGGCTTTTCGCCTTGTTCCGAAAGAACCCGGTGCTCTTGATGATTCCTTCGAGCGTGCCGGTGCGCGCCGCCGCGAGCGCGTGCGCGTCGGGGTACCGCGCAAAGAGCACGGGGGTCACCAAGTTCACCCGCTTGTCCGTGCACTGTGCGCTGAGCACCGTTGCCACGGCGAGTTCGAACGGGGTCCGGTAGTCGAGCTCGCACCGGGCATCCGGATACTGCCGCGCGAGTCTCCGGTAGATCGTCCGCCCGCGCGCCTTGAGGTTCGGCGCCGGACGCGTTCGCCGGCGGGGCGTCAGTCTTCGATGCCCGCGTGCGCGGCGAGCCGGTCGATCAGCACGTGGAGCTGGCTTTCCGTGAGGTCGATCTCCTGTGCGGCGCCGTCCACGTCGAGGAGTCCGGCGCGCATGGAGATGGCCACCTGGTTGAGATAGCGGATCTTGGCGAGTACCTCGTCCGTCGCGCGGCGCAGCCCGTGGAACTTCCGTTTTTCGGCGACGGCGCGGCGGTGGCGCCGCACCAGTTCGTCGTGGGTCAGCTGCTTCGCGAGGGCGATCGACTCCTCCTTCGTGCGCCCCGGAAACGCGCCGCGGTCCGGGAGGCCAAGGTCGTCCCAGGACTCGTCCGCGAACCACAGCCGGCCCACGTACTCCACGCCGTCGAACACGACGCGGCACGAGACGTTGTAGCGCCGTCCGTCGCTTTCGATCGTCGCAATGTGCGGCTGGGTGATCTCGGTCACGGATGGGGCCGGGGCACGGTGTCGCGGGTGGACGTCAGGAAGTCGCGGAGCGCCGCGAACAGGGAATCGCGCTGTTCAACATACGGCACGTGCCCGCAGTCCTCCAGCACGACGAGCGGTGCGCCGAGTGCCGCGGCGACGGCCTGGGATGAGGCGAGGGGAATGGGATCCTCGCGGCCGTGGACCACGAGCGCCGGAACGCGGACGCTGGCGAGTGCCGGTACGACGTCGAAGTCGCCAAGCGAGTCCCATACCTGCTGCTGCACGCGCCCCGTGACGCGGAACGGTGTCAGGTCGGCGGCGCGCGCCGGGTTGGCGAAATAGCCCGCGACGCTGAGCTCGAATCCGCGCTGGCGGTGCGCGGCCGGGTCGCGCTCGCGCAGCCCGCTTGCGGCGAGTTCGTCCCGCAGTGCGGCAATGGCCGGACCCTTCGCGCGTGCGGCGAACGCCGCTTCGAATGTGTCGCGGAACGCCCGCGACGCCGGCGCCGGGTCCACGAGCGCCATGGCGGCGAATGCCGGCGAGCGACGGCCCCCGGCCGCCTCCAGTGAATACAACAGCGCCAGCAAGGCACCCCACGAGTACGCCACGACGGTCGGCGCCGCGCCGATCAGCTCGGCGGTCACGAGCTCGAGGTCGGCCACCTGCGTTTGCCACGTGATGGGCGCCGGATCATCGGTTCGTGAGCGCCCGCCCCCGCGCTGGTCGTAGAACACCAGCTCGAACTCGTCCGCCAGATCGAGGAAGTGCGGCAGGAGGTAGTCGTGGTGTGCCCCCGGCCCGCCGTGGAGCACGAGGAGCGGCGCCGCACCGACCGGCCCGTATCGGCACCAGTACAGCGGCAGTGTCGTCGTGCGCGTGTACCCCGATTCGCGGGGTGGCGGAATCGGGAGGGGCGTCACGCGCCGGGTTGGATCGGGAACGTCGCCGCCGCGTTCACCCGCCGCCGCGCCGGCCGAGTGTCACGCTGAGCGTCACGCGTTCACGCGCGGCCCCGCGCAGCACCACGACGGTGATCGAGTCGCCCGGCTTGAACGTGCCGATGGCGTCCGTGTAGTCGTAGATGTTCTTCACGGGCTTTCCCCCGAACTCGACGATGAGGTCTCCGCCCTTGAGTCCCGCCTTCTCGGCCGGACCGCCCGGGCTGACGCCGGAGATTCGCATCCCGTCGGCGTCGCTCGCGCCCATGTCGGGAATCGAGCCGAAATAGGCGCCACCGGTGCTCGGGCTGGCCGTTCGGGCGGTCGCCGGCGCCTTCGTGAACGTGAGCCGCGCGGGGCGGTCGGCGATCGCCCGCACCGCGCGTTCGGCGAGGTCGATGATCCGCACTTCGCCCGCGACGTTCACCTTGTCGGCGTCGTCCGTCGCCCGATGGTAGTCCTCGTGCGAGTCCGTGAAGAAGTGCAGGACCGGCAGGTCCTTGGCATAGAACGAGCTTTGGTCGGACGGGCCGAAGCCATCCCCAACGGCAGAGAGCTTGAGCGGTGCCGGCGCATTCGCCGAGTCGAGGATCGCCCGCATCTCGGCGGCCGTGGCGACGCCATACACGATCACCTTGTCGTCCCGCATGCGGCCGACCATGTCGAAGTTGACCATGGCGACCATTCGGGCGAGCGGCACGGGCGGCTGCTCGACGAACCGCGCGGACCCGAGCAGCCCCTGTTCCTCGCCGCTGAAATGCGTAACGAGGATCGAGCGGCGCGCTGGCCGTTGCGCGAGTCGGCGCGCGAGGGCCAGCACGGCGGCTGACCCGCTGGCGTTGTCGTCGGCGCCGTTGCGAATCGCGTCACCGGCCTGCGGATCCATCGCGCCGGTCGTCGAGCGTCCGAGGTGGTCATAGTGCGCACCGATCACGACGTACTCGTCGCGCACGGCGGGGTCGGTGCCCCGGATGACGCCGGCCAGGTTCCGGGTGTTCAGCGCGACCGGCGGCCGGTCGCGTACCGGTTCGAACACGGTGATCGGCAGGAGGTAGGCGGCGGCACAGCCGGCGGCGCAGGATCCGGTGGTGCCGATGGCTGGCTCGAGCCGCATCGCGGCGTATCGCGTGGCGAGGTAGTCGGCGGCGCGGTCGTTGCCGGGCGTGCCCGTGCGGCGTCCCTCGAACTCGTCCGACGCGAGCATCGCGATGTCGCGGTGCACCTGCGCGGAGTCGGACACGCGTGCGCCTGCTACGACGGAGCCTATCCCGGGATCGGCCGACGGGGCGCGGCACGCGGCAACGAACAGGATGGCGGCGAGCGCGCGGCGGCGCTGAGAAGGGGAAATCATAAGCTGTATCAGTGATGAGGTTGCGCGTATGTTATTCCCACGCTCGAATCGGCACCAGTTTTCTTGCGCCGGTCCCGCCACACCAACGGCATGGACGACTCCTTCAACATCGCGCGGCACGTCGCCCGGTTCACGTCGCTGCTCATGCGGCAGCCGAACGACGTACCGGAACAGAAGCTCGAACTCCGCACGCTCGCGCTGCTCACGGCCGAGGGCACGGTCCGGCTGACCACCCGCAAGGGCCAGCTCGTGGCGAACGGCCTTGCGGTGCCGCAGGTCCTCGTGGGCGTCCGCGATCTCGCCGAGCAGATGGACGGCCACGCGATCGAGTCCATCGAGATCCATCAGGCAATGGCGCCCGGCGAGCTGCTTGCCTTGGGCCGCATCATTGCGGAACCGCTCACCGTGGATCGCGAGACGATCCACGAGCGCATTCGCGCGGCGGCAGCGACGACCATCACGATTCAGCTCGGAGAGCAACCGGCCCCGGCGCACGACGCTGCGCCGGCGATTCCGATGGAGCCGGAGCCGGCCGCCGGCTCGCCCGAACGCATTCCGTTCGTGCTCCGGCGGGCGGCACGTGGCGGCGACGGACAGCCTCTCGTGCCGCTGTTCGAGGAGGTTGCGTTCGCCGTCGAGCAGGCGACTCGTGAGGGTCGCACCGCCGACGCGGTGGCCACGTTCCGCCAGATCATCGAGCACGAGAATACGGCCACCGACTTCGAGGTGCGGCGGCAGTTCCTCCTCGTCGTCCGCCGGCTCGTGAAGCCGCACGTGCTCGCACCGATTGCACGGATGGTCGGCGACGATCCAGGAAGCGTCGCCGACGCGCTCGCCGTGCTCGCGCGGTGCGGCACCGACGGTTCGGATGCCGTGATCGACCAGATCGGGCGGGCCCCCAGCGCTGCCGAGCGCAACCGGTTCGTCGGCGCGCTCAATGAGCTGACCACCACCGACGCCTCCCTCGTGACCATGCTCGGCGATGCGCGGCCGCACGTTGCCCGGCTCGCAGCGACCCTGATCGCCGAGCGGAGGCCTCCGGACGGCGACAAGGCGCTTGCCGACCGGCTGGCGTCCGACGATCACCGTGTGCGCCGCGCCGCGGTGCGCGCACTCGGCGCCTACGCAACGCCGTTCTCGCTCGATGCGATTGCACGCGCGCTCACTGATCCGGTGGTCGAGGTTCGCCTTGAGGCTGTTTCGGCGCTCGGCGGCGTGAAGGCGCCGCGTGCCGCCGACATCCTCAGTCGAGCGATGGACGCCGAGGACGACGTCGAGGTGCAGATCGGCATGCTCGGTGCGCTCGGGCGGCTTGCCACCGGCGAGGCCGTTGCGACCCTGGCCAAGGTGGCCGATCCGGGTGGCGGGCTGTTTGGCGGGCGCAAGGACACGGCCGTGCGCGTGGCCGCGGTGCGCGCGCTGGCGGAAGTGCGGAGCGGGGCTGCGCTGAATGCACTGCGTGGCCTGACGGGCGACAAGGAGCGAGAGGTGCGCGACACGGCAAACCGGGCCGTCGCGCGCTGATGTTCAATCCCCGGCACCGGAGCGTCTGATGGACTTCGCAATGTTCCTGGCCATTGGCCTCGTGGCCGGCGTGTTCAGCGGACTGTTCGGTGTCGGCGGTGGCGTCGTGATCGTGCCGCTGCTCGTCTTCGTTGCGCGGATGACCCAGAAGATGGCCACCGGCACTTCGATTGCGGTCTTCGTGCTGCCGGTCGTGATTCTCGGCGCTCTGACGCACTGGCGCGCCGGCAACGTGAACGTCAAGGCGTCGCTGCTCGTCGCCGCCGGGCTCGTCGTGGGGAGCCTGCTGGGCGCGAAGCTCTCGCTGGGGATGAGCGACGTCATGCTGAAGCGCGCCTTTGCGGTCGTGCTGGTGGCCGTGGCCGCGCGCCTCTGGATGACGACGACGTAATGATCGGCTCAGCCCGGCGCGACGCGCCGGGCCGTCGTCGGAGGGAGTGCGCTGAAGAGCGCGGGCGCGAAGATCCGCGCCATGGCTTCGATGCCGTCCACGATGCGCCGCCCGGGCATGCTCGTGAGTGCGTTCGCGTCGAGCGCCCAGACGGCGCGCTCCGCGAGGGCCGGCACGCGTTGCAGCAGGAGGCGCGCCTCGGCCACCGCACGGTCCAGCGGCAGCCCGCATGGCGCGACGATCACGAGGTCGGCGCCGGCGGCCACGACATCGTCCGCGGTGATCCTGCGTGACTCGTTTCCGGGCGAGCCGGTCACGTCCACCCCACCTGCGCGCCGCACCTGCTCCGGAACCCAGTGCCCGGCGTTGAACAGCGGATCCGTCCATTCGATCACGGCCACGCGCGGCCGTGGCGCGCGCGCCGCCTTGAGTCGGTCGTGCACGAACCGCATCCGGCGCTTCAGTCCGTGCACGAGTTCCTCGCCTTCGCCGGATGCCCCGATGGCGTCGGCAAGGGTGGAGATCTCCGTGAGAATCCCTTCGATCGTGCTCGCGCCGAGTGTCAGCACCCGCGGCCGACTGGCGAGCGTCGCGGCGAGCGCGCGCACGTCGTGTTCGCTCACGGCGCACACGTCGCAGAGCGCCTGCGTCACGATCAGGTCCGGTTGCAGCTCCGCGAAGGCCGTGGCGTCGAGCGCGTGCAGCGCGCGGCCCGCGGCAGCCGCGTCGCGCACGGCGCGGTCAATCGCGGCAGGGTCGGCGTCGGGATCGATGGCCGCGCGCGTCACGCGCCGGACCGCGGGGAGCGCAACACCGGGATCGCAGGCGGCGGAAACACCGACCAGTGAGCCGCCGCATCCGAGCGCGACGATCGTGTCCGTCGCGCCCGGAAGCAGCGAGATCACGCGCACGGCCGCCCCCGTGCCTGGCGATTCCGCACCTGCCGGCCAGCCGCGCTACTTGGCCTCGTACACCGGCTTCCCGCCGACCCACGTGGACAGCACCCGGGTCGCGAGCACGAGTGGAGCCGGCACCCGCATGATGTCCTGGTCGAGCACCGTGAAATCGGCGTACTTGCCAGGGGTGAGCGAACCGAGGTCGTTCTCCTGGAAGGCGGCGAACGCCGGCCAGATCGTCATCGACTTGAGTGCCTCGTCGCGCGTCATGATGTGCTCGGGGTACCAACCGCCGGCCGGCCAGTTGTTCGCGTCCTGCCGCGATATCGCTGCGTGGAACGAGATCAGCGGATTCACGAACTCGACGGGAAAGTCGCTGCCGTTCGGGATCACGACACCTGCATCGAGCAGCGCACGCCACGCATACGCGCCGGGCAGCCGGTGGGTGCCGAGCCGCGCGCCGGCCCAGTACATGTCGCTCGTCTGGTGGCTGGCCTGCATGGCCGGGATCACGCCAAGCTGCGCAAACCGCGGGATATCGGCGTAGTTGAGGATCTGGGCGTGCTCGATCCGGAACCTGTGGTCGGCGACGGGAACCTGGCGCAACGCGGCCTCGAAGGCATCCAGCACGACCCGATTCCCACGATCGCCGATGCCGTGCGTGTTCACCTGGAACCCGGCTTTGAGCGCCTTGACTGCCACACCCTCGATGAACTTCGGGTCGCTCACGAGCAGGCCCGAATTCTTGAGGTCGTCGGTGTAGGGATCGAGCAGCGCGGCGCCGCGCGATCCGAGCGCGCCGTCGGCATACAGCTTGATGCTCCGGATCCACAGCGTGCCGCCGTGGAGCGCGCTCTGCGGGCCGCGCGCGATCAGGCGGTCCAGCGTCGCCGATTCCGTGCGGCCACCCGAGATCATCGCATACAGCCGGAAATTCATCTGCCCGGCACGGCCGAGCTCGTCATAGATGTCGAGCACCATTTCGCTCGACCCGGCATCGTGCACGCCCGTGAGGCCCCAGCGCTGCGCCTCGGCAATCGCGGCCACGACTCGCTGCTTGACTTCATCCCGCGAGCGCGGAGGCACGACACGGCTCACCAGTGCCATCGCGTTGTCGACGAACACGCCGGCCGGGCTGCCGTCGGCGCGTCGGATGATCTGCCCGCCGTCCGGATCCCGCGTGGCGGCCGTCACGTTCGCGAGCTCGAGCGCCTTCCGGTTGGCGAACGACGCGTGGCCGTCGATTCGCGTGAGCAGCACCGGGTTGTTGGGGAGCGCCGCGCTCAGCTTGTCGTTGGTCGGGAAGGCGGTGTTACCCCAGCGGTTCTGGTCCCAGCCGCGTCCCGTGATCCATTGGCCCGCGGGAACGCCACGCGCCTTGGCCACGACGCGCGCGATCACTTCGTCCTCGCTCGTCGACCCGACGAGGTCAACGTTGGCCAGCGCCTCGCCGAGGTTGGCGACGTGGCCGTGCGAGTCCACCATGCCGGGTATGACCGTCTTGCCGCCCAGGTCCACGACCCGCGTCTGCGGCCCGCGCAACACCATCGCGCCGCGGACGTCGCCCGCGAAGGCGACGCGCCCACCCCGCACGGCGAGCGCCGACACCACGGGGCGGGCATCGTCAACCGTGTAGATGCGCCCGTTCGTGATGATGACGTCGGCGGGCGCGACCGGCGCCTGCGCGTGCATCGGGGCCGGCACTGCGCCGGCGATGGCCGCCGCGATGGTCGTGGCGATCAGCTGCTTCATTCTGCTGCCTCCGAATCGGTGATGCGCAGGTCGCGAACGATCTCGAGCGCGCTGTTCTGCAGGACGACGTCTCCCACGTCCGTGCCTTCGGGGAAGAGGCGGGCGAGGGAAATCCCGACGAATTTTCCTGACGCGGCCACGCACTCACTCAGGCGCTGGCCGAGTGCGCCGGGCACGTATCCGCGCACGACGCGGCCGCCGACGAGCACGAGCTCGACAAGCCGTTCGACGCCGGTGCCGGCGCCGGCGGTCGTCAGGTGGACGGCGCCGTCGGGCGAGCTCGCCATGACGATGTGGTCGGCGTGGATGATCATGTGGCCCGGTGCTTCATCCGTGCCGGCCCGCTTGGCCTTGGTCACGCTCATCCATCCAGAGCGGCTGTTCATGAACGACACGAGCGACTGGTTCTCGCCCACCTGCACCGTACCCTCGATCGCGGTACCGTCCCGCATCAGGAAGTGCATCGCGCGGGGCTTGGCGGCGTGGACGCGGCCCAGGCTCGACGCCGGCTGGGCGGGCGTGCGGGCCGCAGGGCGCGCGCCCGGCTTGGCAGGTGGTCGGGGACGGTTTGGAGGAGTCATGGGCGGATTGTCCGGTACGCTTCGGCAGTGGCCGCGTCGCGCGCGGCGCCAGCGGCAGGTGTCGCAATTTCACGCTCGAGCGCGGCCATTGCCTGGCCGGCGATGGCGCCGCGCGGGGCGTCGGCGAATGCATTGCGTGTGAGCGTTCGGTGCTTGCGCAAGGAGCGCCTCGGAGGCGGAGAGAATCCGGTCAGCGGATGGCGGCTGGTCGCCGTAGATTCTAATGTACGCTCCCCGGCGGGCCCGTCACCACAGGGCGCCGCGGATTCAACCCCTCCGGAGTCTTCCCATCATGCCCCGTCTCGCGCTCCATCGCCGCCTGCGTTTCGTCATGGCGGCCGGACTGGCCACTGCCGTCGCCGCCGGCTCGCTCGCGACGACCGCCGCCGCCCAGTCAGTCACCACGCCGAAGGCATTCTTCGGGCACAACATCGGCGACGACTACTGGCTGCCCACCTACACGCAGTTCACCGGCTACTGGCAGAAGATCGCCCGCGAATCGCCGCGCGCGAAGCTGGACACGATCGGTCCCACGGCCGAGGGGCGGCCGCAGCTCTCCCTGATCGTCTCGAGCCCGGAGAACATCCGCAACCTCGAACGCTATCGCAGCATGTCCAAGTCGCTCGCGCTCGCCGAGATTGACGAGGCGACGGCCAAGCGGTTCGCCCGCGACGGCAAGGCAGTGGTGTGGATTGACGGCGGCCTGCACGCCAGCGAAGTCCTCGGCGCCAGCCAGCTGATCGAGACCAGCTACCAGATGGTCTCCGGCACCGACGCCGAGACGATGCGCATCCTGAACGACGTGATCATCGTGTTCGTGCACGCGAACCCGGACGGTATGGAGCTGATCGCCAACGCGTACAACAGCGAGCCGGACAACGCCCGCAAGAGCACGGCGATTCCCGTGCTGTACCAGAAGTACGTCGGGCACGACAACAACCGCGACTTCTACATCGCGAACCAGAACGAATCGATCAACATGA
>CAZLAU010000026.1:0-8809 GCA_964557615.1 uncultured Gemmatimonas sp.
AAATGGGCGCGCAGGGACTCGAACCCCGGACCTCTGCTGTGTGAAAGCAGCGCTCTAACCAGCTGAGCTACGCGCCCGACGAGAGCACTAAACTAATCGGGGCGCGCCGGCGTTCGCGACCCCCGCTCGGCCCGCCGCGCCTAGTAGGTGCGGACCGCCGAGATCGTGCGCGCGAGGATGCTGATGTCGCGGGCGATCGAGTGCCGGCGCACGTACGTCAGCTCCACTTCCGCGCGGCGCGGGTACGCCAGCGCGTGACGGCCGCCTACCGCCCATTCGCCCGTGAGGCCCGGGCGCACCGAGAGCAGCAGTCGGCGCCGAGCGCCCACGTAGTGCTCCAGTTCCTCGGGTACCAGCGGCCGCGGCCCCACGAGCGACATGTCACCGACCAGGACGTTCCAGAGTTGCGGGACCTCGTCCAGCGACGAGCGGCGCAGCTTGCGGCCCAGCGGCGTGATTCGCGGATCCAGCTCCTCCGGAATCTTGTAGCCGTTGTTCCGGTACAGCTCGTACAGTGCGGGATCGGCGGCCAGCCGCTCTTCGGCGTCGCTGAACATCGTCCGGAGCTTGAGGCAGCCGAACCGGCGTCCGCCGCGCGTCACGCGCATATGGCGGAACACGGGGGCGCCCGGGCTTTCCAGCCGAATCAGGACGGCGAGCAGTGCGATCAGCGGACCGAACACGACGATGCCGACGAGCGCGCCCACGATGTCCATCGTGCGCTTGACGCCGGCCGTGAACAGCTGGCGCCGCTCGCCGGTGAGTTCCAGCAGTGGCGCGGTTGGCTGGCCCACCACCTTCGGCTTCGCGGCGGCCGGCGTCTCGGTCGGCATCACGGCCCACAGCGGCGACCCGTGGCCCAGCGCCACGTCCGTGGCCCACTCGACCACGCTGGCCCCCACGGGGCCCGCGAGCAGGATGCCGTCCACCGAGATCTGGTCGAACAGCCGCTCGACTTCCTCGCGCGCCGTGGATTCCAGTCCGGTTTCGATGTCAACGACGATCGTGGCGACGATCGCGAAGCGGCCCGATTCGACGGCCGGGTGCGTCAGCGCGCGATGCACATCCGAGGCGGTGCCGACGATGACGATCCGGGCTTCCGCCGAACCGGCGTCTGTCCTTCGCTGTCGGCCCGCGGTACCGGTGCGCGATGCCGACGACCGGGGGGAAGGACTGGTTCCGGATTGCATTGCGCGCAAGATATGGACGGACGCGGCGCACGCGCCAGTGTGGCTACCTTACTCCGCACTGTGACCAGAATCACCATTTGATCGTGCAGCCGCACTACGACGCCGAGCGGCCTCCGGCCCCCGAACTGACCCGGGGAATGCTGCGCAAATGGTACCTGCCGACGAGAACGCTGCGCGGCATCGATCGCGTGCTGGCGGCAACGGTGACGCGGCGGCCGCGCGGCGCCGCACCGAGCCGCATCCTCCTGGTCAACCTCGCACACCTCGGCGACGTGCTGCTCACCGCCGGCGTTGCGGACCTCCTGAAGGCCGCGATTCCAGGCGCGCACATCGGCTTTCTCGGTGGCAGTTGGTCGGAGTCGCTCGTCTCACCCAATCCCGCGATCGACGAGCGCTTCGTGTGGGATCACGCGCTGCTGGCGCGCGGGGCGCCCGTCGCGCGTCGCACGCTGCGACACGTCCGGTCGGCAAGCCAAGTGCGCGAAGCGATCCGCGCCGGCCGCTTCGACGCGGCGATCGACTTGAGCCCGTTCTTTCCGCCCGCCGCCCATTTGCTGCGCAGGTCCGGCATACCATTCGTCGCGGGTCACTCGACCACGGGCCTCTCGAGTCTCTACGACTACTGCCTGCCGTGGGATGCCACCGACCGCAGTCTCGCCGATCGGTCCGCGGCCCTCGTGTGCTCCGCGCTTGGGCTGCGCGGCAGCGAGTCGGCGGGCTATCCCCGTTTTCTGGGACCGGGTGCCGCGCCGCGCAGCGACGACGGGACGGTGTGCGTGCTGCCGGGACGCCGACACCCCAAGTCGTCGTGGCCCGACGCGCACTGGGTAGAGGTCCTCCGCTCACTCACGGAGCGCGGCCGTGCCGTGACGCTGATTGGCGCCGGCGACGATGAACGCCGACGCTGCGACGCGCTGGCGGCTGCCGCGCCGGGCGTCACCAATCTCTGCGGCGCGGTCCCGATTCCCGGGCTCATCGACGTGCTCCGGCGATCGGTGGCGTACGTCGGCGCCGATTCGGGCGTTGCGCACCTCGCCGCAGCGATCGGAACGCAGGTCGTGGTGCTGCGCTCCGGGATGACCCCGAATGGACTCTGGCGCCCGCTTGGCGACCGGGTGACCGTCCTGCAGCAGCCCGTGCTGTGTGCGCCGTGCTTCATCTCGCGGGGCTGCGTGGAGATGCCGTGCCTCCGTCAGGTATCGCCGGGGATGGTCGTCGAGGCGGTGCCCTGATCGCGTGTCTCCGGCCGGCGCACGGGGTATTTTTCCCGTCCAACGCTCACCCCGCTCTCCTTGCCCCTGACCATAGAGTCCAGGCACCTCAACGGCCTGGTTGTCGTCGTCGCATCGGCGCTCGCCGATTCTCGCGGCTTCTTTTCGGAGACTTTCCGGGCGGACGAGTTCGCGGCGCTCGGGCTGCCTTCGAGCTTCCGGCAGGACAACCATTCGGGTTCGGCGCGGAACGTCGTGCGCGGCCTCCATTTCCAGTACGACCCGCCGATGGGAAAGCTGATGCGGGTGTCGCGCGGCGCCGCGTTCCTCGTCGCGGTTGACGTGAGGCTCGGATCGCCGACCGTGGGACAGTGGTTTGGCATTGAAGCGAGCGCTGAGAACCGGCGGCAGGTGTGGGCGCCCGCGGGCTTTGCGCGCGGATTCTGCGTGCTGGGCGACTTCGCCGAGGTGCAGTACAAGTGCACCGCCGAGTACAACCCGGCCACCGATGTCGGAATCGCGTGGAACGACCCGGCCGTGGGCATCGACTGGCCCGTGAAGGACCCGATCCTTTCGGCCCGCGACGCGAACGCGCCGACGCTCGCCGAGTGGCTTGCCGGGCCGAATGCCGAGCGCGTGCGCTACGAGGGCGCGCGGTGATCGGCGTGGCGGAGTGGGCGGGGCGCGCGTGAAGATCCTCGTCGCGGGCGGTGCGGGGTACATCGGGTCGGCAGTCGTGCCGGCGTTGGCCGCCCGCGGCCACGACGTGACCGTGGTGGATCTCCTCTGGTTCGGAAACCAGTTGCCGTCCGGCGTCCAGGTCATCCAGCGCGAGATCCTGAACCTCGCAGAGTCGGACGTGCGCGGATTCGACCAGGTGATCTTTCTCGGTGGCCTGTCGAACGATCCGATGGCGGACTTCTCGCCGAGCCGCAACTTCGTGGCGAATGCGGCGGCGCCGGCGTTTCTCGCCTACCTGGCCAGGCGCGCGGGTGTGAAGCGCTACATCTACGCCGGCTCGTGTTCCGTGTACGGCTACACGGCGGGCGAACTGTTCGACGAGGAATCGCCGGCGACGTCGGCATACCCCTACGGGATCTCGAAGCTGCAGGGCGAAAAAGCCGCGCTGCAGCTCGCCGACGCCGACTACTCGGTTATCGTGCTCCGGCAGGGCACGGTCAGCGGGTACAGCCCGCGCATGCGGCTCGATCTGATCGTGAACGCGATGTTTCGCGGCGCGGTCGCGCGCGGGGAGATCACCGTCAACAATCCGGCCATCTGGCGGCCCGTGCTGAGCATCCGTGATGCGGTCCAGGCGTACGTGAGCGCCGTGGATGCACCAGACGACGTGCGCGGCGTGTTCAACGTGGCGTCGGGGAACTGGACCGTCGGCGAAGTTGCCGATGTCGTGCGGCGCGACGTTGGCATTGCGCTCGGGCGCGAGATTCGGCTCACGACGCTCGCCGTGCCCGACGTGCGGAACTACAAGGTGAGCGCCGCGCGGGCCGCCCGGACCCTGGGGTTCGTGCCGCGCGACGACATATCGGCCATCGTCGCGCACCTCCTCGAACACCGCGAGTGCTTTGCCGACTTCGACAACCCGAAGTACGACAACATCGCGGTGTTCAGGTCGCTGCCGTAGGGAGCCGCCCGTGAAATCCGGCGCGCGCACGGTGGCGGTGGTCGGCGGGAACGGCCAGCTCGGCACGGACGTCTGCGCGGCGTTTGCCGGCGCCGGGTGGCAGCCGGTGTCGCTGACGCACGGCGACATCCGCGTCGAGGACCCGCAGTCGGTGCGCGGCGCGATCGGCGCCCTGCGGCCGGCGGTCGTGGTGAACACGGCGGCCTTCCACGTGCCCGCGCAATGTGAGGCCGACCCCGATCGCGCCTTCGCGGTCAACGCGACCGGGGCGCTCAACGTCGCGCGCGCCGCGAACGATGCCGGCGCGCTGACGCTCTATGTGAGCACCGATTACGTGTTCGACGGCGCCAAGCGCGCCCCGTACGTCGAGTCCGACCGCACGAACCCGTTGAACGTGTACGGCAAGAGCAAGCGCGCGGGGGAGGAGGCCACGCTGGACACCGCGCATCGCCCGCTCGTGATTCGCGTGAGCGGGTTGTACGGCGCCGTGCCGTGCCGCGCGAAGGGCACGAACTTCTTCACGACGATGCTCCGTGCGGCGGCGGAGCGGCCGGAGGTGCGCGTCGTGACCGACGAAGTGCTGACGCCAACGCCCACGACGGTGGTCGCCGGCGCCCTCGCTGATCTCGTCGCTGCTGACGCCAGCGGCACCTTCCACCTGACCTGCGAAGGCGAGTGCTCGTGGTTTGAGTTTGCCCGCGCGATTTTCGACGAGATGGGCATCGCGACGCCGCTGGTTCCCATCACGTCGGATGACCTGCCCGCCGGCGTTGCGCGCCCCGGATACTCCGTGCTCGACAATGCCGCCTGGCGCGCCAGCGGCCGGCCGCCCCTGCCTGACTGGCGCGCCGCACTCGGCGCCTTCGTTCAGCGCGCGGCCCCGTGAACTTGCCCCACTATCGCGCCAAGCGTACCATCCCTATCCCGTGACACCCCCGCCACTTAGGCTGCTCCGCGCGACTGCCGCCGGTCTCCTTGCCTGTGCCGCGTTCGCGCCGTCGGCACAGGCCCAGGACGGGCCCGTGCGCCCGGGCGACCAGATCACCCTCAAGATCATTCGCGATACGGTGGTCGCGTTCGCCCTCGATGTTGGCCCACGGGGGTTTGTCGTGCTGCCGCTGGCAGGCGACGTGCATATGGGGGGCGTGGCGGGAAGCTCCGTGCAGGACTCGGTTCGCGCTGCGCTGACGCGGTTCGTGGCTCCGGGGGCCATCGAGGCCCGGCTGCTGCGACGGATCCGCGTCATCGGCGAGGTGGCGCGACCGGGCGTGCTCTTCGTGGACCGGACGTACACCCTGCGCGACGCGATGGCCCTGGCCGGCGGCCCGACCGAAGCGGGCGACGCAAAAGTCCTGGTGGTGGAGCGGGCGGGCAGCCAGCGCCGGATCGCCGACTGGCACACCGACGCCTCGGCGCTCGATGCCGTCGAATCCGGAGACCAGTTGATGGTGCCACGGCTGCCGTGGTATCGCCGCAACGCCTCGTTCCTGATGACGTCCGCGGCCACGATCCTCGCGACAGTCCTGCTGGCCGCCACCCGATGACGACCGGGCCTGAAAACACCCGTCAGTCGGTCGATCTGGCCGATGTCGTCCGCCTGCTGCTGCGCGGCTGGCGCACCATCGCGCTCACTTGGGCGGTCGGTGTGCTCGGCGGAGTCGCCGTGCTCGTCTGGGTGCCGCCGGTGTGGACGGCGCATTCGTCCGTCCTCGCCAAGGACGCGGCGCCACTCGGCGGCGCTCTCACCCAGCAGATCAGCGGAGTGCTCGGCGCCGGTGCGGCGTCGCTGCTTGGCGGCCAGTTCAAGTCCGGGGTCGAGACCGATATGGCCCTGCTCAAGAGCCGCGAGCTGATTGGCGAAGTGGTCGATTCCGTCGGCCTCGTGGTGACGGTCACTTCCCCGAAGGGAACGCCGCCGCAGCGAGTGGTGGCCGGCGCCGAGTTCACGGCGCCCTTTCGCCCGTTCACGTTGCGCATCTCGAGTGCCGCGAACGGCCTCCGGGTGACAGGCAAGGATGTGGATACGGTCGTTTCGCCGGGCGGCACGGTACGCGTGTCGGCGGGCGTGGTCCGCCTTGCAAACGCCGCGATCGTGCCGTCGAAAATCAGGCTGCGCGATCGTGAGGAAACGATCACGCGGCTCGGCAAGAGTGTCAGCGTTGAACTGCTCGGTGGAGACCTGATCGGCATCAAGTGGCCGTCGGGCGACTCGTTGTCTGCGCCCGAGGCGGCGAACGTCCTCGTGCGCCGCTTCCTCGTCCGGCGACAGGGCACGGACCGGAGCAACAACGTGAAGAAGCTCGACTTCGTCACGGCCCAGATCGACTCGGTGAATCGCGCGCTCGATGTGGCGCTCCGGCGACAGCGTGACTTCCACACGGGCGCGCGCTCGATCGATATGGGCGTCTCGGCCAAGGCATACCTGGAATCGCTGCTCCGCCTCCGCGAACAACGGGAAGTGCTGGTGATGGAGGAGGAGGCGCTCGCCTCACTGCTTGGCCAGCTGAGGAACCGGTCGCTCAGCGCACGCCAGCTTGGCGCGTATCCGCAGTTCCTGCGCAGCCCGGCCATCAGCGAGCTGGTCGGCCGCATCAGCACGCTGGAGGCGGAGGCCCAGGCGCTCCTCAAGCAGCAGCGCCGCGAGGCCGACCCGCAGGTTGCGGGCATCCGGGCGAGCGTGGTGAGCCTCGAGGCCGAACTCGAGCCGCTCGCGCGCTCGTACGGCGCGTCGGTGACCGAGCAGCGGTCATCGCTCGACCGCGAGATCGCGATGGTCACGGCCCGCCTCGACCAACTCCCGGGGCAGGCCGAGGAAGCGTTCAAGTATTCGAGCGAAGTGGAGCGCCTGTCGCGCACGTCGCTCGCGCTGAACGCGCAGCGGGTGGAACTGCGGCTGGCGACGGTGGCCGAGGGTGGCGAGGCGCGCGCGATTGACATTGCGCAGCCGCAGTGGCGGCGGAGCTTCCCGCGACCGACGATCACACTCCTTGCGGCGGGGCTCGCCGGGCTCGCGATTGGCACGGCGCTGGTGCTCGGCGGAGTCGGCGTCGGCGCAACGCCCGGAGACCCCGGACGCACCGCGTGACCCCGCCGCGCGTTGTCGCGGTCGTCCTGAACTACTGCCGCGAAGCGCTCACGGTGGCGTGCGTCGAGTCGCTCGAGGCGCAGCAGCCCGGCCTCACGATCGTCATCGTGGACAACGCGTCGCCCGACGGCAGTGGCGCGCGGCTCCAGCAGCGGTTTCCGCGGCACACGTTCATCCAGAGCGGCGCGAACCTCGGCTACGCGGGCGGCAACAACCGTGGAATGACGTGGGCGGCGGAGCAGGGGGCCGAGTTCGCGTTCGTCATCAACGAGGACGCCGAGACCGATCCCGGGTGCGTCGCGGCGCTGGTTGCCGCGCTCGATGCAGATGCGGGGGCCGCCATCGCCGTGCCCACCGTGGTGCACCACGCCGCGCCGACCGTGGTGTGGTGGGTGGACGGCTACTTCAACGCCGTGCGCTGCCTCGGAATGCACCCGCACTTCGGAGCAGACCTGCGCGCGCTGCCGGAGCCCCTGCGCCCCGGCGCCCCGCCGCGCGAGGTTCCGATCGTCTCCGGGTGTGCGCTGTTGATGCGCACGACGGCGATCCAGGCGTACGGCGGCTTTCGCGAGGACTACATCAACTATATGGAGGACACGGAACTCTGCGTGCGCTGGGCGCGCGCCGGCCTCCGCTTCCTGCACCTCCCGTCGGCCACCGTGCGGCACAAGGTGGCGTTCCCGCCGCCGCCGCCGACGCCGTACCAGATTCGCATGCGCGACCGGAACCGGCTGCTCTTCGCGCGCGAGTACCTCGGGTTCGTCAGCCGCCTCCGGTTCCACCTCTGGTTCTGGACCACGCGGGCGGTGCACGCGGCGCGCTACGTGGCGCGCGGCGATCGGGAACGCCTGCGGGCGCTCGTTGCCGGCGCGTTCGGGCCGTGACCATTCTGCGGAATACCCTGTGGCTGATGGTCGCGCAGGGTGCGGGGATGCTGGGCCCGTTCATAATGGTGCCGTTCCTCGCTCGCGCGCTCGGCCCGCAGGGGTGGGCGCCCATCCTCGCCGCGCAGGCGCTCGCCGCGTGGCTGATAATGGTCCTCGACTACTCGTCGGACCTCTCGGGCACGCGCGAGATTGCGCGCGCGCGCCACGGCGACAACGTGCGCGAGCGCGTCGCCGAGGTGATCCGGGGGGTGCAGGGCGCGAAGCTCCTGCTCGCACCGCTGGTGACGGTGATCGCGCTGCTGGCGTTCACGTTCGTGCCGGTGCTCAACGGGCAGCGCGCGTTGATGGCGTGGACCCTGGCGTACGTGATCTTCCGCGGCCTCAACCCGATGTGGTACTTCCAGGGCGTGGAGCGGGTGCGCTTTGCGGCGGTCGTGGATGCCACGGCGCGCGCGGCGGGCGCGGCGACCGTGATCGTCATTGTCCGAAATCCCGACGACGGTTGGCTGGTGCTGGCCGTGCAGGCGCTCTTCGCGCTGGCGCATCTGGTGTTGCTCACGGTCGCGGTGGCCCGCGAAGCCCCGCTCCTCCGCCCGACGATCGCGACCGGCACCCACGTGCTCCGCGCCACGTGGCCCGTGTTCGGGATACGCGCCGTGGGCGGCGTCTATACCCAGGCGAGCACGCTGCTCCTCGGCGTCGCGGCGGCCCCGGCCGTGGTGGCCATCTATGGAGGCGCCGATCGCATCATTCGCGCGGCGATCTCGGCGCTCCACCCCGTCACGCAGGCGGTG
>CAZLAU010000026.1:8909-25943 GCA_964557615.1 uncultured Gemmatimonas sp.
GCGGCCGCGGTGAACCTCGCGCTGGTCTGGCTGCTCACGCCGACCGGCGGGGCGTTGGGGATGTGCGTCGCCGTCATTGCATCCGAAGTCGTGGTGCTCGCGTACCTGGCGGCGGCGTTCAGGCGGCGCTCGTCGTGAATCGCGCGCACGCCTTCGTGCTGGGGGCGTGGTTTGCCCTCCTCGGCGTCGACCGGGTGAACCTGTTCGAGGGAATGGCGTTCCTTGTGACACCGTTCCTCGCGCTCACGCCGCTCGTGATCGTCTCGGAGTGGATCCGGCGATCGCTTGCCGGCTCGCGCCTGACGCTGTCGCGCGAAACCGGGCAGTATGCAATCGTGGCGGTGGCGCTCGTCGCGGTGGTATGGGCGTCTGTGGCGATCGGCCAGGCGCCGGCATACTCGGCGCGGCGCGCGACGTTGCTGACCGCCCAGGTCGTCGCGACGCTGGCGGTTGTCGTCCTGACCGCCGACCGCGCGGGTTTTCTCGCGCTGCTCGGCCGCGCGTCGGTGATCGCCGTCGCGATGCACTACGTAGCCGCCGCAGCCCAGATCGGCACGATCCTCGGCGACGTGCCGACCACCCTTGAACTGGGCTTCGCGACCGTGTGGCTCGAGCCGTATGTGTACGGCATCGTGCCGCGCTTTTCCGGCCTGGTGGCGGACCCGACGCGCGCCGGCTGGGCGCTGATCGTGCTCGGGTGGTTCATCGCGATTGGTGAGCGCAACGATGTGCTGCGGCGCGTGGCGATCGCGGCCGTCGCCATTGCGCTCGTGGCGACGCTGTCACGGTCGGCGTTGCTGGGGGCGGCGACGATGCTGGGGCTCGTGGCCCTCACGCGCCGAAAGTGGCAGCTCCCGAGTCGGTCGATCGTTGCCGGCGGCGTGTTTGCCGCCATCCTTGGCGGCGCGCTGTTCGCGCTTCCGGCGGGCCCCGTTCGGGTGGTGGACGCACTCGAGCCGCTCGCCGGGCGCTTCTCGGTTTCGGAAGCATCGGCGTCCGAACATATCCTGCTGATCGAGCGTGGCCTCGACGAAGCCACCAGCTCCGTGCCGCGGTTCGCGGTTGGGCTGGGGTACGGGAACTCATTTCTCGTGCTGCAGGACCGGTTTCCGGGCAACCCGTACGGAAACTTCCACTCACTCTACGTGGCGATGCTGGTGGAGTCCGGGATCGTGTCGCTGCTGTGCGTCGTGATCCTTGTCGGCTGGCCGGTCGTGCGCGGCGGATCGTGGCGTCCGCTCATTGCAGCTGCGGCAGTGCTCAACGTGTTCTACCAGACAAACGCCGAGCCGACGTTCTGGTTCGTGCTCGCGCTCGCGTGGACCGCTACCGCACTCCCCGCACCGAGAACGCCGCCGACAGGTTGAGCTTGTCCTGGCCGGGCTGCAGGTTGCGGTTGAGGTTGATCATCGGCACGAGCGTGACGCCGATTTCGCGATCCCCGACAAAGCGGAACCGCTCGGCGCGGAGCGAATAGAGCACGTCGGGGCGGGGGGTGACCGCGGCCGGCGTGCCGGGCAGCCAGTCGAACCGCAGCTGCCGCTCGAAGGTGAACGACTGGCGTCCGCGCGAATCGTAGTCGTCCACGCCAACGCGCAGCGCCGCGCCTCCGTACGCCGCGGCCGACCCGAGCAGCAGCCCGTGATTCGTGTGGCCGTGCGCTACACTGCCGTGCAGATACGGCGGGTTCGGACCGCCGAGCCGGGTGCGGCCGGTGTTGGCGTCCTCGGCGCGCTGCCTCTTGTTCGACGACGAGATCTCGCCGTTCACCACCTCGAGGCGGTAGGCCCTGAGCGCCCCGTTGTCGCGGGTCCTCACGTGCTGCAACCCCAGCACGTAGGTGGCGAGATCGTCCGGGTACTGCAGGAACCACCGGAGGTCGAGCGCGTAGTCCTCACGGAAGTACTCGCCGTAGAACTCCGTGTGCGCGCGCGGCAGCGACCACCGGAACCACGCTGAGCCCACTTGATTCTCGTCTTCCCGGTTGTCGCCGCCTGGAACGCTTGCCCGGAGCGCGCGCGACCACAGGCGTTTCACATTGTCGAACGTCGGAACCCCGGTCGGCGAGAAGCCGGAAATGAAGCGCGAGGCGCCGATCTCGAGGCCGTCAACGCCGCGAGGGAGGAAGACGAGCGCCATTGCCGACGCCCAGCGGACCGGCTCGGGCTGTGGCTGCGCGAACCGGGACGATCCAAGCGAACCCGCCAGCACGCGCATGTGGAGGCGCGCAAACCAGACGTTCAGCGGAGTCTTCGTGGCCACGAACGCGTGGGCGAACCCCCCGGAGCCCGCGCTCAGCACCAACGGAAACTCGCGCGCCGGCCCCCACGACTGCGCTGCCGTGCTGATGCCCACGAGCATCGGCGACAGGTCGAGCGTCACCGAGGAGTTGCCGGGATCGATCCGCGAGTAGATGGCGGTGCCGAAGCGCTGCGGCGCGTCGATGCTTCCGGGGAATCGCGCGTCGCGCAGTGTGCCGTCGCCGGAAAGCCTGTTCGGCGCGAGCTCGAACGCGGCGTTCTGCGACGCGAAGATCGTCGGTTCCAGCTGCGCGCGAACGCGGCCCCAGGTAGCCTGCACGCCGCCGCTGACCTGTGCGGTGAGCCCGCGCCCCGTCCACGCCGGGCCGTCGATGACCTGATATGGAAACGTCGTGTTGAGCGCCGCCCGCCCGACGGGTCGCAGCCAGCGCCATTCGAGCGCCGGTGAGGCCGAGTCGATCGTCCACCGGCCAGACCAGGGGTGCGCGCCGTTCAGCGAGGGCGTCGCAAGCGGTCGGATCGTCCACGGCTGCGTACGTGCGACGCCGGCCAGTTCGAGCACGCGGAGGTACCGCTCCGCCTCACCGCCAACCTGCAGCGCTCCGCCCGCGTCAATGCGCGACGGCCCCTGCCATTGCGCGCGTGCCGGAAGCGCCGTCAGCATCGCGGCCACGGCCGCCGCGGCCAGTGCAATCGGCTGTTTCATGGCGTACGTTTCGCGACGAATGGTTGGCGCATCACGCGTGAATGATAGCCGGCCACATTTGCACGCGCCTGTCACGTCCACCAGCCCAACGGTGCTCTCGATCGCTTCTCCTCTCGGGTACAAGCGGATTCTTTCGGTGCTGGCCTGCGCGCAGCTGGGCGCGCAGCTGGACGCGCAGCAGGGCGCGCCGCTCGAGGCGCAGCGGCGCCGCATCGAGATTTCAGGCTCGCTCGTGCAGCCTGCATCGGTGGGCGAGGATCGCATTCGGCTCCGCCAGCTGACCGAGACCGGTGGCGCACCGGATTTCCTGATCCGTTCGACCTCCTCGCTGACGGCCCCGCTCTCCGGCGACGGGTTCAGGTTCGCGCTCGTCGCGCCCGAGCTGGCGGTCGTCACGAATTCGGCCCTGCCGTTCTCGATGAACGACGGACCGCTCTGGGCCGGGCGCGGATTGAATACGATGATCACCGGAGGCGTGACGGCCGCGTGGGGCCGGTTCCGTGCGATCCTCGCGCCACAAGTCTGGTCGGCGCAGAACAGTGACTTTCAGGTCATTCACTACCTGCCGGTGGAACCCGACGGACGCAGCATCTGGTCGAACCCGTTCCATCCGCTGCCTTCGTCCATTGACCTGCCGTATCGCTTCGGCGACGAGCGCCTGTCCGGCGTCGAGGCCGGGCAGAGCAGCCTCAGCGCCACGTTCAGCCGGGTGATTGCCGGCATCGGCACCGAAAATCTCTGGTGGGGGCCGGGCATCCAGAACGCCATCGTGCTCAGCAACAACGCGGCCGGCTTTCCCCACGCGTTTGTGCGCACGAACAACGGCTGGCGCACGCGCGCCGGACGGTTCGACGCGCAGTGGATCCTTGGCTCGCTTCGCGAATCCAGTTTCTTCGACAGCGTGGCCACCAACGACACGCGATCGATCAGCGGACTGGTCGTCGTCTGGACGCCCGCCGCGGACAGCGGGCTGAGCATCGGCGCCACGCGAACGGTGTGGGCGAACAGCACGTCGGACGTGCCGGTGGGCGCCCTCTTCAATGTGTTGCGGGACGTCGGCCGGCCAAACTCGGATACCGCGGCGGCCGCGGGCAGCACCGATCAGATCTTCTCCCTCTTTGCCCGCTGGGTCTTTCCTCGCGCCGGATTCGAGGCGTACGGCGAGTGGGCCAGGTTCGAACTGCCGGCGTCATTTCGCGACTTCCTCGAGTATCCCCAGCACTCGCAGGCGTACACGGTGGGCCTCCAGTGGGCGAAGCCCGTTCGGGTGCGCGGCACGGACGCTCACCTGCGCGTGCAGGCCGAGGGCACGTACCTCGAGCCCGATCCATCCCAGCGAGTGCGGCCGGTGGGGACCACGTACGCCAGTCGATCGGTGCCGCAGGGATACACGAATCGCGGACAGTCACTTGGCGCGGCGATCGGACCGGGGTCGTCGAGCCAGTGGGTTGCCGTGGACGTGTTCGGGGCGCGCTATTCGTTCGGCGGGTACGTGGAACGCATTCGCCGCGACAACGCGACGCTCTGGACGAGCATTGTCTACGAACCCAAGTCGGAAGACCTGAGCCTGATCGGCGGGCTGCGGGGAAGCGTGACCTGGCGCGGGATGCAGGTGGCGCTCGACTTCGCCCACGACGTGCGGCTCGACCACCTCTTTCAGGATCTCGCCTTCACGGACCACCACGAAGGCGTGGACATTGCGAACAACACGCTGTCGTTGAAGATCTCCACGCGCGCGCGGCCCTAGGGGGCCCGCGTTCGCGGGCGCCGGCTTACTGCGGCGCGAGTGCCGTCAGCGTGAAGGTCCGGTTGATCGTCTGCCCGTTGGTGAAGACGATGCCGTCGAAATAGCTGCTCGCGGCCGGGACGCTGTGCGTGGCCGGCGGCGTGACCGACACGCCCCAGTCCCGGTCGCAGGGCAGGTCCGCGAAGCTCACGATCCCGTTCGCGGGCGTGACGCTGTTCCGGTACGCCACACCACCGGTGTAGAGCAGGAGCCCGGCCCCGCCCACGGCGGAGCCATTGTTGTCGACAACCGTCACGCGAAGGGTGCCGCGGCAGGCCACGCGCTGGACGCGAAGGTCCGCCGTGCGCGTGGCGCCGCGGTGCACGAACAGGCCGTCCACGAAGTTGAACCCGCGGCCGGGCACGAGCGTCCACCCGATCGGCGCCGCCGTCAGCCGCACTCCATAGTCACGGCATTGGAGTCCCGTGAACGGATGGTCGCCGCTGGCGGGCGCCACTGCAGAGTCCACATCCTGTCCGAACTGGTACAGCGAGATGCGCGCCCCGGGTACCGGGCCGTTGGTGTCATCGCGAACG
The DNA here is from genome assembly GCA_964557615.1 of uncultured Gemmatimonas sp. GTDB lineage: Bacteria > Gemmatimonadota > Gemmatimonadetes > Gemmatimonadales > Gemmatimonadaceae > Fen-1231. Next base: position 14,199 of record CAZLAU010000026.1, read on the forward strand.
CGCGCCGCGATGGTTCCGGTGCACGGGGCGAACGTGAACTCGGCCTTTTCGACGCTGCCCTCATCCACGAGGAGTCCGTCCCTGACCAACAGCGGCGCCTCTGCGCTGTCGAGGTACTTCGAAGGCCGCGTCACGCTCACTCCCCAGTCGCCGAACGGGACGTCGGCGAAGGTGACGCGCCCGTTGCCGTCGGTGACGCCTTCGCGCACCGCACCCTCGGCGCCCCGGTACAGCGTCACCGCGATTCCGGCGAGTGATCCGCCGCCTGATTCGCTCACCGTGGCGACGATCGAGCCCGGGCCAACCTTGAGCATCGACAACTGCGCGGTCGCGGTGGCACCGCGGGCGACGTCGATGTTGTCGACAAAGTCGGTCCGGGGCCCCGGGCGCACCTGTTCAGGTCGCGCGTATCCGGGGATCAGCTCGCTGAACACACCGTACGACCCTTCGGGCACGAGCTCGAACGTGTACACGCCGTTCGCGTCCGTGGTGCCCGCGTACAGGCGACGCTGGATGTAGTAGACGGTCAGCGGGACGTTCGGGATCGGCGTGCCATCGCGGCGCACGACGGTGACCTGCACGGAACCGTACAGCGACGGCGTGAGCAGCGAGTCGCAGCCCCACATTGCGGCGGCGGCAACAAGGCCCGCGACGAGTCCGGCGCGCCGCCTCATTCCTGCATTCTCCGAACCCCGCCACCCACCACGCCGCCTCCGCATTCGTCTCGCGCGGAACGTAACTTGGTGGGCGCCCATTCACGAGGACTTCAGCACGAGATGTCCGGCATCGCGGAAAAGCAGGAACTGGAGCGGGCCTTCTGGCGCGACTGCAAGGACGTCGCGCCGGGCACCGATTCGCTCGACAATGTCATCAACAAGGTGACCGATGCCGCCGTGTTCGTGGACTGCGTCCGCCGGCACGAATCACGAATGGCAACCACCGGCCGCATCCTGGAACTGGGCGGCGGGCAGGGATGGGCGGCGTGCGTCTACAAGCGGCTGTACCCTGACGCTCACGTCACGACCACCGATCTCAGCGATCTCGCGGTGCTCGGGCTCCCGCAGTGGGAGCGCTTGTTCAACGTGAAGCTCGACCACGCCTATGCCTGCGCGAGCTACGACACCCGGGAGGCCGACGAGTCGGTCGATCAGGTCTTCTGCTTTGCCGCGGCGCATCATTTTCTGGCCCATTCGCGCACGTTGCGTGAGCTGTTCCGTGTGCTGAAGCCGGGCGGCAAGGCCTTCTATTTCCACGAACCCACGTCGCCGCGCTGGCTGTATCCCCTGGCCTTCCGGCGCGTGAACAAGAAGCGGCCGGACGTGCCGGAGGACGTTCTGATTCCGTCCGAACTGGGCCGCCTCGCCCGACAGGCGGGACTCCAGATGGATGTCGCGTACTACCCGTCGGTCCAGAAGCGGGGGCCGATCGAGACGGTGTACTATGCGGTGCTGAGCCGCGTCACGGTGCTGCAGCACATTCTGCCTTGCTCGGCAAACTTCGTGTTCACCAAGCCGACGCGGCCGGCATCGTGACCGAAGCTCGCCGCATTCCCGGATCCCGCCCCGGGAATGGTCTCCGCGGATGAGCGACTGGCGCGCGGACGACTGGGAAACGCTCGGGCGGGCCGACCCATACTACGGCGTCCTGTCGGACCCGAAGTTTCACGCTGGAGCGCTGAACGACGCGGCGCGCGCCGAGTTCTTTGCGAGCGGCGAGTCCGAAGTCCAGGCCACCCTGGCAACGGCTCGCGACCTCCTCGGGAGGCGGGAGCTGCGCCTGAACCGCGTCCTCGACTTCGGGTGTGGAGTCGGTCGCCTGACCATCCCGCTGGCCCGTGCCGCGACGCGCGTCCTGGGCGTTGACGCGTCGGCCGGGATGATCGACGAGGCTCGCCGCAACTGCGCCGCCTTCGGGGTTTCCAATGCCGACTTCCTTCACTCGGCGGCCGGCGTCGACGCCGTGGACGGCCATTTCGACTTCGTCCACTCCTACATCGTTCTGCAACACATCCCGCCGGAGATCGGCTACCCCATCATTGACGGGCTCGTCGCGCGCGTTGCCCCGGACGGTGTTGGAATGCTGCACTTCACGTTTGCCCGGCGGGCGTCGGCCCTGCGCCGTCTCGCGCAGAAGCTCCGCCGCTCGTCGCGATTCGTCCACCGGGCCGCAAACGTTGCGCAGGGATCGCCGGCGGCGGCTCCCCTGATCGCAATGTTCGAATACGACATCGGCCGGGTGCTCGCAACGGTCCAGGGGGCCGGCTTCGAGCGAATCGGCGGGCGGCTCACCGATCACGGCGGCCATCTCGGCATCGTGCTCTTCTTCGCGCGATAGCCGCGCGAACCGTGGACGTCGCCCAATGGGCCCTGCAGGATTCGAACCTGCGCACGTCGGATTATGAGTCCGCTGCTCTAACCACTGAGCTAAGGGCCCCGGCCACAATTGTAACCGGATGCGGTCGTATTCGTCCGTGAGTAGCTGCGGCCGGGTCGTTGACTTCGGTCGCGGCCGCTCAAGATTCCCATACTCTACCATTTTCGGAGCCAGCGTATGCCCCGCATTGCTTCCGCGATCCTCACACTCGGCGCGGCCGTGGCGGCCTTCGCAGCCCCGTCCCGGGCGGTCGCCCAGGCCGCACCGGGTGGTGCCCAGCCGACCTCGCCGTTCATTGGATCCGCCAAGTCGGGCGCCGGCACCTTTGCCGACTACTATCTCTCCTCGCCCGGCACGGGCGGCGGGACGCCTCGCGCGTTCGGGCTGTCCAAGGGCGATGCCTTCATCGGCAGCACGTACCACTTCGAAACCCGCGGCGCCAAGCTGCCGAGCGGGGCCATTACGGCCAATGGTGACGATCACACCGCCATCTCACTCGGCTTCGGCCTCGGTGACGCGAACGGCGGCATCGGGCTCACGACCGTCATCACCTCGCTCGAAACGTTCAAGCGGAGCGGCGGTGTCAAGACCGGGCTCTCGCTCCACGCCTCGCACAACATCACGCCGATGCTCGCGATCGGCCTCGGCGTGGAAAACGCGGCGACCTCGGGCGGCCTGGCCGGTGCCACGGAGTCGTTCTACGGTGTCGTGACCGGCGCGATGCAGACCCCGATCGCGTCGATGCCGTGGCTCAGCACGGTCACGCTCACGGGCGGGCTCGGCAATGGCCGTTTCCAGTTCATCGACGACGCGAACGTGAACAACGACCTGATCAACGCCTTTGCGTCCGTTGCGGCCGAGTTCCACGGCAGGGCGTCGGTGATCTTCGACTACACCGGCCAGGACCTCAACATCGGGATGTCGGTCGTGCCGTTCCCGTCCGTTCCGCTGGCGATCATTCCGACCCTCGTGGACCTCACGGGGGAGACGGCCGACCGCCCGCGCTTTGCGCTGGGCCTCAGCCTCGGGATGCGTTTCTAGGCCGGCGCGCACCGGCACGGACGGGGGCCCGGGACGATCCCGGGCCCCCGTTCCGTTGGCCGCCATCGCGCCGCCACGCCCCTTAGCTTTGAGCCGATGCCGAGTGACCTGATCACCCGCGACCGCCTCGCCGCGCTGCTCGACGCCGCGCGCGGCAAGCACGTCGTGGTCGTCGGCGATGCGATGCTCGACGTCTATCTCCGCGGCGATGTGGACCGTGTGTCGCCCGAAGCGCCGGTGCCGGTCGTGCGGGTCAAGGAGCGTCGGATGGCGCTCGGCGGCGCGGCCAACGTGGCGCAGAACGTCGCCGCGCTCGGCGCCACGGCGACACTCGTCGCGGCCGTGGGAAACGACACGGCCGCCCAGCAACTGCGCACCGCGCTCGGGCTGCTCGGCGCCACCACCGACGGGCTCGTCGAAGTCGAGCGGCACACGACCACAAAGACGCGCGTGGTCGCACGCGCCCAGCAGCTCCTCCGGTTCGATCAGGAAGAGGACACCGACTTCGAGGGCGCCGAGGTCGAGCGCCTCGCGTCGGCCGCCGTCGCGGCCATCGCCACCGCGGACGCCCTCGTGCTCGAGGACTACAACAAGGGCGTGCTTGCGCCGAGCGTCATTGAGCGCGCCATCACGGCGGCGCGCCAGCGCGGCATCCCGATCGTCGTGGACCCGAAGTACCGGAGCTTCTTCGCGTTCAGAGGTGCCACGGTGTTCAAGCCCAACCGGCGCGAACTGGAGTCGGCCCTCGGCCCGACCAAGGACCTCGACCACGACGACACCCTGATTGGCGAAGCCGACCGGCTGGACGTGGACGCGCTGCTCCTGACGCTTGGCGAGCGCGGGATGGCGCTCGCCATACGCGGCGAAAAGCACGCCCGGCGGATTCCGACCACCGCGCGCGAGGTGTACGACGTGGTCGGCGCCGGGGACACCGTCACCGCGTACCTCGCCGCGATGCTCGCGGCGGCAGGATGGTCGGAACGCGGCGAGCCCGGCGGTGGCCGGGGCGACGCGACCGCCGCGGCGTGGCGCGGGCGCGCGCTCCTCGAGGCGGCGGTCATCGCGAACTTCGCCGCCGGCGTCGAAGTCGGAAAGAGCGGCGCCGCAACCGTGACGCCGGACGAGGTCGTGGCCGCGTTCGATCGTCATATGGCGCGTCCGTGAGCCGACCGCGCGTGCGGGTCACTCCGATGGAGATGATCCTCGACGTGGAGGTCACGCGCGGCGATGTGGTCGAGTCGCGTCACCGCGTGCACGCGGCCGTCATCGCGTCGGATGGAAACCTCGTGGCGGCTGCGCGCGACGCCACGCTGGTGACGATGTGGCGCTCCTGCGCCAAGCCGTTCCAGGTGCTTCCGCTGCTCACGAGCGGTGGCTTCGAGCAGCTCGGCTGGGGCGACGAGGAACTCGCCCTCGCCTGCGCGTCACACGGCGGTGAGCCCGAGCACGTGGCGGTGGCCGCGCGGATGCTCGACTCGATCGGGCTCGAGGAGGGCGACCTCGCGTGCGGTCCGCACGAGCCCTTCTCGATGCGCGGCGCGAAGCACGCGCGGCAGATGGGCATTCCCATCTCGCGGCTCCACAACAACTGCTCGGGCAAGCACGGCGCGATGCTCGCCCGCGCGTTCACCGCCGGCTGGCCGACCGGCGGTTACGAGCGCGCCGCGCACGACGTGCAGAAGTCGTGCCTCGCGGAAATCGCGTCGTGGACCGGCGTCTCCGTCGAGGACATGCCGCTCGGCGTGGATGGATGCGGCGTCACCGTGATGGCGCTTCCGCTCGAGCGGATGGCGACCGCGTATTCGCGCTGGGCGTTCGCCGTCGAGGCCGGTGACGCGTTTCCCGCGCGCACCGCTGCGGCGATCCGGGCGCATCCGCACCTGCTCGGCGGCACCGACCGGTTTGACACGGTCCTCATCGAGGAAACCGGCGGGAAGGTCATCTCGAAGGTCGGCGCCGAGGGGGTCCACTGCGCCGCGGTGCCCGAGATGGGCCTCGGTGTGGCGATCAAGGTCGAGGACGGCGCCACCCGGGCCCAGCACGTGGCGCTCCTCAAGGCCCTTCAGCTCGTGGGCGCCTTGCCGCCGGAGCTCAGCCCGCGGCTCGCCGAGTGGGCGCAGACCTCCATCCGCAACACCCGCGGCGAGACCGTCGGCGTGATTCGCGACTCGGGTCGCTGACGCCGGCGCAGTCTGCCCGCCTACTTGAACTGGACCTGGGTGATGTAGCTGCCCTGAGCGCCGTAGGTGACGTCGAACTTCCAGTTCTTGGCCGCGAGGTTCAGGCAGGAGTTCACGATGTTCCCGGCGGGTGATGTCCACGTCGTGATGTCTTCCTGGACTCGCACGACGTTCGACCCGACGACGCTCATGAACACGTAGAAGCTCACCGTGCCGGCGAGGTACGGGTCGCTCTTGCGCCCGTCGAGGAAGCAGCCGCTCTTCTCCGCCAGCGCGGCGAGCGAGTCGCGAAGGCGCACCGATCCGACCTTGTAGTCCTTGCCCAGCTTCGACACGATCTGCTGGGCCGTCACCGTCGCGTTCAGCACCGAGTCGGCGTAGCGCTCCTGCGCCTTGCGGTACTCGTCGGGTGATACTGCGGGCGACGGGGCCCCGTTGGCGGTGCCGCCGGCGGGCGCCGAGTCGCCGCCACAGGCGACGGCCGTGGCGACGACGCCGGCGGTGATCAACAGGGTCAGGAAACGACGGTGCATATGCTCCTCAAGGATGTGCGCGATCTGTGTAGTGGAACGCGGCGGCTCCGGCTGGTCAGGAAGCGCCCTGCCGCGTGACATATCTTTCTTCAATCTAGCCACCGGCCCGGCCGACGCGTCAGCGGACGCCGGGCGGGGCCCGAGTCATCCTGTCGGCGCGCCCGGCGCGTGGCGCTCACCTGCAAGGCAATAAACCGCCACCACCCGAAATGTTTCGATGACGGCACACGAACCGGACGCTGCTAGCCTTGGACGCACCGGCCCGGCCCAGGGGGTCGTGTGCGACCCACCGACGGCGGCGCTTGTCCGCCTCTCGGCGCGCATCACGGCTGGATCGGAGCAGGCGGTGCGGGCCGGGCTCGACGAGTGTGCCGACGCCGCGGTCCCCGAACCGTGGATCGAGGAGCTGATCCTGCAGTCGTACCTGTTCGCCGGGTTCCCGCGCGCGCTGAATGCGGCGCGCGAGTGGCAGGCCCGGCGGCCCGGGGCCGGCCGGCCGGCGGCCAGTGCCGAATCGTACGCCGATGTGTTCGAGTGGAGGATGCGGGGTGAGGGAACGTGCGAGCAGGTCTACGGTGACGCCTACCGCAAACTCCGCGGGAACATCGTGCGTCTGCACCCAGCGCTCGACGAGTGGATGATCGTGGAGGGTTACGGCAAGGTGCTGTCGCGCCCGGGGCTCGACCTCGGCCGCCGCGAGTTGTGCATCATCGCGGCGTGCGTGGCTGCGGCGCAGGACCGGCAGTTGCATTCGCACCTGCACGGGGCACGGAACGTGGGCGTGGGCAACGATGTCGTGGATGCGGCGCTCCGCGTGCTGATGGGGCTGGTGCCGGCCGACGCGCTGGATCGCGCGGTGCTGCTCTGGCAGCGAGTGAAGGGCAAGTGAATCGTGCAACGCGCCACGACACCAGTCGCGCGAATCTCCTGAATCCGCGCGAGCGGTGTGAGTGATGAATGTTCATTGACCTCGTACGGGTGCACGTCGCGGCGGGAACCGGTGGCTCCGGCTGCACGTCATTCCGCCGAGAGTGGCGCACGCCAATGGGTGGCCCCGACGGTGGCGACGGTGGCCGTGGCGGCGACGTGCTCATCAAGGCCGACGCCAACCTCTCCACGCTGCTCGACTACACGTACCGGGACCGATGGGAAGCCGAGCGCGGGCAGCACGGCATGGGCTCGAACAAGACCGGACACTCGGGCGAGTCGATCACCCTCCCTGTACCGCCCGGCACCATCATCAAGGACGCCGACACCGGCGAGATCATCGGCGAGCTCGTCGAGAACGGCGAGGAGATCGTCGTCGCCAAGGGTGGCCGAGGCGGCAAGGGGAACGCCTTCTTCGTGACCTCCACCCATCAGGCGCCGCGCGAGTGGCAGCCGGGGGAGGAGGGGCAGCAGCGCAACCTCGAACTCGAACTGAAGCTGATCGCCGACGTCGGCCTCGTCGGGCAGCCCAACGCGGGCAAGAGCACGTTGCTTTCCGTGATCAGCGCCGCGCGTCCAAAGATCGCCGACTACCCGTTTACGACCCTCGCGCCCAACCTCGGCGTCGTGCAGCTGTCGGATCACCGCACGTTCGTCGTGGCCGATATCCCGGGCATCATCGAAGGCGCCCACGAAGGGAAGGGGCTCGGGCTGACGTTTCTCCGGCACATCGAGCGCACAAGGATCCTTGCGTTCCTGATTCCGATCGACGCGATGGATTGGCAGGAGGAGTACGACAAGCTGCGCGAGGAGGTCCGCCGCTATTCCGGCGAGCTGGCGTCGCGCCCGCACTGTGTCGTGTTCACGAAGCTCGACCTGATGGGTGAGGACTACACCCCCGAGATCGAAACGCAGGGCGCGTTCGCCGTATTCTCGATTTCCGCGGCGGCCAGGCAGGGACTCGACCTCCTCAAGGACGCGATCTGGCGGCGGCTCCTGGAGCTCCGGAAGGCCGGCGGATGACCGAACGGCGGGCTCCCGCGCGGCCGGCGTTCCAGGACCGTGGGCCAGGCCCGGCGCCGGGCACGCCGCCAATGCGCACGCTCGAACGAGGCGCCAGAGGGTACCCGGCTACGTCGTTCGAGGGCGTTTCGGGTGGCCCGGCGCGCCTTTTCGCCATCGGAGATACCGGGCTGCTGGACCGGTGTCCGGACGGCGCGATCGCGATCGTAGGGACCCGGGAGGCCTCGCCGTACGGCATTCGCGTCGCACAGGCCTTGGGCAGGGCCTTTGCCAGCGCCGGGGCGGTGGTGGTGTCGGGAATGGCCAGGGGAATCGACGCGGCGGCCCACCACGGGGCGCTCTCGGCCGGCGGTACCATTGCCGTCCTGGGAACCGGCGCCGACGTCCCGTACCCGGCGGGGAGCCGTTCACTGCACCGGAAGCTCTGCGAGGAAGGCCTGGTACTCTCCGAGAGCCCGCCCGGCACCCGTGCCTTCAAAGGCTGCTTTCCAAGGCGAAACCGGATCATCGCGGCGCTCGCCAAGCTAACCATCGTCGTCGAGGCCGGGCACAAGTCCGGAGCCCTGAACACGGCCAGTCAGGCGCTGGAAATGGGTCGGGCAGTGGCGGCGGTTCCGGGGCCAATCGACTCCCCGCGATCGGCGGGATCGAACACGCTGCTGCGGGACGGCGCACACGTAATAACCACCGTCGAGGACGCGCTCTCCTTGGCGGGACTGTCGTGTTCCGCGACACCATCGGTCCCAGCGCTCGGCGACGGCGAGGCCGATGTGTGGGACGCGCTCGGGGGAGGTGGCTTGTCGCCCGACGCCATTTCGGCGGCCACCGGCCTGGCGGTCCGCGAAGTACTCGAGGCCGTTGGCAAGCTCGAGCTCGCGGGGCTCATTTCGGCCACCGGGTTGGGGACGTTTGAGCGCCTCAACGCCGGGCTTGCCGGTGCCGGATCACGCGGGTAGCGGCAGCGCGACTCCGGTCAGGGGCGCACTGGCCGCCTGGATCTGCGCTCGCCGTGCCAAGAAGTCGGCGCGTTTCCGCCACCTCACGTCAAGTCTTGATGGCCTTCGTAACAGATTGGAATATAATAGTTTGAGAAATCACTTGAAGTCATTCTCAACTGCGATTTCCGGGCCGTGACTGCCGCTGCGGCAATCGGCGCGACCCGTCCAGCCGGCGTGCCGGCGCAATACAAGCACGTCTATGTGCACGTGCCGTTCTGTAGCCGCCGGTGCACCTACTGCGACTTCTCGATCGCCGTACGGCGGGATGTCCCGGCCGCCGCGTTTGCGGCCGAGGTTGCAGCCGAGTTGGCTCTTCGCGCCGACCCTGCCGCTTTGGCCAATGTGGAAACTTTGTACTTCGGCGGCGGAACGCCTAGCAAGCTCGGAGGTCCCGGCATTTTGGAGCTCATCGGGCGGCTCGAGGACGCCGGCGTCGTGCTCGCCCCATCGGCCGAAGTAACCATTGAGGCCAATCCGGAGGATGTGTCGCAGGGGTCGGCGGCTGCCTGGCTTGCGGCGGGTGTGAACCGCCTCTCGTTGGGTGTCCAGAGCTATGCGCCGGCGTCGCTTGAGTGGATGCACCGGACGCATTCGTCAGCCCAAGCCGTCGACGCCTTCAACGCGGCGAGGGACGCGGGTTTTGGCGATATATCATTGGACCTCATCTACGCCCTCCCCGAGCGCCTCAAGCGGGACTGGCCCGCCGACCTGGATCAGGCCGTGGCGCTGGGCCCAGATCACCTGTCGGTCTACGGCCTGACGGTCGAGCCGCGTACCCCCCTCGGCCGCTGGGCCGCACGCGGGTCCGAGGTTCCCCAGACCGACGACCGCGCCGCCGACGAGTTCCTCGCCGCCGATGCCGCACTCACCGCCGCCGGGTACGAGCACTACGAAGTGTCGAGTTACGCGAAAGCCGGCCGCAGGAGCCGGCACAACTCCGCGTACTGGCGGCGCGTCCCGTACCTTGGCCTCGGGCCATCGGCCCATTCGTTCGACGGCGCCGAACGTCGCTGGAATGTGGCGGCGTACGCTGCCTGGGAATCCACCGTGAGCTCCGGCGCCGACCCGATCGCCGGCGCCGAACGGCTGGACGATACTCAGCACGCCGCGGAGACCCTGTACCTGCAGCTCCGAACCGACGCCGGCGCCGAGTTGACGAGCCCCCGAGGGGCGGCGCTCGCCGGCCAATGGGTCGCCGAGGGATGGGCCGTTCAGGAGCACGGCCGAACCCGGCTTACGCCGGAAGGTTGGCTGCGGCTCGACGCCTTGGCCGCGTCGCTCGATCACGCATAGGCGCCGCCGGTTCGGAGACGCCGCTCAGTTGCCCCCTCCTACCGTAGCGGCACACTCCGCGTGCGGCGATCCCGTTTGGGGCTTCCCGGTCGTTAGAATTCGATGCGTATGGCGCCCGTCGAGCTGAATTCGCGCGAGCGGCAGGTTCTGGCCGCGGTGATCCGGTCATACGTCGAAACGGCGGAACCGGCGGGGTCGCGCACGGTGTCGCGCAGGTTCGGCCTCGGGGTTTCGGCGGCCACCGTGCGAAACACGATGAGCGACCTCGAGGAGAAAGGCTTCCTCTTCCACCCGCACACCTCCGCCGGGCGCATTCCCACGGACAAGGCGTACCGCGTGTACGTGGACGAGCTGATGCGGGTGTCTCCGCTGAACGCCAAGGAGCGTGACCGCCTGCAGGTCGAGATTGGCCGCGGTACGGCGACGCTCGAAAGCATCCTGCGCCGCGCCGCCCAGAGTTTGGGTGTGCTGTCGCAGGAGCTGGGCGTGGCGCTTGGGCCGCGGCTCGACCAGACGGTGCTCGAGCGCGTCGAGCTCGTTCGGATGTCGAGCGAGCGGCTGATGCTCGTGCTTTCGCTTCGGGGCGGGGCAGTCCGCACGATCTTCATTGAAGTCAGCGCGCAGCTGGGCGATGATGCCCTCGCCGAAGTGCAGTCGGTGCTCAACGACCGGCTGTCGGGGCTGACGCTCGCCGAGATCCGCACCTCGCTCACGGCGCGGCTGCGCGACTCGGCCAAGACGTCGGACTCGCGCGACCTGCTGAACATCTTCCTGCAGGAAGGCGATCAGCTCTTTGACATTCCGGCGGCGTCGGAGGGCGATTCGGTCGTGCTGGGGCAGGCATCGGTGCTGGCGGACCAGCCCGAGTTCAGCAATGCCGACCGGATGCGTCGCCTGCTCGAGCTCACCGAAACGCGCGCGGAACTCGCCCAGGTGCTGCGGTCGCGCCGTGCGTCGGGCGGCGTGCAGATCACGATCGGCACCGAGAACGGCGACAGCTTCCCCGGCGGCCTCACGGTCGTGACGGCCGAGTACACCGCGGGCAGTCTCTCGGGTGTGATCGGCGTGATCGGTCCCACCCGCATGCCGTACGAGAAGGTCATCTCGCTCGTGTCCCATACGTCGTCGCTGGTCACCGACCTCCTCGACGGCTGACGCCCACCTCGGAACGAATGGCTGATTTCTACCAGATCCTCGGCATCGACCGGGGCGCGTCCGACGACGAGATCAAGCAGACGTACCGCCGTCTGGCGATGAAGTACCATCCGGACAAGAACGGCGGGTCGAAGGAGGCGGAGGAGAAGTTCAAGGAGATCACCGAAGCGTACGACGTGCTGCGCGATCCGCAGAAGCGCGCCGCGTACGACCGGTACGGCG
>CAZLAU010000027.1:0-20393 GCA_964557615.1 uncultured Gemmatimonas sp.
CCGCGTGGTCGTAGCGATCGCGGAGGATGCCGTCGTAGAACCGGCGGATGAGGCCGATCTCGTGCGCGAGCGACCGCTCTTCGTCGCCCGTGGCGCGTCGCTGCGACTCGAGCAACCGGGCCACGGCTTCGTGCGCGGCGCGCGCGCGAGCCGGCGCCGTGAACGACGCGAACGCGTCGTGGTGCCATCCCGCGGCCAGCATGTGGTCGATGGCCGCGCGGGCCGTGGTTTCCCCGACACCTGGCAGGAGCAGCAGGAGCCTGAACCAGCTGACCTCATCCCGCGGATTCTCGAGCACCCGCAGGAAGGCGAGCACGTCCTTGACGTGTGCCGCCTCGAGGAACTTGAGACCGCCCCACTTTTCGAATGGAATGCGGCGCGCGGCGAGTTCGATTTCGAGGTCGGCGCTCATGTACGCCGCGCGGAACAGGACGGCGATTTCGCGCAGCGGCACGCCCTCCTCGTGCAGCTCGAGGATCCGGTCCGCGACGAAACGCGTCTGCGCCTGTTCGTCGTGCGCGGTCACCAGCCACGGCTTTTCGCCGCCCTCGCGCCGGGTGAAGAGGTTCTTGGTGTAGCGTTCCTCGGCCCGGGAGATCAGGGTGTTGGTGGCGTCGAGGATGGGCTGGACCGAGCGGTAGTTCTCCTCCAGCGCCACGACCTCGGCACCGGGGAAGTCGCGGGGAAAGTCGAGGATGTTGCGGATCGTCGCGCCGCGAAACGAATAGACGCTCTGCGCGTCGTCGCCGACCACGGTGATGTTGCCGTGTCCGCGGGCCATGCCGTGGAGGATGCGCGCCTGGAGGATGTTCGTGTCCTGGTATTCGTCCACGAGGATGTGGTCGTAGAGCCCGGCAATGCGCGCAGCGAGCGCGGACGGGGCGTCGTCCGCCGCACGCGCAGCATCGCCGGTACCCGGCGCACCCTCCACGAGCATCGCCCAGAAGAGCAGCAGGTCGTCGTAGTCGAGCAGGTTGCGTTCCTGCTTCCGCGCGGCGTAGTCGGCAAAGATCGCGCGAAACGCGTCCTCGTGGCCGGCGAACTGCGGATACTCGTCGTTGAGCAGCGCCGCCACCGGAATGCCGGTGTTGATGTGCCGGCTGTACACGTGCTGCAGTGTTTCCTTCTTCGGGAAACGTTTCTTCTTGTCCGCGAATCCCAGGTGGGCGCGCGAAATCTGGAGGAGGTCCTCGGCGTCGCCCTGATCCATGATCGTGAAATCCGCCGCGATTCCGCCCTGCGGACCGAAGCGGCGCAGCAGCCGGTGGGCCGTGCCGTGGAACGTGCCCCCGTGCACGGAGCGGCTGGTGCTGCCCACGAGCCGCTCGACGCGTGACAGCATCTCGTGCGCTGCGCGCCGCGTGAACGTGAGCAGGAGGATCCGTTCCGGCTTTGTCCCCGCGTCCAGGAGGTGTGCCACGCGGTGGACGAGGGTCCGCGTCTTTCCGGTCCCGGCGCCCGCGACGACGAGCAGTGGTCCGTGTCCGTGCGTCGCGGCGCGGCGCTGCGCGTCGTTGAGCCCGCCTGCATCCGCCGTGGTGCGGGGCGTGACCTCGCGGGGCCGGGGCGCGTACACTCGGGTGGGATCCATGCCCCGATAATATACCGAAGCGTCCGGAGCGCAGCGGTTGGTGGCGACGCGCGACGCGGACGGTGTACTTTCGGCCTCAGGGAGATGCTCGCGACGATCCACGACGGTCCGGGAGCTACGATGCAGCGTGGGTGGGCTGGATTCGCAGGGTGCGCCGCGGCAGTGATCGCTGCCCTCGCCGTCGGCGCGGCGACGGCGGCATCACAGCCCCGCACCGCGATCCTGCACGGCGTCGTCACCAACCTGAACGGCGTCGCGATTCCGCAGGTCGAACTCGTCATCGTCGGCACGGAGATGCGGACGTTCACCAACGATTCCGGTGTCTATCGGTTCGACGTGGCGCCGGCCGCGCGTTTGCGAGTCATCGTGCGCCGCATCGGGTTTGAGCCGGCCGAAGAACGGGTTTCGCTCGAGTCGGCGAGCATGAAGCAGATGGATGTCGAGCTCAAGGGCATCCCCGAGCAGCTCGACGAGGTGATGATCCGCGAGGCCGGTGGCAACGGACGGATGAGCGAGTTCTATTCGCGGCGAATGCTGGGGAACGGGTATTTCCTGACGTACCAGGACATCGAGCGCCGCCGTGCGAGCCGGGCGAGCGATCTCCTGCGTACCGTGCCGGGTGTGAAGGTCGTGCTTGGGGAGAGCGGGCTCGACCGCCCGGTGATCACGATGGGGAGGAATCCGACGCTGACGCGCGGGCGAAACATCCAGTCGCTCGGGTCCGACTGCCGGGTGAGCTACTATGTCGACGGCTCATACGTACCGCAGGGAACGTTTCACCTGGATGACATGTCGCCCCTGATGATCGAGGCCATCGAGGTCTATCGCGGGCCGGCGGAAACGCCCGCCAGGTTGCGGCAACGCGACACGGCGTGCGGCGTGATCGTGATCTGGACGCGCGACCCGTCGCGCAGGCCGCCCGGCCAGCAGGAGTGAGCGACACGTCGTCCTTCTCGATCCGCCGGAGCGACCCGACGGGGCTTGTCCTCGCCGTCATTGCGATCGGCGCGATCGCGCGGTTCCTGCTGGCGGCCACCGTCGGCCTCGGCGTGGATGAGTCATATGCCGTCGCGGTGGCGCGGCACGTGTCGCTGTCGTACTTCGATCATCCACCGCTCCACTTCTGGCTCGCGGGGGCCGCGGCGAAGCTCGCCGGGAGCGAGATGGGCGAAGTGGTGCGTTTCCCGTTCGTGCTGTGCTTTGCCGGCACGACCTGGTTCATGTTCAGCATCGGCCGCCGACTGTTCGGCGAACGTGCCGGGATGTACGGCGTGGTCGTGCTCAACGTGTCGGCCGTGTTCAGCCTGAGCACTGGCGGATGGGTCCTGCCTGACGGGCCTCTGATGCTGTGCATGGCGGCGGCGACGGATCGGATCACCGCGATCCTGTTCAGCGCGCGACAGGATCGTGCGGTCGGTGCGTGGTGCATCGCAGGGTTGCTCACGGGACTCGCGATGCTGTCGAAGTATCACGGCGCCTTCGTGCTGGCGGGGACAGCCGTGTTCCTGGTGACCTCGGCGCCGCACCGGAAGTGGCTTGGCACGCCGGGGCCGTATCTGGGCACGGTGATCGCGCTCGCGTGCTTCGCGCCGGTGCTGCTGTGGAACGCACAGCACGGATGGGCGTCATTCGCATTCCAGGGCGGGCGGGCGGCGCAGGGCGGCGGCGTGAACATCGGCACCTTCCTCGGCAACATCGGCGGACAGATGGCCTGGGTGCTTCCGTGGATCTTCGTGCCGCTCGCCGCGTCCGCGTGGCGGGCGGTGCGGCTCGGACCGTCGGATGCGGCGCGGTGGTTCCTGATGTGCGTGGCGGCCGGCCCGATCGTGATCTTCACGCTCGTCGCGCTTGGTGGGAGCGTGGGGCTCCCGCACTGGCAGGCGCCGGGCTGGCTGTTCGTCTTCCCGATTCTTGGCGCGGCGCTCGACGAGCGGATCGTCCGCGGCGAGGCGCGCCCCGCGCGCTGGATGCGATGGTCCATTCGCGCCTACGTCCTCGTGCTGGTCGTGCTGACATCGCACGCATCGACGGGGTGGATCGCGCGGCTCGCCCCGTCGGCCTTCGACAAGGGCGACCCCACGGGCGACCTGGTGACGTGGTCCGGCCTGCGGCCCGCGCTCGAGTCAGCGGGGTTCGACCCGGACTCGCAGTTCGTGGCGGCGACGAGCTGGATCCAGGCGGGCAAGGCGAGCATCGGCGCCGGTCCGTGGACGCCCGTCGTGTGCCTGTGCGCCGACCCGCACCATTTCCGCTACAGCGTGGACGATCGCGCGCTGCTGGGTCGCACCGCGATCATCGCGCACAAGGTGAGGACCGGCGACGACGTGATCGAGCGGTTCTCGCCCTACTTCGAGCGCATTGAGCCGATCGGCACGTTCCCGGTGGCTCGCGGCCCGCAGGAAGTGATGACGGTCGAACTGTTTCGCGCCACCAACTTTCGCCAGCTGTTCCCGACGGACCAGCCGCGCTGATCAACGGCCGTCGCCGCGGAACCGCCAGAAGGTGAGGGCGCCGCTTTGCACGGGGAGGAGTCGCCGCTCGATAGGCGGCCGTCCGTCGCCGATGAGCGCCGCGAGGTCCGCAAGGAACGCACCGTTCCCGAACAGCGTGTGACCGAGGACGTCGGCGCGCACGCGCGTGGCGTCGATGGTGTCCATGCCGTCCACGACGGTCAGGGAATCACCGCCAAGCCCGAGGCGCCACACCCCGTTCACGCTGCGTGATGCGCGGAGGGCGTCGTCGTCGCTCGAGGCATAGAGCGTGATGCGTTCGGCGCGGGCGCGAAAGGCCGGCAGGGCGTCGCGGCGAAAGACGCGCGCGTCATAGTCCGGGGCGGCGAGCACGATCTGCCGGAGCCTGGGGAGCGAATCGGCGCGGGGCGCGAGCGCCAGCGCCCTCGCGATCACCTCCGTGCCCATCGAATGCCCCAGCAGGTGGACGTCGTCCGGTTGCACGGCGGGGATGCCACGGAGGACGCGAAGGAGGAAATACCCGGCGTTCCGGGCTTCCTGCAGGTCACGCACGTAGCTCGAAACCGACGCCGCCGACGGCCAGGTGTACAGCACGAGCACGCCGTCGAAGCTCATGTCCACGGCGATCTGGGCCGCGCGCACGGCGGCGTCCTCGAACGACACGTTGAATCCGTGGACGAACACGAGCACGTCGCGCGATCGAGTGCCCGCGAGTTCCCCGGCGATCCGCTGGACGAAGCGCGCCGAATCGGACGGGAACACGCTCGCCACGAAGAACTCGCGCTCGGGGTCGGGCGTGGAGCCGAAGCCCAGGAATCCCGAGCGGCGCGGCAGGTCTCCGACGCCACGCGCGCGATACGGCGGCACGTTGACGGCGACGGCGGCGAGCTGGAGCGAGTCGCTGTCGTCACCCGAGTAGCGGTCCGACGGCCGGTCGCTGGCGACGTACCGTCGGTTGGTGGCGACGTAGATCGTGTACCGGATGGATGCGGTGTCGAGCGCAGCGAACGAGCGCGGGAACTCCGCGCGTGGCGGGGCCAACGGCGCCGGGTCTGGCGGAGGTACCACGATGGGCGCGGTGCCGCCGCACGCGGCAATGCCGATCGCGCCCCAGGTCACGCGCATGGCGCGCGTGAACTGCGCGGTCCCGTGCGCGGCTCCCCCAAGGATTGCGGCGGTGCGGCAGTTGGTCATCGTGCTGCCCCAAGCGCCAGGGCGCTCAGCGACTCCGCCGACAGCGGCTCGGCATCCAGTGCAAACGACGTCGCCGCCGCATCGGTGACTGCGTTGCGCACCTCATCGAACAGGGCGGGCGATGGCGCGAGGCACGCGCCGTCCGCGCGGGCGAGCAGTTCACGCTCGACGCTGGTCATGACCACGTCGGGTATTCCGCACGGCACCATCACGTCGAAGTACGAGAGGTCGGTCGTCACGTTCAGGGCGAAGCCGTGCGACGTCACCCACTGCTTGGCGTGGACGCCAATGGACGCAATCTTGCGTCCGTTCGTCCAGACGCCGGTCTTCCCTGGATTTCGCGCGGCGTGAACCCCGAACGGCGTCAGCGCGTCGATCAGCACCTGTTCGACCTGGCGCAGGTACCAGTGCAGGTCCTCCTTGTGCCGTCGCAGGTCGACGATCGGATAGCCGACCAGCTGCCCCGGTCCGTGGAACGTGACGTCGCCGCCGCGCTCCACGTCGAACAGCTCAATGCCGCGGGAGGCGAGCGCGCCGGCGTCGAGGAGCAGGTTCTGCGCGCGGGTCCCTCGGCCCGTCGTGACGACAGGCGGGTGCTCGAGCAGGATCAGGACATCCTGGTCGATCCGGCCGTCGATCCTTGCCCTGGCGCAGGCGCGCTGCAGTTCCAGGGCGTCGCTGTACGGGACGACGCCGAGCGTCGCGACGAGCAGGCGACGGGAACTGTGGTCGGTGGGCACGCGGGGAGTCCGGAATCCGGGCGTGGGGCCCGTTACGGCACCCGCCAGCTCGTCGACAGCTCCGCATCGCCCCAGGCGAACCGCAACTCGCCCATCGGCGCGCCCGGCTCACGCGACGGGATCAGCCATACCGACAGGCTTTCCAGCTGGGCATTGAGCGTGCGCTTGCGGAGCGGAACGCGACCGACGTCGCGCTGCGCCATGTACTGGTTGCCGAGGTCGGTGTTGACGATCAAGTGCCAGTCCGTCGCCGTCGGAAGGACGTGCAGGGAGTACTTGCCCTTGGCGAGCCGGAGGTTGCCGATGATCAGGTCGACGCCGGTCTCGAGCGTCGTGGCGTCGTTCGCGCCGAAGCGCCAGACCGAGTCGAGCGGCACGAGGTCGCTGGTGTGCAGTCGCCGGCCGCGAAGGTGGGGCTGGCCGTAGTCGATGCGAATGATCGCCGACGCGACGCCCTGCGTGCCCTGCGGTGGTGCGAGCGTCACGGCGGCGGTCGCGCGGGTGCTGGGCTGTGCCGTAAGCGCCGGTTGCTGTGCGGCCGCGATCGTCGGGACGGCGGTCGCCGCGACTGCGGCGCCAAGTGCGATCAGGAATCGGTTCTTCATGGGCGGAGACCGGTTTGGGGAGCGCGAGCCGTTCGCGGCCCGCCTCCCTGAAAATAGGCGAGTGGCCGCCGGTCCGGGCGCGGCCTTCGCTGTCGGCGCCGCCGGGTGCGGCCGGGTGCGGGTTAGGGGCGCGCGGGTGTGTTCACGGCGTCCGTGTTCCACGGACAATCCGGGCGAGCGTGCGGTCGAGTGGAAGCGACCTGCCGCCCGGCAGGATGTTCCAGCCATTGAACACGACGATCAGGTCGAGCTCCGGCACCGCCGCCGGCAACTGCCCACCGAAGCCGGAACCGGCCCAGACCAGCCTGGTCGTATCAACCGGATTCGTGCGCAGCCACCACTTGAGTCCGTACTGCGGGGCGCCGGGTCGCGCGGCCGTGCGCACCGCCGGGGTGACCGATTGGGTGACCCAGGCCTCGGACACCACGCGCGCGCCGTTCCATTCGCCGCGATTCAGGAACAGCTGCCAGATGCGGGCCAGGTCGCGTGCCTCGAGGTAGAGGCCGCCCTCGGTGTCCACGAGTCCGATCGGCGTGCGCTTCCAGAACCACCGCGTGATGCCAAGCGGCGCAAAGAGGTGGCGGGCGGCGTACTCCTCGATGTCCACGCCCGTCGCCTGCCGAAAGATGTGGGCGAGCAGTTCGCTGTCGCCGCTGCTGTAGTTGAACTGCGCGCCGGGCTCGCGCGCCATCGGTCGGTTCACGGTGTACGCGACCCAGTCGTGGCTCGCCTCCATCACGACGGCGTTGTTGCGCGGGTCGATGTAGGGGAGGTTCTCGTTCCAGTCGATGCCGCTCGTCATCGTGAGCAGGTGGCGGATCGTGACGCGGCGCTTGCGGTCGTCGATGTTGGCGACCGACGTCGTGTCGAAGAAACGCAAAGCCGGCGTGTCAAGGGACGGAAACTCGCCGCGGGTGACGGCCGTGCCGATCACCACCGACACGATCGTCTTCGTCACCGATTGCAGCGTGTGGAGGTCGCCGCGGCGGTACGTCGGGTGCCACCACGGATTGAAATAGTTGAACGGCCCGGTGATGTCGGTCGCGTTCAATGGATTCCTGACGCGCGCCGAGTCTCCGTAGATGCGGTCGTAGTCGTGCGCGTAGTTCCGGTCGTACACGATCCGGCTGCCGCGGACCACGAGCATGCGATCCACGTACCCGTAGTCGCCCCGCGTGATTTCCGCGGAGATGCTGTCGAGCACCGCGGCACTCACGCCGGCTTCGGCCGGCGTGGTGGTGCGCCACGCTTGCGCCGCGGTGGGCGACGCCCAGGCACTCGCGGCGATGAGCAGGGCAATGGACGCAGCGTGTTTCACGTTGACGAATGCTCCCGGCGTGCCGGCGACGAACGGTGCGATGGCGCGTCGCCGCGTGCTCAGAATCCGAGGTTGACCTGACGGGTGAACTTCACGAGGAACGCGCGTTCCAGCGGGCCTTCGGGGAGCTGCGTGGCATCGTACGTGCCGGTATTCTCGAGGTTGTTGAACACGACGAAGAGGCCGGTCCCCGCCGTGTTCAGCCAACCAAAGCGGATGTTGCTGGAGAACGTTGCCGACTGGCGGTTGTATTGAATGAGTGCCTGCAGGTACACCCGAGGGGTGAAGGAATACGCCGTCCTGAGGCGCCACAGCAGCGTCGTGAACTCCCCCTCGGCGAGGCTCACGTCGTAGTAATCCACGCGCAGGCTGCTCGTGAAGCTCTCGCCCACACGCACGTTGAGCGTCGAGCCGGTCCCGGCACGGTGGCCCGAGTAGAAGCCGCCGATGTCAATGCGACCCTGGAGCGACACCGGTGCGCTCAGGTTCGTGTTGTAGGCGAATCCCCACTCGGCATTGTCGTACGTGCCGGGCTGCACCACCACGCCCTTGGCAATCTCGAACGGCACGCGGAGGCCTTCGCGCGTCAGGTTGAACGCCGGCAGCTGGAAGAAGGCGCCGTTGGCGAACTCGAAATGGCTGTCGGTGTGGATCAACCGGGTTTCGCTGAACCCGTCGAGCCCGATGAACTCGCTGTACTGGAGGTGGGGCCGCCACTCACGGAACCAGCTCACGTCGGGGAAGCGCACGTTCCGCTGGACGCGCGCCGCCTGATAATGGTAGGCCTTGCGGGGCAGGAATCCCGCGCCGGGGTTGAAGCGGGTTCCCACTTCGCGCGAGGACGCCGTGATGTTCCAGTCGCGCGTGGTGAACGCCATCGCGACGCCGTAGGCGTAGGCACCGTCGCCCACGTTGGGCGCTTCGGAGCGGGCCGCGTAGGCGTCGAACGTCAGCGGCGCGCCGATGCCGAGCCGTCCGTCCACGGCGTACGTACGGTTGTAGTCGGCTGCCCCGCTGGTGTTGGCGCGATTGACGATCATCGCGCCGAGCCGCGTGCGGTTCCTGAAATCACGAATGACGCGCGCCACAGCGAAGTTCGTCGGGGGGGCGAGGCGCACGGCTGCCCCGGTGTCGGGTGAGGAATACAGGTCGTCGGCCTGCAGGTTGAGCAGGCCGATCGTCGTGCGGCCCACCTTGCCTGTCACGCGCCCGCCGCCCTGGATCGGCACGGCGTGCCCTCCTTCGATCCCGATGCGACGACTGAAGAACAGCTCGACGGACTGCGGCGTCCCGACGGCGAACGTACCCGCATTCTCCAGGAAGAACGGCCGCTTCTCGGGGAAGAACAGCGGGAACCGTGTCAGGTTGACCTGCTGGTCGTCCACCTCGACCTGCGCGAAGTCGGTGTTCACCGTGAGGTCGAGCGTCAGGCTCTGCGAGAGGCCGATCTTGGCGTCGCCGCCGAGCTCGGACGTGGTGGTCGTTCCGGTGCCCGCGACGTAGTCGCGGCGGGCGGCGCCAAGCGCGTACGGCGTCACGGCGAAGAGCCGCTGCGTGGGGGCCTCGAAGCCGGACAGGACCCCGGCGAGCGACACGCGGTTGAGGTCGAACTGCCGCGGAATCGGCGCCCAGTACGCGTCCTCGTTCCGGCGACGAATCGTACGGGCGACGTTCAGTCCCCATTGCTGCGGGCCGCCCTTGCCGTAGCGCAGCGTGCTGAAGGGAATCCGGAATTCGGCGTACCAGCCCTCGGCGTCGCGTGACGTGGCGACGTCCCAGCTGCCGTCCCAGTTGACGTTGAATCCCCCACCGGCGCCGGCCTGCTGACGCGCGTCGCCGCCGCCACCGCCCTGTCCCTCGCGCGTGACCTGGCCGTCATACTCGATGCCCGCTGGCGTCGTGGCGAACACGAATCCGTTCTGGCCGTCGCGATACGTGTCGAGGATGATGCGCACCGCGTCGGCATCCGAGAGACTCGCGTCGCGGCGCGTTTCCCCGACGACCACGGCACCGGGCTCGCGGTCGTAGAGCCACGCGCCGATGTAGAGCGCCTCGCGGTCGAACAGGACCCGGATCTCCGTGCGCTCCGACACCGGCTGGCCTTCGACCGGCTCGTTCTGGATGAATCCGGCGAGGGCGGGAACGTCACGCCACACGGCCTCGTCGAGCCGGCCGTCGATTCTGATCGGCACCATCGTGCGGGCGGCGGTGGCCGACGGACGCGCGCTGCGAGGCGGTCCGGATTGGGCGGCGAGAGGAGACCGTCCCGGGGACGATGCCAGTGTCAGACAGGCGATCGCCAATATCGGCGCGAGGCCGCGACCGCGGCTGTAGTGGGTTTCGGGCATTCTCTGGAGCGGGTGTGGGACGTGTGTCGGACGACGTCTCAATATCGCCGCCGCGCCAGCGCCGCCGCGACGGGCGACCGGCCGGCGTTATCCGGCGGTCACGCCGTCAGCAGGAGACGCACTTGTGGTTGTTCTTCGCCCCGAGCGACTCGAGCAGCGCCACGGTGTCGAGGTACGGCGAGATCCGCTGCACCGGGCCGTTGGCCATGTCCACCGTGGTCTGGCCATTGCGTGCGACCGCCTTCGGGTCGGCGCCCTTCGACACGAGGTAGCGGATCACCGCGTTGTCGCCGCGCGCGGCCGCAAAGTGCAGCGCCGTGTGGCCATTCGGGTCGCGAGCGTTGACGTCTGCGCCGAGTTCCTCGACGAGAAACTTGATCGCCGGCAACCAGCTGTCCGGGGCGTGCCGATGGTCGTTTGCGGCGTAGCCCTGCCCGTATCCCACGCCGGCCGCGGCCACGATTGCCGGGATGCCTGGGCCACCCTCAGGCACCGGCGGCAAGCCGGAGGGGTCGAGCCGGATCGGCACGTCGGCGCCTCCCGCCGGCGCCGCGCCCCCGCGGCCGGCCCGCGGGGCAGGTCGGATGGTGGGTATCGTCGGGTCGGCCTTGTAGCCGAGCAGCAGCTTCATTGCCGGGATGTCGGTGGCATAGGCGGCGCGCCAGAACGGCGTGGCGCCGCGGAAATCGACGCGCAGGTTGTCGCGGTTGTAGGTCGTGTACCAGAGGCTGCGCTTGAGCCGCGCGTTGGGATCGGCGCCCGCCTTGAGCAGTGCCTCCATCAGTTCCAGGTAGGTGGTGTTCTGCTGCAGGTGATAGGTCGGCTGCGGCGTCCGAGACGTCGGCGCCCATTCCTTGTTGATCACGGCGTACAGCGGCGTCGCGCCCGCATCGCTTGCGGCGCGGGGGTCGGCGCCTCGGGCAAGCAGCTTCCCTGCAAGATCGAAATGCCCATTGATCGTGGCGAGGAGCAGCGGACTCGTCTCGTCGGCGGCCGAACGCTGGTTGACGTCTGCGCCGCCGTCGAGCAGCGCAAGCGCGGTTGCGTCGTGCCCTTCGCGGACCGCGAGCAGGAGGGCCGTGAGCCCACCTTGCACCGCCACCATCTCGGTGTAGCCGGGCGGGTCGGTGTCGCCTCCACTGCCGGCGATGGCGGCACGCGCGGCTTCTTCCGCCGAGTCTGCTCCAGCGGCGACCTGTTCCCGGGTTTCACCGCGTTCGATCGTCCGTGCCGCCTGCACGGCGCGCTGCACGGATGCCGGGTCGGGGCGCCAGCTGGCGATGCTGTCCGCCTTTTGCTCCGTGCGCGCGCGTGCCAGCACCTGGTTGCGGCGCTGCCGCGTGGCGCGGTCCTCAGCGACGAGCGACATCAGGTCCACGACTTTCGCCGCCAGCTTCGGATCGGCTCCCCCTTTGAGGAGGGCGGTCACCGCTTCGGTGCGTCCGCGCGCTGCGGCGAACATGAGGGGCGTCTGGCCCCATTCCGGTTCGCGGGCGTTAACCTCGGCGCCGCGTTCGAGCAGGGCCGCGACAGAGGTCGCGCTTCCGGAGAGCGCTGCGTAATGGAGCGGCGTCACGCCGGTCGCTGCGCGCGCAGCGACGTCGGCACCGGCGGCGAGCAGCGCCTTCACGACTGGCGCGCTCCCCATCTCGGCCGCGAGATGCAGGGGCGTGAGCGCGCCGATGCGCGTCACGGCCCGGACGTTCGCCTGCGCCTTGAGCAGCACCGCCGCGATGTCGTCGCGGCCGTGGCGCGCCGCCCAATGCAGGGCGGTCATGCCATCGGGCTGCGCGGCATTCACGTCGGCCCGGGCGCCAATGAGTTGGCGGACCGCCGCCAGGTCACGCCGCATCGCGGCATCGGCGACCTCCGTTCCCGCGTTGGGCCTCGCTGCAGTGCCCAGGGCCACCACGAGGCCCAGCATTCCGATCCGGAGGCCCCGCGTCATACCGCGAACTCGCCGCTGCTGTCGCCGAACGCCGTCAGGTCGTCGTGCCCGATCCGGTGGAGCAAGGTCAGCATCGCGTTCGCCATCGGAGTTCCGTCGGGCGCCTTGACGTGCAGGTTGCCGGAGAGATGCCCGTTGGCGCCACCCAGCAGGATCAGCGGGCAGCGACGGTGGTTGTGCACGTTGCCGTCCGCCATCGGCGAGCCGTAGATCACCAGCGTCTTCGAGAGCAGCGAGTCGCCGCCGTCCATCGTACGGTTCAGCCGGTCGAGGAGGTGAGGCAGCAGGCTCACGTGGTAGGTGTTGATCTCGGCGAACTCCTTCACGCGGCGCGGGTTGTTGCCGTGATGCGACGCGTTGTGGAAGCCGGTCATCACGCCGCTTTCCGGGTACACGCGTCCGGACGCGTCGCGGCCGGTCTTGAACGAGAACACCCGGGTGACGTCGGCCTCGAAGGCGAGCACCTGGATGTCGAACATCAGCTTCACGTGCTCCTCGAACGAATCGGGCACGCCCGCGGGGGCGCCCGCGAGTTCGCGTTCGTCGCCCGTGCTGTTCCGGGCCTCGACCTGCTGGATGCGACGCTCGATTTCGCGGACGTTCTCCAGGTACTGGTCCATGCGCCGCTGGTCGGCGGCACCGAGTTCGCGCTGCAGCTGTGCAATCCTCCCGGCGATGAAATCGAGGATGCTGCCGGTGGTCTTGCGTCGTGCCGCACGCTCCGCCGCCGACCCGCCCGACCCAAAGAGCTGCTCGAACGCGACGCGCGGGTCACGGATCATCGGCAGCGGTTCCGTCGGGCCTGCCCAGCTGATCGTGTCGGTGTACACGCACGAGTACCCGTACGCGCATCCTCCGGCGCGGTCCACCGGCTCCACGCACAGCTGCATCGAGGGAATGGGCGTCGACTGACCGAAGCGCTGGGCGTGCATCTGGTCGAGCGACGTGCCGACGTAGATGTCGGAGCTTTCGGTCTGGGTCGGGTGGGCCTGCGTGAGGAACACCGCGCTCGACCGGAAGTGGTCGCCGCCGATCTCTTCCGACTTGTACGCCTCGGCCATCCGCACGTCGGTGTTGCTCACGATCGTGAGGTGCTTTCGCCACGATTCGAGCGGTGCGAGCGAGGTGCCGGACAGGTCGAACGCACGTCCCGTCGTGGGTGGCGCCCACAGGTGCTGGCTCGCGCCGTACGGGCTGCAGCCGGCGGCGCCGTGAACCGACTCGATGCAGATCAGGCGCGTCGGGTCGGTGGCCGCGGAGAAGCGGCTGAGCCCGCGCGCCGGGATCATTGCATCGAGCATCGGGAGCGCCATCGAGGCGCCCATGCCCTGCAGGAACGTGCGGCGGGGGAGGTGCTTGCCGGTGATCAGCATCCGGATGGTCTCGCGGTGCGGGGGACGATCGTCATCGGGGAGCGTCGGAAGCGGCTTCGAGGCGCTGCATCGAGAACGCCGGGCTGTGGATCACGCCCAGCAGGTACGACGACATCCGGTGGCCGGTCGCCTCGCCGGTGCGCACGATCGCGCGTACGGTCGGCTGGTCGAAGTACTCGATGCGGCGGCCGAGTCCGTAGGCCATCAGGTTCTGGGTAAACGTGCGGAGCAGGGACTCGCGGCGTGTCAGCAGTGCGCGGCGGAGGTCGGCCGGCGACTGCACCGGCGTTCCGTCCCAGAGTTCGCTGCGCGCGTCGATCGGCATGCCGTTGTCACGCATCCGCCACCGGCCCGTCACGTCATAGTGTTCGAGGGCGAGCCCGATCGGGTCCATCATCTTGTGGCACGATTGGCACGCCGGGTTCTTCCGGTGCTCTTCCATCCGCTCGCGCACGGTCAGCAGGCGCCCCTCGTGGGCATCCGGGGTTGCCTCCAGGTCAGGGACGCCCGGGGGGGGCGGCGGCGGCGGGCTGTTGAGGAACACCTCCATCACCCACTTACCGCGCTCGACGGCCGACGTGCGGGTTGCCTGCGACGTGAGGGTGAGCAGGCTGCCGTGGCCCAGCAGGCCGCGCCGCTCCGCGCTCGTCACGGGCACGCGGCGGAACGCACCGCCGGCAACGTTCGCGAGCCCGTAGTGCGTCGCGAGCCGCTCGTTGACGAACGTGTAGTCCGCGTCGAACAGGTCGATGACGCTGCGGTCCGCGCGCACGATGTGCTCGACGAGCAACTCGGTCTCGCGGCGCATCGCCTCACGGAGCTGCTCGTCGAAATCAGGATACTGGCGGACGTCGGGCTGCACCTTGTCGAGGTCGCTGAGGCGCAGCCACTGCGCGGCGAACCGCGTGGCGAGCGTCGCGGCGCGCGGATCCGTCATCATGCGGCGTACCTGCCGATCGAGCGTGGCGCGATCGGACAGGCGGCCGCGCGCGGCCAGCGTCACCAATTCGCTGTCCGGAGGCGCCGACCACAGGAAGAACGCAAGCCGCGAGGCCAGCTCGGTGTCGCTCACCCGGTAGTTCTCGCCGCTTCGCGCGTGCGACGGCTGGCGTTCGAACCGGAACACGAAGTCGGGGCTGGCCAGCGTTGCTTCGAGCGCCGTGCGCACGCCAGCCTCGAATCCGCCCGCCGGCGCCGCGCGATCGTAGAACACCATCAGCGCGTCCACATCGGCAGTGGTCGCCTGCCTGCGGTACGCCTGCGTCGCAATCCGGGTCACGATCGAGCGCGCGCACGGTCGTTCGGCGGCGACGTTTGCGGGGCGGCAGCTGAAGATCCGGCGGCGCACGGGGGTGTCGCTCACGCCGCTCGGCGCGTCCGGCCCCTGGATCACCAGGTCGCGGAGGTGCGGGACGAGGTTGAACCCGTACGCCGTCGCGTTCGACGTGCTCGCGAGCGACCACTTGAGCGGCGAGATGAGTTCCTGGGTCACGCCCTGGAACGCCGGAGGGATGAACGCGGCCGAGACCCGGTGGGGGCCGGCGGTCACGCGGATCGGCTCCGTGGCCATTGAAACGCCGTTCGGGTCGGATGCCGTCATCCAGCGGTCCATGTCGAGCGTCGCGACCGGAACGCCGTCCACCGACACCTCGATCCGCTCACCACGCGCGTTGCCGCCGGCGAAGGCGCCGGTCGTTTCGTGGTAGAACAGCAGGCGGAACGAATACGATCCATCTGCCGGAAAGGTGTGGATCACGGAGATCCCGCCCCGCGTGCCGATCGGGGCACCGTCCACGTGTTCCGTCTGCGAGGCGGTGCGCGGCACGTTGTAGGTCGCGGCGCGTGCGGTGGCGTTGCGGTTGCCGACGGCGAGCCAGCTGATGTCGGCGGCCGCGCGCAGGTACGCGTCGAGCAGGGTGGGCGACAGCATCTGCGCGTCGGCCACGTTGTCGAAGTTGTGGCTCTTGGTGTCGGGCGGCAGGAAACTCGCGGCGTCGATGTCGAGGCCAAGAATGTCGCGGATCGCGGCGGCGTACTCGGCACGGTTCAGCCGCTGGAACGTGCGGCTGCCCGGGTTGGGATTCGCGGCGGCGAACGCGTCGAGCTGCGATTCGAGGGTCGCGATCAGCGCGGCGAGCGTGTCGGGCGCGATTTTCGCCGAGCCCGGCGGCGGCATCATCCCGAGGCGCAGCTTCGCGATGACGTTCTCGGCGACCTCGGCTTCCGCCGGCGCGTCGGCGACATCGAACGTTTCGAGCGAGAGGTTGCCGCGTCGCAGCCGGTCGTTGTGGCAGCGCTGACAGCTGCGCTTCACCACGTCGTTGAGTGACGCGGACGTGATCGGGGCGGCGTGTCGCAGAACTGGAGCACTTGCCTCGCGCGTCGCGGCCGCAGGTGCGGACAGCGTTGGCGTGACGCGCGCCGCGTCGGGTGTGGGGTGCGCCGTCGCCGTCGCCACCGAACCCCGCGATTGCAGGGTGAGCGCCGCCAGGACTCCGAGGGTGGTCGAGCCAGCCACAAGCAGCTTCAAGCGAGGCGCCTCCGCGCAATTCCTATTGATATTGCGCCCGCCCCGTCCTCGGAGGCAAGCCCGGCGGCACTGCCGGACCCAATGCACAGCGGAATCCGGGTTGCCGGCGTTGGGTGAGTGCCGTAGCGTTGCATCGCACGGTTGACACTTCACTCCTCATCGTGAGAAACGCGAATGTCGCTGACCCGCCGGGACTTCATCGCATCCTCAGCCGCCGCGGCCGCCGTCACGGCGCTCGGCCACCCGTCGCTGGCCCGCGCGTGGCAGGCGCAGGCCGCCTCGCCAGTCTTCACCCCCATCCGCCGAAACGTCGGGTTCTTCACGATGCGGGGCGGGACGATCGGCTACCTGGTGAATCCGGGAGCAGTGGTATGCGTGGACAGCCAGTTCCCGGCCGAAGCGACGGCGTGCCTCAACGGCCTCAATGAGCGCTCGAACGGACGAGGCGTCGATTTCCTGATCAACACGCATCATCACGGCGACCACTCGGGCGGCAACATCTCGTTCCGTGGCGCGGCCAAGAAGGTCGTGGCCCAGGTGAAGGCCGACGAGCACATGCGCATGCCCCCGGGTGCGCAGCCACCGGCCGACCAGCTCTACCCCGATACGACATTCACCGACACCTGGTCCGCCGACGCCGGCGATGAACGCGTGCGCGCCCGGCATTACGGCCGCGCCCACACGAGCGGCGATGCGGTGATCACGTTCGAGCGCGCGAACGTCGCCCATATGGGTGACCTGATGTTCAACCAGCGGCATCCGGTCGTCGACCGGGCCGCCGGCGCCACGATGCGCGGCTGGATGACAGTGATCGAGCGCACGGTTCGCGACCATGCGGCCGACACGATCTACATCTTTGGCCACGGCAACACGGGGCTGCCGGTCACGGGCAGCCAGGCCGACCTCATGAAGTTCCGCGACTACCTCGGCGCGGTGCTCGAGTTTGCCGACGCGCAGGCCAAGTCGGGCAAGTCGCGCGAGGAAGTGCTGGCGATGCGTGACCCGCTCAAGGGCTTCGAAGGCTTCGGCCGCTTCGGCCAGCCTGGCCCGCGTGATCCGCTGACGTGTGCCTACGAGGAAGTGACGACGGGCCGTTAGCCGCTACGCCGCGGGTCACAGGCCAAGCAACTGCGGGCCGCCGCCGCGCTCGAAGACCATTCGCGCGGTCGCGGCCCGCATGCGGGCGTCGGCGAGGATGGGTTCGAACCGCGTGTCCTCGCGGAACGGAGCGAACAGGGGATCCGACTCCAGCATCGCAACAGGCACGTAGCCGCGCCCGACGATGTCCGCGACCAATGGCACGCCAATGCCGGGTTCGGCGAGATGGGCGCACATCAGGGCGAACAGGAAGATCGCCTCCGGATCGTCGTACGCGGCAACGCCCTTGGTGATCAGCGCGAGCGCCTCGCTCCGGGTCCCGAACGCCACGGCAGACAGTGCATCGAACGACCCACGAAGGCTGTGCGGCAGTTCCGACCGGTTTGCGACGTCGACGGCTTCGCGCAATCCACTGGCATTGTGCCGAATCAGGCGGATGATCAGGTCGGCGTACGTTGCCGGGTTCACCGCGTCGACGGCCGGGAGCGGCGTGTTCCGGCGGTCGTCAGGCAGCTGGGCAATCGTGTACGAGACGCTCGTGTCAATGTGCGGATCCAGCCGCCTTGCCTCATCGTGTGCGGCAAGCGACTCGTCCGCGAGGCCGGCGTACCGGCAGGCGTGCACCAATCCCGCAAAAATGTGCGGGTCGTTGCGCGATACGCGCGCCTGCTGCAACAGCCGGGCGATCGCCGACTCTGCACGCCCGCTGTCCGCCTCCAGGGACGTATAGAACCGGTGGGCAGCGGGAAGGTCGGGACTGAGCGCCAGCGCGCGCCGGAACGCGTCTTCGGCCTTTCGCGTGTTGACGTCGCGATCCTCCACGAACTTGCCGATGAAGCGGTGGCATCGACCCAGCATGGCCCACGCGGGCGCAAACCCCGGGTCGGCACGCACGGCGTCCTCGAAGAGTCCTCGCGCGTCCGCATAGTGCGTGGCGAGCGTCCGCATCGCATCGTTGCCGCGCAGGTACAGTTCGAACGCACGTCCGTTGGCGGGCACGTCGCGTCGTTCGAGTGCGGTCGTGGCTGACCCCGCGGCCCCGGGCCGGCGGCCCACCAGGGCAACGACGGCACGCGTCAGCGCGTCCTCGAGGGCAAAGATGTCGTCGAGCGATCCGTTGACCGTCTCGGCCCCGAGCACCGTCCCACTCGTGGCGTCGAGCAGTTGCACCGTGGCTCGGAGCCGCGATCCGGAACGGAGCAGGGAGCCGGCCAGCACGAGGTCCACGTCGGCGCTGGCCGCGAGACGCCGAGGGTCGGCTCCGGACTCGGCCCACTCGGCCGCGACCGACGGTGACCGCACCACCAGGTCGCCAAGTGCGGCGACCGACCCCGAAATCGCCTCGGCGAGCCCGAACGCGAGGAAGGCGATGTCCTGGTCGGGTTGGGCGAGTCGAATGGGCGGCACCACGAGGCGGGTCAGCGCCCGCACGGGGACAATTGCGCCGGTCGCCACATCGGCGAGCGCCACGTCGCGCAGCCCTGCCGCCATCTGGGACGCGTCAGCGTACCGGCCGGCTGGATCCTTCACCATCGCGCGGCGGATCACGCGATCGATCGCGATGACCGCCGGCGGGCCGTGCAGGGCAGGCGGCTGCTCGTTGAGCGTCGCGTAGAGCAGGTCCAGCATGTTGTCCCCGACGAACGGCGGACGTCCGGCCAGCATCTCGAACAACACGGCACCCGTGGCATAGAGATCGGCGCGGCCGTCCACGGTGTCGCCGGCGACTTGTTCCGGCGCCATGTAGCGCGGCGTCCCGACGATGATCCCGGCGGCCGTCACGTCGTCGCGGGGCGTCGCGTCCAACCGCACCGTGTCGGGCGTGAGCGTCCGGGCAAGGCCGAAGTCGAGGAGCTTCGCGCCGTGGATGGTCAGGAACACATTGGATGGCTTCACGTCGCGATGCACGAACCCGCGCGCGTGCAGGGCGCCAAGCGCGGCGAGCATGTCGGTGGCGATGCGCACGGCCTCGACCGGTGGCAGCGCGCCGCGCGCGAGGCGGGCATCGAGCGGCTCGCCGTCCAGCAGTTCCATGGCGAGGTAGATCCGGCCCGCGCTCTCGTCCACCTCGAACAGCTGACAGACGTTCGGGTGGTTGATGCTCGCGGCGGCCCGCGCTTCGCGCCAGAACCGCGTCACCGCCATCTCGTCCGACACGGCGCCGATCATCTTGAGGGCGACGTCGCGCTCGAGCCGCTCGTCACGCGCGACGTACACCACGCCCATACCGCCGCGCCCCAGCGTCCGCACGACGGTGTAGCGTCCGACGCGGTGGCCGGCGGGCAGTTCCTGGGATGCGCTGAGGTCGCTCATTGCGGTGGTTGGGGCGGCGCGGTGGCCGCTACAAGCTACCGCCGGCGAATTGCGCCGTCACGGGCTGATCGCCCCGTTCCGGCGCGCTGCGCGGCCGCAGGCAGGCGGGTCGGTCGGAAAACGACTGCGGGGAGGCGTCCGTTCGGACGCCTCCCCGCAGAAACCGTGGAGCCTGACCTACAGCAGCTTCGACAACGCGATCAGGATGGCGGCGTTCGCATCCGAAACGCTCTTGCCGCTCTGCGCACTCACGTGATTCGCAAACGCCCCGTATGCGCCGTTCTTGAGCTGCTGGCACATCGAGTTGGCAACGCCGGCCTTGTTAACCCAGCGCTTGACCAGCTCGCAGAGGCTGCCAGAGGTCACCTGCACCGTGAACTGCGTGGACAGGCTTGCACCGTTACCCGCATTGTCGGTTGCCGACGCGTTGCGCGTGTGGGTCCCGACACCGAAGGTGTACGCCGCGCCCGATGCGCCGGGGCAGCTGCTTGTGGCGATCCCCGACATCGCGTCGGTCGCGGAGCAGGTGATCGTCACCTGCTGATCCACCGTGTACGTGCCAGCGTTGCCGCTGTACGTGATGACTGGCGCCGACGCGTCGCGCTTGGCGCTCACGCTTTCCGTGGCCGAGTTGCCGGCCGCGTCCGTCGCGCTGCACGTGTACGTGGTGCCTGCGTTGTCCGTCGTGGTGGTCGTCGCCGCGCAGCCGGCCGTCGTCGACGCCACACCCGACATGGCATCTGCAACCGCCCACGTGACGCCGACGTTGCTCGTGTACCAGCCGCCGTTGCCCAGCGTGCCGCTGATCGTGCCGGCGACCGACGGAGCCGTCGCGTCACGCTTGGCGCTCACGCTTTCCGTGGC
>CAZLAU010000027.1:20493-24992 GCA_964557615.1 uncultured Gemmatimonas sp.
GACGCCGAGGCGGTGCCGCCCGCCGACGTGGCGGTGCAGGTGTACGTCGTCCCGTTGGAGTCAGTGCTGAGCGTCGTCGCGTCGCAACCCGTCTGGCTCGACACGGCGCTCTCGGCGTCCGTCACCGTCCACGTCACGCCGACATTCGAGGTGTACCAGCCGTTGCTGCCGAGCGTGCCGGTCACCGTCGGCGCGATCGCCGGCGGGGTCGCGTCGGCCGGCGGCGGCGGCTCCGAGACGAGCTGCAGCGACGTCGTCATCGAGAAGCTCGAGCCGGCCGTGCGACGCTCGGCCTGGAAGATGTCCAGCGTGTAGGTCCCGCCCGCCGTCAGTCCGAGGTTGTCGAGGTTCACGCTTTGCGACGCCGGGCCGTGCACGCCGCCCAGGTCGATCGCAAGCTTTCCATTGATGAAGACCCACACGTCGTCGTCGCCCGTGAAGGTGAAGGACTCACCGCCGCGGTACGTGAAGTTCGTGTGGATCTCGGTCGTGAAGTGGAAGTTGTGCCCGCTCGTGCCGTAGTTGCCGAACAGCTGGTTGTCGATCGGGAAGAACGTGCTGTTGGTGTACGTGTACGTGCCGTTCGGCTGGCGTGTCAGCACGAAGTCGTAGTTCATCGCCATGTTCACGCCGGGGACGTCGCGATACCACTGGTCAAACGGCGCCTTGCCGGTCGTTGTCGCCGACCCGCCCGTCGCTCGCGAGTACACGGGCAGTCGGTCGCCGTCGAGGTCGACCTTGACGATGCCCGTCTCGCCGCCGAGGTAGCGCTCGAAGTCCGGGTGACCGCCGGTTTGACCCCACGCCTTGAAGTCGCGGATGCGGCCCGTGAGGGTGATCGTCGCGGGGTCGGGCAGCCAGCGCGTCGGATCGAGCGGGTACGCATCGTCGTCGTTCAGGTGGCCGTCGCCGTCGAGATCCGGGTTGAGCGGTGGCGGCGGGCTTGACGTGGTCTCGAGCAGGAACTTGCCGCCCGCCAGACCGCCGCCGTCGAAGATGATGAATTCGAGCGTGTGCGTGCCGTTCAGCGTGAGGCCGTACGAAGTGTTGGTCGCGTTCCAGCCAACCGGCTGAACGCCGACGAGCGTGCCGTCGATGTACAGCCACGAGCAGTTGTCGGCGAGCAGCCGAATGACAAAGTTGCCGTTCCCCTGAACGGTCATGCGGTACTTCGTCCAGTTATGTCCCTCGGGGCCGACCGAGCCGGGCTTCTGGCCAGGCGTTCCCCACGAGTTCATCCACGGCGCTGTAAAGAGCGAACCGAGCCAGTCGTGGTTGAGGTTCTGCACCGGCGCGTGCGGGTTCTGCCAGTTGGCATTGAGTCCGACGGCCGGTGTGTTCACGCACACCGTGGCCGGCCAATTGACATACGCCGCGCTGGGGATGATCGGATCCCACGTGGTGATCCCCGGCGAACCGCTCGAATAGCTGTTCGACGTGTTATGGCTGCTATTGGCCTTGTCGCCCGCGAAGAACTGGATTCCGGTGCTTTCGGGTTCCAGCGGCATCGGGGTGCGGTCGGCGCACGCGGACGCGACCAGCGCCAGGGCGGCGATGGAGAGGCGCCAACTGGGCAAGCGGTTCGTGAGTTTCATGGGCTCCGTCGAAGTGGAGGGGAACGTGATGCGACACGTCGCGCACCAACGGTGGATGCGCACTCGCGGTACAATGGCGCGATCCGGTACACCCGTTCCATTGGACGAAAGGAAGGGTCGTTCTAAACTTTTTGCATAGATCCGGTCAGGCCGGTGGTGCTCACGGCCGACGGGCACGGCGTGTTACGCGAGGCCCTTTTCCTTCGCGAAGAGGACGAGCGCCACGCGGTTCTCGACGCCGAGCTTCTTATAGATGTTGTGCAGGTGCGCCTTGACGGTGCCCTCGCCGATCTCGAGGCGGTCGCTGATTTCCTTGTTGCGGAGCCCCGCACCCGCCAGCCGCACCAGCTCCACTTCGCGCGGCGTCAGCGTGGACTCGAGCTCGCGAACGGCAGCGTCCTGTCCGACGAGCTGGGTGATCGCGCGGCTCGACGCCTTCGACTCCATCCACGTGCCGCCGGCGTGGACGCTGCGCACACACTCTACGATCTGCTGCGGCGCCATCTCCTTGAGCAGGATCCCACGGATTCCCGTCCGCAGCGCCTCGACCGTGTCCGCGTCGCGCATGTCGCCTGAGATGATCACGGTTTTCGTGGCGCTCGACTCCTTGCGGAGAATCCGGGCGACGTCAATGCCGCTCATGTCCGGCATGTTGAGATCCACGACGAGCACGTCCGGCCGGAGCTGGCGCGCTGCGGTGAGCGCTTCGGCCCCTGAGACGCACGTCGCGACCACCTCAGTGCTCGGCTCCTGGCGGAACACGTCCGCAAGCCCGTTGAGCACTATCGGATGGTCATCGGCCAGGACGACCCGGATCACTCGGGTTCCTCCATCGGCGCGGCGATCGGCACGACGATTTCGAGGCGCACGCCGTCGTCGCCCGAGTGGATCGTCATCGTGCCCGTCAGGGCCTTCACGCGCGCCTTCAGCGTGACAGGACCGATCCGCTGCGTGGCGAGTGCGTGATCGTCGAAGTCGCCGCGGAACGAGAATCCGCTGCCGTCGTCCGCGACGGCCAGTCGCAGGGCAGCGTCCCGATGCTCGAGCTTCACGCGCACGATCCGTGCGCGGCCGTGGCGCACGGCGTTGACGATCGCCTCCTGGACGATCCGGAGCACCTCGTGCGCCCGGGTGCGCTCCGCGATCCCGTCCGGCACCTCGACCGTTGCCATGATCGTCACGTCCCACACCGCTTCGACTCGGCGGATGAGTTGCCGAAACCGTTCGCTGAATGACCCCGGCGCTCCGCCAAGGTCGGGCTCCCTGAGGCCCATCATCAGGACGCGAATGTCCCGCTGCTCCTCGATGAGGACGTTCTGTACGTCGCGAATTGCCCGGACGGCCGCCGCCGGATTGGCGGTGATCAGTGACTCGATCGACTTCAGCTTCAGTGCGATCCCAGTCAGCGCCTGGAGCAGGCCGTCGTGCAGCTCGTTGGAGATCTGGCGGCGGTCCTCGGACGCCAAGCCGGCGGCGGAGTCGCCAACGGATGGCGATGTCATTGGCCGGAGAATATATGATGCTTCATCGTGGTGCCACCGGCGCGATTGCGATGATCGTGCCGCCGCCCTCGTTACGCCACTCCGACGTGGTGCCGGCCCGTCGACCCTGCGCTCGATGCGGTCAGTGTTCGAAAAATCCGTGAACGGCCAGGCGCGTGCTGGACTCCCCCAGCCGGGCGGGCCACCTTTGTCCCAGCGTCCATCGGATGCCGTGCACCACCGAGCAAGTCAACACGTCCCACGCGGGCCGGTACGCCAGCGGCGACGCCGGAGGCCCCCTGTTCTATATGATGCAGCACCGTAGAGTGGCCGGTCTTTGTCGTCGGTGCCGATCGTGGGGCTGGAGCGCGGCGGCGGTCGCGCTCATTGCGGTGTGCGCCACAGCCGTCCACGCGCAGGGCCCGCAGATCGTGCGCGGCGTCGTGCGCGACTCGGCCTCGGGGCAGCCGCTCGCGGGCGCGCTCGTCGAGCTCAGGTCGGCGACCGACCGCGCGACCGATCGTACCGATGAGGAGGGGAACTTCCGCATCCCGCGCGTCGCCCCGGGCTCGTACGAGCTATCCGTGCTGCGGATCGGGTTCGCCGAAGCGCGTCGCCGGGTCGAGGTGGGGTCGCGCGATCCCGCGATCGAGGTTCGCATGCGGCCGATTCCGCAGCGACTCAGTGCCTTCCGCGTGCGCGGCGACATCAGCGCCATCTATGGAATGGTCGGCACACTGCCCGACCTCCTGCCGCTCGCCGGGGCGCGCGTGCAGGTGATCGGCGCCGACACCGCGATCGTGACCGACTCGACCGGCGGTTTCTTCATTCCGGTAAAGGCGGCGGGGCAGTACTTCGTGCGGATGACGCACGACGGCTACGCCGAGCGATTCTTCCCGATCGAGGTGCCATCGGGCCGCGCCGTGGACGGTTCGCGGCTGCTCGATCCCGGCGTCGCGCCTCCGCGCGGACTCGACGTGCTGTTCACGGACCTCGACCACCGGATGCGGCAGCGCGCCGCGTCCAACGCCGCCGTCGTGCCGGGGGCCGAGATCCGGAAGGCAGGGGCCACGCTGATCGACGGACTCCGCGGTTCTCCGTCGTTCGCGTCCAAGGGACTTCGCATCGTGGACAGCGCGTGCGTCTTCGTGAACGGCCTGGCCCGCCCGGGCGTGTCGCTCGAGGCGTTCCGGCCCGAAGAGATCGAGGCCGTGGAGGTGTACGGGGAGGCGGCGGGCAGTTCACTCCCGGGCGGCGGCGTGCCCACGGGCGACCGGTCGAGAACGCTCGCGATGTCGTGGCCGGCACGCGCGCCGTGCGGCCGGGTGTTCGACCGGAGCTTCCTGATCGCTCGGCCGTCGCCCCTCGGGTCGTCCAACACCGGAAAGGCGTTCTTCGTGGTGGTCTGGCTTCGCAAGTAGCC
>CAZLAU010000028.1:0-1909 GCA_964557615.1 uncultured Gemmatimonas sp.
GGCCCGTGCGTGCGTTGACGATGGAAGTGAGGGCGCGGTCAATCCGCGCGGGGAGTGATTCGGCCATGTCGGGTCACGGGAACGGACGGGCGCTGGCGAGCCGCCGCCACCGCCACTGAGCGGCGGCGTGGTCAGCGAAAGCTAGGCACCCGGCGGCTGAAACGCAGTGCGGGGCGAACACTGGGTTCGCCCCGCCCCCGACTGCCCTTGGCGCCGGATCCGCCTTTCAGCGGCAGATGCCAGTCACTGCGCCGGGCCTAGTACACGGCGTACGTGTTCGACCAGGTGTTCTTGTATGGCCGCATCCGTCCCATTGACGCGACCGCACTGGCCACGGCGCACGAGTTGTACGAGAAGTCCTTGTTGCCGTTACCCACGGCGTTGGTGCCGACAGTGAGGCCGAGCTTGACGTTGAGGCCCGTGACAATGGCCCCGTTGATCGTGTTGTTGCCGTTGGAGGTGAGCACCCCCCCGACCAGCACGATGCCGCTCCACACGTCACTCCCCGAGATCGCCATGTTCCCCTTGACGATCAGCATCCCGCGCCCGGGCGTGACCGTGAACGTCTCCGTGGTGAGGTTGTTCACCATGATCACGGGGTAGGCGGTCGGATTTGCCGAAAACCACGCGCTCGATGGAAAGCCGACGCCGGCATTGGTCGAAGTGAAATCGGGCGTGATCGCCCCGCCGTTCACGATGGAGTTCCAGTCCACCGGTACATTGGGGGCCATCGCCGCCGGGGTCGCACCCAGCGTGGAGTCGATCAGCGGTGAGCCGGAAAGCACTGCGCTGATGGATCCGCCGCTTTGCGAGTAGCCGGGCGACTGGGGCACGGCGACACCCGCAACCGGCCCAGTGCCGCCGCAGTCATCGTTGCCGTCAATGTCGCCCGCACTGCCGTTCTTCACGATGCCGGTCAGCGACGTGAAGGCCGACTTTACGGTCATGCTGCCGGCAATCCAGGTGGCCAGTTGCGTGGCCGTGTACTGGGCCGCCGGCGCGTTGGCGACCCGGCTGGCGGTGGCGAACCCGTGCGAACGCACGAGGTATACCGCCGGGCTGGTCCCGACCACCGGGCGCAGCCGGGTGACGATCACGTCGGCATAGCCGTTGGTGAGCGTCACACGCACCGAATCCGTTGCCGGCGGCACGCCGGAGGCGAGGCCGAGCGATGCGCGTTCGGTCATCGCCCGCTGGAGTGCGGTCTCGGCGTTGCTCTGCGCGAAGATGTCTGCGCGGCCCGCGTCGTCTATTGCCCGTTCGGCGCGCGTCATGCTGAAGCCGGCAGCGAGCGCCCCGGCCAGTATGAAGACGATGATCATCACCATCGGCAGCGCGAAGCCCGCGCGGCGAACGTGACGTGGATCTCGTTTCATCCGTATCTCCTCACCCATGGTGCGTCTGTGGCAGCGCGCCGTCGCGCCCGTCAGTATCCGCCAATCGCGTTGAACCACGTGTTCTTGTACGCCCTCATCTTGCCCAATCCCGAGACGGCGGACGCCACCGTGCACGAGTTGTACTGGAAGTCCTTGTTGCCGTTGCCGATCGCGTTCACGGGCACCGGCCAGCCGAGCTTCACGTTCAGGCCGGTCACCACAGCACCGGCGATCGTGTTGTTGCCGTTGGACGTAATCGTCCCGCCGATAAGCACGACGCCGTTCCACATGTCGGAGCCCGAAATGATCATGTTGCCGTACACGATGAGCATGCCGCGCCCGGCGTACGGGAGCGTGAACGACTGTGCGACCGCCGTGTCGTTGGCAACGACGATGATCGGATAGGTGGTCGGATTGGCCGCGAACCAGGCGGCCGACGGGAACCCGACACCCTGCCAGTTCGAGGTGAAATCGGGCGTGATGCCACCCCCACGGATCGAGACCCAGTCCACGGGCACGTTGGGCGCCATTGC
>CAZLAU010000028.1:2009-23132 GCA_964557615.1 uncultured Gemmatimonas sp.
ACGCGCGAGGCCGACGACACGCCCCGCGCACGGATCACGTACACGGGCGGTTGCGTGCCCACCGCGGGCCGGAGACGCGTGACGATGACGTCGGCATAGCCCGTGGGCAGCGTGACCCGCACGGAGTCGGACGCGGGCGGCGTGCCGGCCGCGAGGCCGAGTGACGCACGGTCGGTCATCGCCCGCTGCAGCGCCGTTTCAGCGTTGCTCTGCGCGAACAGCGTGGAGCGCCCGCCATCGTCGAGGCCGCGCTCGCCGCGCACCAGAGCAAAACCTGCCGCGAGCGCAGCCGAAAGCACGAAGACAATGATCATGACCAGCGGAAGCGCGAACCCATCGCGCAGCGAATCCTTCATATTTGTGTGTGTCATCCGTCCGTCCTGTTGCGGAAGAAGATTGCGGTGCGGATCGACGAAGCTTCACGGGCCGGGTTCTGGCCCGGAGTCGGTTGCGGTGCGAGCGCGTCAAGCAGAACCTCGACGCCGCGAATCTCGGTGAGCGTCGGGACCGCGCTCTGCGCGGTGTCGGCGTACAGCCTGTAGAACCGGAACTTTGCCGAGGTATCGAACGGAGCCACGATCTCGGCGTACGATCCGCTGGACGCCTTGCGCCACAGCCCACGTCGACCGCTCACGAGCGCGGAGGCGGCGAACTTGTACGTCACGGTCTGATAGAGGAACATCGGCGAGGCCGCAGTCCCGCTGGGCGATGGCGTCAGGTTGCGGTACATCCCGCCACTCGGCGCGGTGATCTGCACCGTGCCGCCCGTGCAGTTCGACGCGGTGCCGGAGGCGATCGCCGTGAGCGTGGTGTAGGCGTAAGCCCCCGTCGAGCTCGTGTCCTTGAGCGCATACCCGTCGAGCGTGGCGGAGGCCAGATACATCGAGTCGGTCGGCAGGACCATCATCGTGCCGCTCGAGCAGTACAGGCCGAACGCGATCGGCACGCGCACGGTGATCGAATCGCGCGAGGCGGCGACCACGCCGGCCCCGACGTCCACCATCGACAGCTCGCTCTGCACCAGGTTGCGCGCCTGGCGCGTCACCGACCGCGCGTCGCGGGCCAGCGACATCTTGGAGAAGAACCGCGTCTGGGTCGTGAGC
Organism: uncultured Gemmatimonas sp.; assembly: GCA_964557615.1. Lineage (GTDB taxonomy): Bacteria > Gemmatimonadota > Gemmatimonadetes > Gemmatimonadales > Gemmatimonadaceae > Fen-1231. The sequence continues at coordinate 3,113 of CAZLAU010000028.1, forward strand.
AGCCGCGTGATGGACGCGCCAATGATGCCCACCACCACAAGCGAGATGATGAGCTCGATCAGCGAGAGGCCGGCACGGCGCGGGTTCATGGCCATCGTCAGATCAGCGGGTTCGCGGCAGACTTCGTGCGCGTCATGAAGATCGTGTCGGGCTTGATGGTCGAACGGGTCGGCGTGAACACCAGCCGCACCGTGCGCTTGACGGTCGAGACATCGGTGATCGTGATGCAACTCGTGTTCGGCAGGTCGCCGGTGCTGGTCGTGACGCAGCCCGACCGCCCCGGGAGCGAGTCGAACGGCACCGACGCCAGCCGGACGATCTTCTCCTGGAGCACGGCGGACCGCGTCGCCCCGGTCTTGACGTCCTTCACCCGGGTCGCATAGCGCAGCGTGACCGCCGCGTGGGACGTCGCGATGAGGGCGAAGATCGTGATGGCCAGCAGCACTTCGATGAGGCCGGCCCCCGTGCGGGCGCGCGTCACGGCCCGGTCGTCGCCAATGCGGGCGCGCGTCACGGCCCGGTCGTCGCCAATGCCGGCGCGACGACCCGGTGCTGCCATCGTGCGAGTGCGAGTTGTCGTCATGATTTGCTCACCTGCCCCGCGATGGTCGCCGAAACCGTGCGACTGTACGCGTTGTTCGTGAGTGTGATCGTGAGTGCGCTGCTCGAGATGCCAGTCGGGAAGATCGTGATGCCGCCCGACGGTGACATGGTGGCCGCTGTGAGCGACCACGGGCCGCTCTGCGACAGGTTCATCGTCTTGTACGCGGTGCCGCTCGCGCGGTCGGCGATGGTCAGCACCTTCGTACTGCTGTTCAGCGTGACGGTCACGGGTTTGCGGGTGCGCGCCGCATACTGAAATGCGAGCTCGACCTGCGAGCCCACCACAAACTGCGCACGGCGTACGCGGTCGGCGGCGACCGTCGTGGAAATCCTGGGCATCGCAAAGCTGGCCACGAGGCCGATGATCACCAGAACGATGATGATCTCGATCGCCGAGAAGCCACTCCTGCCTCCATCCCACGGTCGTTCCGCGCTGCGTCGAGCCATTCCGAACCTCCCGTCCTTCCGTCCGCACCCAGCGCTTTGGGCGCGGTCCTACCCCTCTGGACCCTCTATAAGCAAGTTCCGCGCCGCCGCCACGACCTTTCCCTTGACTTCGGCGAGTGAGCCCTCGATCAGCGCCCCGGCCGCCTTGGCGTGGCCGCCGCCACCGAACGTCCGGGCAAGCCGGTTGGCATCCACTGCTCCCACACTACGAAAAGATACCTTCACCTTGCCGTGGCCCAAGTCACGAAACAGCAGGGCCAGTCTCGTGCCCTCGATAGATCGCGCGTATTCGGCCACCCCGTCAAGGTCTTCAGGTGTCACATTGTGACGGGCAAGTTGTCCTGCCTCGATGTCGATCATCGACAACCCAATGGCAGAATCCGTCTCTATCGTGCGAAGTGCCTCGCTGATGAGCCGCAGTCGACCGATCGGAACGGATGCGTAAATGCGCCGGTACATCTCCTCCGGATTGACGCCACACGTCACCAATTGTGACGCCACAGCGAGGCAGCGGGCAGACGTATTGCTGAAGCGAAAGCCACCGGTGTCGGTCATGAGCGCGGCGTACAGCGCAGCCGCGATTTGCGGCGTGATATCGAGCTCCAGGGTCACGGCAATGTCGTAGATCAGTTCTCCCGTCGCGCACGCCGTGGTGTCGGCCAACTTGACGGTTCCCGGCGGTTCCTCGCCCGGCTGGTGATGGTCGATCACGAGCGGGGGCACGGGAAGTGACCGCACGGCTGGCGCCAGCGTTCCCAGGCGCCCGACGTCGCTGATGTCGAGGACGATCAGGCGATCCACTTCCCGCAACGCTGCGGCCCCGCGAGCGCTCTCGTCGCGAACCCCGCCCTGGAGGAGCCACGCGAACATCGCGGGCCACGGCGTGGGATTTACGATCCTGACGTCCACGCCGCGCTGTGCCAGCATCAGCGCGAGCGCGACCTCCGATCCGCAGCCGTCGCCGTCGGCGTTGATGTGCGTGGAGAGGGCGACACTGCGGGCAGCCAGCAGGTGCGGCACGAGTGCGTCGATCGCGGCGCGGCGCGCCGGAGGAACTGCGGTGAGATCGGCGGGCATGCGAGTCGGAAGATGGGGAAAGCAAAGGCGGCGCCCGGCCGCTCACTCTGGCCGGGCGCCGCCTGAAACTTAGCGACCTACTCCCGCTCAGCCGCCGTCTGGTTCGCAAGCTTGGAGTGCGTGCGCCCGTACACCATGTAGATCAGCAGGCCGAGCGCCATCCACGCCCCGAGGCGGATCCACGTCGCCAGCGGCAGGAACACCATCATGAAACCACAGGTCAGCACACCGAGGATCGGCACGAGCGGCACGAACGGTGTCTTGAACGGGCGCACGACGTCGGGACTGCGGACCCGCATCACCCAGACCCCGGCGCATACGATGATGAACGCGAGCAGCGTGCCGATGGACACCAGTTCGCCCAGCACGCCGATCGGGAACACGCCACCGAGCACCATCGCGACCGTGCCGGTGATGATGGTGGCGAGCCACGGCGTCTGGAACCGCGGGTGAACCTGCCCGAAGATCGGCGGGAGCAGGCCGTCGCGTGCCATCGAGTAGAAGACGCGGGGCTGGCCGAGGAGCATCACGAGCACCACGGACGACAGGCCGGCGATCGCACCGATGTTGATGAAGTAGGTGAGCCACTTGAGCGCGGGACCGGCCGCGTCGATGGCGACGAACACCGGGTGCGGCACGTTGAGCTGCGTGTAGGGCACGAGGCCTGTCATCACCAGCGCCATCCCGATGTAGAGCACCGTGCAGATGGCGAGCGACGCCAGAATGCCGATTGGGAGATCGCGTTTCGGGTTGCGCGCCTCTTGCGCCGCGGTGGATACGGCGTCGAACCCGATGTAGGCGAAGAACACGACGGCCGAGCCCCGCACGACGCCCGACCAGCCGAAGTTGCCGAAGCCACCCGGCCCCTGCTCGGGGATGAACGGGCTCCAGTTCGCCGTGTTGACGTACTGAAAGCCGAATACGATGACGAGGACGACGATCGACACCTTGATGAACACGGCGATGTTGTTGAACGTGGCCGATTCGCGGATGCCGACGACGAGCAGGAGAGTGATCGCCGCGATCAGCGCCATGGCCGGCAGGTTGACGACGGTTCCCGTGGCCTCGAAGGCCTTGGTCGCCTCGTCCCAGCGCAGCGGAGCGCCCGCGAACCGCGCCGGCACCTCCCATCCCACTTCCTTCATCAGCTCGACGAAGTAGCCCGACCACCCCACGGACACGGTCGACGCGGCGAACAGGTATTCGAGGATCAGGTCCCAGCCGATGATCCAGGCCCAGAACTCGCCGAGCGTCGCATAGCCGTACGTGTACGCGGAGCCGGCGATCGGGATCATCGACGCGAACTCGGCGTAGCACAGTCCGGCAAAGAGGCAGCCGAAGCCGGCAATGACGAAGCTGAACACGATGCCGGGGCCGGCGTATGAGGCCGCGGCCTGACCCGTGAGCACGAAGATGCCGGCGCCGATGATCGCGCCGATGCCGAGCAACGTCAGGTTCAGCGCGCCGAGGCTGCGCTTGAGCGTATGGGTCCCTTCCTCAGACGCCTCAGCCATGAGCACGCTGAGGGGTTTGCGCGACGACATCGACATTAGGAGGTGTCTCCAAAAAAGAACGGCGGAGCTTGCCTGGTCAGACCCGCTCCGTCGTCAGTGTTCCCGCGGACTTCGCGTGAAGGTGAAACACGCTCTGGTCGAAGTCAAGCACTCGCCGCGCCGCTATACGCTGTAGTTTGGCGCCTCGCGCGTGATCGTCACGTCGTGCGGATGCGACTCGCGCAACCCGGCGGACGTGATCTGCACGAACCGCGACCGGGTGTTGAGTTCCGCGATGGTCGAGCAACCCGTGTACCCCATCCCGCTCCGGAGTCCGCCGACCATCTGGTACAGGACATCCGCAACGGGGCCCTTGTAGGGCACGCGCCCCTCGATGCCTTCCGGCACGAACTTGCGCGTGCTCATCTCGCCTTCCTGGAAGTAGCGATCGGCGCTCCCGTCCTGCATTGCGGAGAGTGAGCCCATGCCGCGGATCATCTTGAACCGCCGCCCTTCGAGCAGCAGCGACTCACCCGGACTCTCCTCGGTGCCGGCCAGCATGGAGCCCATCATCACCGTAGCGGCACCAGCGGCAAGCGCCTTCACGATGTCACCGGAATACTTGATCCCGCCGTCAGCAATCACCGGGACCTCGCCAGCCCCGGCAACGGCCTCCAGGATCGCGGTGAGTTGTGGCACGCCAACGCCGGTGACGACGCGCGTGGTGCAGATCGACCCCGGACCGACGCCGACCTTCACGGCATCGACCCCGCGGTCCACGAGCGCCATCGCGGCCGCGCGGGTGGCGACGTTGCCGGCGACGAGCTGGACGTCGGGAAGCGTGTCGCGCACCAGTGCGGTCGCGTCGAGTACACCCTGACTGTGGCCGTGCGCCGTGTCCACGACGAGGGCGTCCACGCCGGCATCGACGAGGGCCTTGGCCCGGTCCAGGAAATTCCCACCGGCACCGATCGCCGCCGCAACCATCAGACGCCCGTGCTGGTCCTTTGCCGCCAGCGGATACTGGCGTCGCTTGAGGATGTCCTTGACGGTGATCAGACCGATCAGGCGGCCCTTCGCGTCCACCACGGGCAGCTTCTCAATCCGATGTTGCGCCATCACCCGTTCGGCCTGCTCCAGCGTCGTGCCCTCGGGGCCTGTGACGAGTCCATCCTTCGTCATCGCCTCGGCGAGCGGACGGTCGAGGTTGCGCTCGAATTGCAGGTCGCGATTCGTGATGATCCCGACCAGCGTGCCGTCGGCTGTGACCACGGGCAGTCCGGAGATCCGGAACTTCGCCATCAGGGCGACGGCATCACGGAGCGTGGCTTCGGGTGGCAGCTTGATCGGGTCGCGGATCATGCCGCTCTCCGACCGTTTGACGCGGTCGACTTCGGCGGCCTGCCGGTCAATGGACATGTTCTTGTGGAGCACCGCGAGCCCGCCGGCACGCGCCATCGCGATCGCCATCTCGCTTTCCGCCACGGTGTCCATCGCGGCCGCAACGAGCGGAACGTTGAGCGTGATGCCGCGGGTGAACCGGCTCACGGTGCTCACGTCCTTTGGGTGGACGGTCGAATGCGCGGGCTCGAGCAGTACGTCGTCGAAGGTCAGCCCGGGGTTTGCGCGAACGCGCGGATCGTCAGCCGCGGGTGCGTCGGTGAAACGCGAAGGCCCGCTGCCGGCTGGTGCCGGTGCGGGCCGTGTCTGCTTCCGATCGTGAGGCTTTGAGGGAGTTGAGGTCGCCATGACGGAATCTATGCGGTGACCTCACTGAGTTCCAGCGCGGGGGCAGCCCTCCCCCCGGAGGTCGGTTCAGGACTTTCCGCTGGCGGCAACGTCTGGCGGGGGTGGCTTCGGTTTGTCCTGCGCCTTGGGCTCTTCCGGCCTTGCATCGGCCGGCCTCGGACCGCCACCCACGAGGTCGGTGGCGACCGACTTGCCGGCAGCCGCGACCCCGCCGAGCACGCCCATTGCCTTGCTGAGGAGCGACATCGTTTCGGCGACGGTGCTGGCCGACACCTTGCCCGCCCGCATCGTGTCCTCGACGCCCTCGGCGAACCGCTGGAAGACCCCCGGCGGCGCCGGCTTGACCTCCGCGTACTTCGATTCGAGGAACTCGATGTAGTCGAGCACCTGATACACACGCTCATCGGACAGCGCGGCGAGCTTGCGGTTGATGCGGTCGGCGAGGAACTGGTTCATGGACGGAGGGCCTTGGGCCCGGGAATTGGGTGAGCGCGGCAGCCCGTGCGCGGCAGGTACGGCGGCGCCCGCAGGTCCTAGCCCCGCCAGCGCTTCCGCTCGCCTCGCACATCGATATGTACGTACGGAGCGTTGCTTCGGTTACCGTACACGCCCATTCCGCCCACGAGTGACGGGTGGTCGCGCTCGACCAACTCGACGGCCCGCGCCACGGCGAGAATGTCGAAGTACGACACTCGGCCGTCGCCATCGGCGTCCAGCGAGAGGTCGATCGCATCGCCGTACTGGTGTCGGCTATCGCTCGCCGCGCGTGGTACGCGCCGGTTGTGGAGCGGCGTTCGGAACCCCGAACTGACGCTCACCTCCATGAGCCGCTCCCTGGCGCCGAGCCTGTCGAGCACCAGTTCGACCTTGTCGAGCAGCCGGCGATCGAGCGCGAGGTACCGTGGCCAGCGATCCTGCCCGTCGTGGGTCAGGAAGTCGGCGAGCTGCAGGTGGTCGGTGACCCACAGCGCCGCGTCGTCCGGCCACACTTCCACGAAGCCGGGTGGCGCCGGACTGCCGCTCGCGCGACCGCGTTCGGAGCCGTACGTCCCGATCCGGTATCCGTTGAGCGCCGAGCCGGTCTTCTCCGATAAGGGGACGAGCACCGCGAGGACGACGTCGCCGAGGATCCGGCGCGTGCCGGCCGTGGTGACCGCCAGGTGGTAGAACCCCGATTTCTCGGGCGCCCGAACGCTGCTGCCCGTGAGAGACGTGTCCGGGGTGACGGCGCCCGAATCCGACGCCCGGACCCACTGGTACGACGCGGCCCCGGTCACGTTGCGAAACTCGAGTGGGAAATCAAAACGCTCACCCGGCAACTGCAGCTGGATGCGCACTTCCCCACTCTCGCCGAACGCCGTTGACGCGGGAACGATGCCCGGTCCCTCTGACACGCCGAAGACCGACCCGAGCAGCCGCTGGGGTGGAAACGTGACGAGCACGGCCACGCCGATCATCGCGGCGACTCCGTAGAGCGCGGCCTGCCGGTACGACAGGCGTTCGTCGCGCCGGTCCGGAGGAATGAGGTGCCCGGTCATCCCTTGTGGTACCCGGGAGCGAGCGCCACGGCCTCAGCCGGCCGCACCATCGCGTCAGCGGCGAACAATCGTGATGAGGTCGAGGATGGGGGTACCTGCCGGTTCGCTGCGGCCGCTGCGAACCTTCGCGGTGATCGTCACGCGCGCGAGCGGGGCCAGGGCGCGCGCCTCCACCAGGAGCGACGGCGGCACCGCCAGGTAGAGCACCACGTTTTCATCGCCCGGGCCCCGCGCGAGCAGGTACGGTTCCTCACGCGCCATCTCGACGCGCAGTGGGTCGGCCGTCTGCAGCGACATCACCTCGACCTCCCACTGCACCACCTTGCCCTTCATGCCGTCCGGGTCGGCCCGCAGGTCGGCGGCGGTGATGCTCGGCGGTGCCGCGCCGCCTGCGCTGGCCACGAGGTCTCCCTCCCGGATCCAACCGTCGGAGCGGACCCGCACCCAGCCGAACTGCCGGCCGACAATCTCGACGGAACTGCCCGGGGTGAGCCCGCCGATCACGTTCCCGACCGGCAGGTCGTGGAGCCGCGCACCCCGGCTTGCGATGACGGAGTGTCCGCCGGCGCCCGCCGCAGGTTGCGGCACCGCGCCGGCCGGCGGGGCGGCGGGCGTGGGCAATCGCGCGCTATCGCGCGAACCCGCGCTGCCCGTCGCGTTGCCCGATGCTGCCCCACCGGGAGCGGCCGGCGGCTCGCCGCGCGCAGCACTCGTGCGCTGCAGCGCCGAACTGGGGATCCAAGCCGTGCGTCGCACGCGGGTCCACGTGCCCTGCTTGCCGAGGGGATGCACGCCGGCGCCCGGCTGGAGGACGGCCACGATGGCGGCGTTGGCGGATGCGCCCGACCGGATCCGGAGCGTGAGGCGACCGGAAACCGAGGCCGGGAACGAGTCCCGGCGCGCGCCGAGCCGCGATGCATCGACCCAACCTTCGAACGTCACCTGCGTGTGCGTTCCGCTGGTGCTGCCGGCGACGATGCGCGCGCCTGGCATGAGCGCGGCGACCACCGGCCCGCCCGGGCGGGCGAACACGTCGGCGGTGACGGCCAGCTGCACCTGGGCCCGTGCCTGCACCGGGGCACACACGGCAAGGCCGGCGAGCAGCGTTGAGATTGGAACCCGAGCGAGGCGCATCGCTGGAAGGGCTGCGTGATGGAAACTAGATTGCATCGCGCGTCGCGCCTCGAGACACGTCGCGGACGCAGCAAGTTACCACTTCACCGGCTTCCGGTCTACGATGCGTCGCGACGACAAGCGTCCTGTGGTGCTCGTCGTTCTCGACGGCTGGGGCTACCGCCCCGAACGCGAGGGCAACGCGATTGCCCACGCGCGGGTGCCGACCTGGACGCGCCTGTGGGACCGCGGACCCCGCACGCTGCTCGACGCCTCCGGCCTTGCGGTCGGCCTGCCGGCCGGACAGATCGGCAACAGCGAGGTGGGGCACCTCAACCTCGGCGCGGGTCGCGTGGTGATGCAGGACCTGCCGCGCATCAGCGAGTCGATTCGCTCCGGCGATTTCTTTGCCAACACCACGCTCCGCGAAGCGTGCGCGAAGGTGCGGGCGTCCGGCGGGACGTTGCACCTGATGGGGCTGGTCGGCGACGGCGGCGTGCACGCGCACCAGTCGCACGCCGTGGCCCTCGTGGATCTCGCGGAGCGCGAAGGCGTGCCTCGGGTCGCGATCCACGCGCTCATGGATGGACGCGACACGATGCCGACCTCGGGACTCGGCTACCTGTCCGCGCTTGCCGAGTCGGTGCGGGGACGCGCCACGATTGCGAGCGTCGGCGGGCGGTACTTCGGCATGGACCGCGACAACCGCTGGCCGCGCATCGAACGATGGTACCGTGCCGCCGTTGACGGATCGGCTCCCGCCGCGGAGGATCCGCTCCAGGTGGTGCGGGACGCGTACGCCCGGAACGAAACCGACGAGTTCATTGCCCCGGCGACGATCCACGCCGGTGGGCGGCCCGTGGCGCCGATGCGCAGCGGGGACGCCGTCGTGTTCTGGAATTACCGCGCCGATCGCATGCGGCAGATCGTGCGCGCCGTCGGCATCGACGGGTTTGATGCATTCGCCGTCGGGGACCGCCCGACCGTTCACGTGGCGACCTTGACGCGCTACGACGCGACGTTCCCGTTCCCCGCGGCATATGCACCCGGCTCCATGGCGCGGATCGTGGCGGAAGTGCTGAGCGACTCGGGGCTCAGCACGTTGCGCACGGCCGAAACCGAGAAGTACGCCCACGTGACATACTTCTTCAACGGCGGCGTGGAACCGCCGTACCCGGGTGAGCAGCGCACGCTCGTTCCGAGCCAGCAGGTGGCGACGTACGACCTTGCCCCGGAGATGAGCGCGCCGGGCATCACGGACGTGCTGTGTGCGGCGATCGAGGCCGGCGACCACGCGTTCACGCTGTGCAACTATGCGAACGGTGACATGGTAGGACATACTGGGAACTTCGCGGCCACGGTGCGCGCCTGCGAAATTGTGGATGAGTGCCTGACGCGGATCATCGGCAGCGCCGAACGCACGGGCACCAGATTGCTGATCACTGCCGACCATGGGAACTGCGAAATGATGATCGACCCGGCGACGGGTGGGCCGCACACGGCGCACACATCGAACCCCGTCCCTTTCCTGTTGATTGACCCTTCCGGCGGAACACCGGATCGGGCGCTTCGAAGCGGTGGGGCGCTCTGCGATGTCGGACCCACGATCCTCGGGCTCCTCGGCATCAACCAGCCGGCGGAAATGACCGGCCGCGACCTCCGGCTCGGCGCGGTGACCGCGTGATGCGGCTCGCCTCGTACGGCCGCGCCCGCCGGGCGTGTGCCGCAGCGCTGCTGCTGGCGGCCGGTGCACCGTTGGCAGCGGCCCGCGCACAGGTGGTCGGCCGACTGCCAGGCGACGCGGTCATGAAGGACCTGTTTGACGGCCAGCGGATCGGAGCGTTCGGCGGCTGGCTCACGACGGGGCTTGATCCAGTGGGCGTTCGGGCCAAGTCGGGGCCGATTGCGGGAATCCGCTACTCGGTGCTGATGAGCAGCCCGATGTACTTCTCGATGCGGCTCTTCGGCGTGAAGACCGACCACGACGTGCTGTTGCCAAACGAACCCGTGGGTTCGCGGCGCGCCGGCACCGCCTCGGCCAACCAGATCGGGTTCGACGCCGGCTTCGAGCTGTCGCTCACCGGCGAACGCACGTGGCGCGGCGTCCAACCGCTGCTCACCGGCGGATTTGGATTCATCCTCGGCGCAGCGAACCAGTTCGACGCAGGCGGATATTCGCCGGGCGGGAGCGCGCTGTATTCCTACGGGCTCGCCGCGCGGTTCCCGACCGGGCGCAATGGCGAGCTGCGCGCCGACGTGGGCTGGATGGTGCACCAGATGCGATACCCCAACGCGTTCCGGACGACCCTCGCGGGCGATGACCCGCCCCTGCGGCCAACGGGAACGATGACGCCGCTCGTGTCGAATCGCGCGATGACGGTCGCGTGGACCGTGGGCATTTTCCGGTGACGTTCCGCAGCGCTGGCGGCTGAGTGCGAGGCGCCACGCTGACCCGCCGCGTGCGCTTTCGCGCGACGCATCGTTATCACCGGCCGGACTGGACGGACGCGCAGAACCGCGCAGCCTTCGGCGCGTGCGCGGCGCCCGAGCCGCATGGCCACGACTACACGTGCGATGTCACCGTGGGCGGCGAGGTGGACGCCACGACCGGAATGGTCGTGGACCTCGGGCTGCTCGACGAGGTGCTTGGCAGCGAAGTGGTCGCGCGGCTCGACGGCCGCCTCATCAATGACGCGCTCACCGAGTTCGGGCCGGGCGGTCGCATTCCAACGTGCGAGGAACTGGCGCGCGTGCTCGCCGGTCGCGTGACGACGGCGCTCGAGGGCGCCGGCAGCCGCGCGCAGGTGGTCGCCGTCCGCATCGCAGAGGACGACTCGCTGTCGGCGTCGTGGGGCGTGGGCGGTTGAGCCCTGCGCGCCGCTGCACCGGCGTGATCCTGGCAGGCGGCGCGGCGACACGGATGGACGGCGCGCCGAAAGGACTGGAGCGCGTCGGCGGCGAACGGATGATCGACCGCGTCGCGCGCGCCCTCGCCGAGGCCACCGACTCGCTGCTCGTGGTCGCCAACGACCCGGTGGCGGGCGACTGGCTGCGCGGCGTGCAGGTCGTCGCCGACGCCACGCCCGGCCTCGGTGCGCTCGGCGGAATCCACACGGCACTCGAGCACGCGGGAACCGATGTCATCGTGGTGGCGTGGGACATGCCGTTCGTGCCGGGGGCCGTGCTGTCGGCCTTGCGCGCCGAGGGCGAGCGCGGTGGCGCGCACGTCGTGGCGCCGGCGAGCGCATCGCCGTGGGGATTCGAGCCGCTCGCCGCGTGGTATGCCGCGGCGGCCCGTCCGCACGTCGCGGCCATGCTCGATGCCGGCGAACGGCGGGCGGGGCGGATTGCCGACCGTGCCGGATTGGTGACCTGTGATGTAACGTCGTGGGGTGACCCGGACGAGATGCTACTCAGCGTGAATACACCCGACGACCTGGCCAGAGCCGGCGCTGTTGCGGCGCGGATGCGCGCCCGAGACGACGGCGCTTGACCGTGAACCTGCGAACCGCGCCGGTCTCGGGGGCACGCTGGCGCGCCCCGGTGCGCCTCGCGTTCGCCGCGGCGATCGTGGGGGCGACGGGCTGCGCTGCACTGACGGGAGCGCGTCCGGCAGGCGGCGCCGGCGCCGCCCGGTCGCTCACCGTGCGCGCGTTCCGCAGCGCGGTGGATTCGCTCGTGCTGGCGCCGCAGTTCCGGAACGCGAACTGGGGCGTGCTGATCGTTGACCCCACCGCCGGCGACACCCTCTACTCGCGCAATGCGGGCAAGCTGTTCATGCCAGCGTCGAACCAGAAGCTGCTCACCGGGGCAGTCGCGCTGGCCCAGCTCGGAACGGACTACCGCTTCACCACGCGGTTCGCGGCGAACGGCGTGGTGCGGGACGGGACGATCGAGGGCGACCTCGTTGTGCTCGGCGGCGGCGACCCGACATTCAGCGACTCGCTGTGGGGCGGCGACCACCGGAACGCGTTCCGCGCGATTGCCGACTCGCTCGCGGCGCACGGCGTGCGGCGCATCACCGGATCGCTCGTCCGCGGCCCGTCGCCGTTCACCGACGGCCCGTGCGGGTACGGATGGGAGGCCGACGATCTCGACGAGCCGTTCGGCGCGTGCGTCGAAGATCTCGTCGTCAACGAAGGGATGCGGCGGGTGCTCCGATTGCGCACGGCGGGTGACACGGCGACCAACGCCGTGGCCATCCGCAACCCGCAGCGGGCGTTTCTCGCGGCGCTTGCCGATGCGCTCGTGGAGCGCGCGATCGTGGTGAGCGGCGGAATGGACTCGGCACGCGTGGTGGCCGACTCCGGCCTGGTTCCGGTGTTCACGATGCAATCGCCGCCACTGCCGGTGGTCGTCGCACGAATGATGAAGCCGTCGCAGAATCAGGTCGCCGAGCTGCTCTTCAAGACAATCGGCCGCGAGCGTGGTGGCGCCGGCCGCGCCGACAGCGCACGCCGCGTGGTGGAGCGCCAGCTCGTGGCGTGGGGCGCCGACACCGCCGGGTTCGCCGTCCGCGACGGCAGTGGCGTGTCGCGGCACGATTACCTGACACCCGAAACGATCATTCGCGTGCTCGACGCCATGCAGCGGGGCCCGGCGGCGGGCGCGTGGCGCGAGTCGCTGCCGATCGCCGGCGTGGACGGGACATTGTCCGCGCGGATGCGCGGAACGGCAGCCGAGGGCAACGTGCGGGCAAAGACGGGAACGGTGGACAAGGCGCGGTCCCTGTCGGGGTACGTCACGACCGCGGACGGCCGAACACTGATGTTCAGTTTCCTCTGCAACAACTTCACGGTGCCGAATCGTGAAGTGGAGCGCGTGCAGGACACGATCCTTTCGATGCTCGCGGCCCGGCCGCGGCCGCGCCGATGACAACTCCGCGCGCCGAGGGGGCCGATCCCGAACGTCACCTGCTCGACGTCGCCGTCGCCGTGGCGCGGGTGACGGCCAGTGTGTCGCGTCTCGGCGTCGAGCAACTTGCGCCGGAGGCGGCACGGGGCCAGGTGCTCGCCGCGCCGGTCCGGTCGTCGGTGCACCTGCCCCCCTGGAACAGCTCCGCGATGGACGGCTACGCGGTGCGAGCCGCCGATCTCGGCACGGTGCCGGTGACGTTGCGCGTGCTCGAAACGGTTGCCGCGGGCGGGTTCGCGAGCCGCGGCGTAGAGGCCGGCACGGCGATTCGCATCATGACGGGCGCGCCGGTTCCCGACGGCGCGGATTCGGTGGTGCGCGTGGAAGACACCGACGGTGGACGCAGCGCGGTGGAAATTCGCGACAACCGAGATGCGGGCAAGAACGTTCGCCCGCGCGGGGAAGACGTGGCGGCGGGTGCCGATGCGCTGGCCGCGGGCGTCACGCTGGGGCCGGCGCAACTCGGCGTCCTCGCGGCGATTGGCGTGCGGATGGTCGGCGTGTACCGGCGCCCGAAGGTGGCGATCCTGACATCGGGCGACGAACTCGTGCCGCCGGACCGGTTCGCGGAGGCCGCCGGCGGCCGCAAGATCGTGTCGTCGAACAGCGTGACCCTGCGCGAGCTTGTCCTGGACGCCGGGGCCGAGCCGGTGGACCTCGGCATTGCCGCGGACACCAGGGAGTCGTTGCGCGAGCACCTCGCGCGCGCGGCGGGCGCCGACCTCATCATCACGTCGGGCGGCATTTCGGTCGGCGAGTTCGACTTCATGCGCGACGTACTCGTCGAACTCGGCGCCACCCTCGACTTCTGGCGCGTGCGGATGCGACCGGGGGCGCCGATCGGCTTCGGGTCGTTGGGTGGCACGCCGTGGATCGGCTTGCCCGGCAATCCCGTGTCCACGATGGTGACGTTCGAGCTGTTCGCGCGGCCCGCCATCCGGAAGCTTCGGGGGCACGAGGCGCTGTACCGCTCGACGGTCGCGGTCACGCTCGACGAGCCCGTGCGCCTGGCCGCCGATCTCACCCACTTCCTGCGCGCCGTGGTGACGCGGCAGGAGGGCGGTCGGCTCACGGCGCGCCTCACCGGATCGCAGAGTTCCGGCGTGCTGTCCTCGATGGCCCGGGCGAATGCGCTCCTGATCGCGCCCCGCGGCACGACGGAGATGAACGCCGGCGAGATCCTCCGCGCCATTCCGCTCGGAAGCGACGCCGCCTTTTCAGCCACGTTCGGCACGTGAGCGGAGGCCGCCGTCCGGACGCGGTAGGAGGAGCACGCCTCGCGCCCGACCTGGTGGCGCTGGAGGATCGTTTCACGGTGGCATTCACCGATGTGGACGTCCCGGGGGGCGCGTGCCGCCTCATGCATCCCCGAAACGCCGACGACCTGATCAGCGAAGCCGACTACGTGAAGGACGAACGGCTGCCGTACTGGGCCGACATCTGGCCGTCGTCGCTCGCCCTTGCCCGCTCCCTGCACCACCTCGTGCCGGCCGGCGGGCGCCTGCTCGAGCTCGGCTGCGGCCTCGGCCTCGTGACGATTGCCGCGATTCGCGCCGGCTGTGACGTGCTCGCGACGGACTACTATCCTGACGCGCTGTTGTTCACGCGTCGGAATGCGATCGCGGCCACTGGAGTGGAGCCTCGGACGCGGATGGCCAACTGGCGGGCGTGGCCCGCCGACGCGGGACGATTTGACCTTGTGGTCGCGTCCGACGTACTGTACGAGCAGGCATACGCCGGGATTGTCGCCGGCGTGATCGCGGCGTCACTGGAGGATGCGGGTGCGGCTTTCGTTGCCGACCCCGGCCGCGTGGCGCTACCGGCGTTCCTTGCGGCGTGTGACGAAAAGCACCTTGACGTGACCGTGCGGCTCCAGGTTCCCCACCACGACGGAGCGATCCACCAGGTGATCACGATTCACGAGATCCGGCGGCGCGCGACATGATGTTGATCGCGCAGGCGGCGCAGGCCGCGCAGTCCGAGCCGAATTTCATGACGTACGTCGGCGCTGCGGTGTTTCTCGTCGGGCTTGCGTGGGTGGCAATGCGCTGGACGAAGAAAACCGTGCAGAAGGATCTCGACCCGGCCAACTCGGGTCGCATGCGCGAGTCGATGGCGATCAAGGCCGACGTCGTGGCACCGGCGCTGGTCAAGGAGGCGTTGAGCAAAGGCCTCGTCTCGTCCGCACAGCTGGCGACCATGTCGCCGGTGGAGCGCCAGTTCCTGTTCCAGCAACTGCGCCCGAAGCTCACTGGCGCGCCGGCGCCCGCCGAACCACCCGCGTTGTCGAACGTCAACCTGCCGCTCAAGCCGACCTCGACCGAGGCCCCGTACAACGCGCCGCAACTCCGCTCCACGCAGGCAATTCCCGTGATTCCGGGAAAGCCCATGTCGCTTCCGCCGTTGACGCCAGAGCAGCTCGCCGCGCTCGGCCCGCCGCCTGGTGCGGCCGGTGACGGTCCTCGCGCCCCGGCAGCCGTCCGCCCGGCGACGCCGCCACGCGCGCAACCACCCGTGACCGCCCGAGATCCGTTCGCCGAGCCCGAGCCATTGCGGCTGTTCTGCCCGTGTTGCGGCACGCAGCTCGTGCTGCCGGCGTTTCCGCCGATTGTCGCGTTCTGCGACCAGTGTGGTGCCAAGACCGCCGCGCGCACGGAGCAACAGGGACGGCTGGTGATCAACACCGCGCCGCCCGGCGTGACGCGGCGGCCGATCGGCTGAGCGGCCGCCGCACGTTCGCGCGACGCTGGCACCCCGCGACGCGCGTTGGTTGCTGCACCCGCGATCGCTCGCCCCCGTATAATTCGCTCCTTCGATGACCACCTTCGACCAGCCGCCGGTCTTTCCGCGTGGCTTCACGTGTGCAAGCCGCAACGTCGGCCTCAAGCCCGAGGCGCGCGACTTGTCGCTGTTCGTCAGCTCGACCGATTGCACGGCCGCCGCGGTGTTCACGCGCAACCAGTTCCCGGGCGCGCCGGTGATCCTGGGCCGTGAGACGATCAAGGGCGGCGTGCTCCGCGCGATCGTCGTGAACAGCAAGGTCAGCAACGTGGCAACCGGCGAGGCCGGTATCGTGCGCGCGCACCGGATGGCCGCCGCGGCGGCGCGCGAAGTCGGCACCGAGGCCGGCAAGGTGCTGGTGAGTTCGACCGGCGTGATCGGCGTATCACTGCCGATCGACAAAATCGAGCGCGGCATCGTCGGAATGGCGGGCGAGCTGCAGTCCGACCCGATGGTCGGCGCGCTGGGCATCATGACGACCGACACGCACCCCAAGGTGTTGTCCACGAAAGTCGGGCCGGCGACGATCACGTGGATCGCGAAGGGCGCCGGGATGATCGAGCCGAACATGGCCACGATGCTGGCGTATGTGTTCACGGACGCGGCGTTCGACGCCCCCACGCTCGACGCGATGCTCCGTACGGCCGTGGATGTGTCACTCAACATGATGTCCGTGGACACGGACACCAGCACGTCCGATACCTGCGCGCTGCTCGCAAACGGGCTCGCGGGGCCTGTGGACCGCGAGGCGTTCCAGCGCGCCCTCAGCGCCGGCTCGATCCGGATGGCAGAGATCATTGCGCGGGACGGCGAGGGCGCCACGCACCTCATCCGCGTGACGGTGCGTGGCGCGAAGCACCGCGATGATGCGCGCACCGTGGCGAAGTCGGTCGTGAACTCGCCGCTCGTCAAGACGATGGTGGCCGGCGCCGACCCGAACGTCGGCCGGTTGCTGATGGCGATCGGCAAGTGCTTCGACGCGACGATCGACCGCGCGGCGACCGACGCGTGGATCAACGGGCATCAGGTGGTGGCGGGCGGGGCTCGCGCCGAGTTCGAGGACGCGACCGTGCGCGCCGCGCTGGGGGAGGAGGTCGTCAACATCGAGATCGCGCTCGGTGTCGGGGATGCGGGGGCTACCGCGTTCGGCTGCGACCTGACGCAGGGGTACGTCGACGAAAACGCGGCCTATTACTCGAGCTGATTCGACAGTGTTCCGCGCAGCGCCCGGCGCTTGCGCACCTGCTCCGGGACTCGTAGGGTGCGGCATGGATGTTGTTCCCTTGAGTGCACGCCGGTCGCGTGCCGCCGTCGGCGCGATGGCGGCGTTCGCTGCGCTGGTCGCCGGAGCGCCGGAGGCAGCGGACGCGCAGTCCCTCCGCGGGCGGATCGTGGACGCGGGCGGCGTTCCGGTGCCCGGCGCCGTGGTCGAGCTGCTCGACAGCGCGTCGGTGGTGCGCGCACGCACGCTCAGCGACGCGGCCGGCGGCTACGTCGTCACGGCGGCGGCAGCCGGTGTGTACCGCGTGCAAACCCGGCGCATCGGATTCCGCCCTGTGCTCTCCGACCCGATTGCGCTTGCAACCGGCGCAGCCGCAACGCGCGAGATCGCCGTGACCGGGCTTCCGTCGCGGCTCGATACGGTGCGGGTCGGCGGGCGGAACGCGTGCGGGCGGGCGTCGGCCGCGTCGGTTGCCACAGCGACGGTCTGGGAGCAAGTGCGAACGGCGATCGCCGCGACCGAGATTTCGGCGAACGCCGCCGGGGTGACGACCGTGCGGGTGGACTACGAGCGCCAGCTCGACGCCGTCGGGTGGCGCACGCTCGCGCAGACCACCGACGTGCGCACGGAGGCGCTCTCGCAACCGTGGAAGGCCCCAAGCCCGCGGAGCTTGCACGACCTCGGGTACATCGTCGTCGGCACCGACTCGACGTCGTATCGCGCGCCCGGGCTCGACATGCTGGGCTCGTCGACGTTCATCGATGATCACTGCCTGCGGCTGACCTCGGGACGCGACCGCAATTCGATCGGCGTCGCGTTCGAGCCGACGCCCGAGCGCCGAAAGCTGGGCGGCATTCGCGGCACCGTGTACGTGGATCGGGCGACGTCGGAACTGCAGGAGATGGAGTTCCGCTACACCCACGGCGAGGTTCCCGACCTGGCGGACGGGGCGCGCGGCTCGATTGAGTTCGCGCGGCTGAAGAACGGGGCGTGGGCCATCTCCAGGTGGGACATCCGCATGCCGGTCCGGGAGATCCGGGTCGGCAGCACCGGCCCTCGGATCACGTCGGCGGGCGGCGCCGAATCCCGCGTCGTCACGACCGGTGTGCGCGTGGCCGGCGGTGAACTCGGGCTCGCGGTGGCCGGGCGCGACACGCTGTTCTCGCGGCCCCCGCTCGTCCTCAAGGGTGCCGTCCTCGATTCGGCGACAGGACGTGGCCTCGACGGCGCGCGCGTATCGTTGCAGGGGACGGCGCTCGTGGCGACGGCGGACCGGAACGGGCGATTCGAAATGCGCGGCGTACTGCCGGGTGAGTACGGACTCATCGTCCGCACGTCGGCGCTCGACTCGCTCGGCACGGCGAACGAGTCGTCGGTGACGATCACCGACGCCAAGGACGCGGTCAGCGTGCGGGTACCGAGCGCGGCGCAGATCGTGTCGTCGGTGTGCGGACCCCGTCGCAACTCGAACGGCGCGATTCCCGGCATCGTCGTCGGACAGGCCGTCGGGGAGCGCGACTCGCCGCCGCCGGCCGGAACGACGGTGAGTGTCGAGTGGACCGACGCGGCGGGGGCGCCGCGCTCGGCGGCGCTGGCCACGGACGCGTCGGGCACGTTTCGGCTCTGCGGCGTGCCCACCGGCACCGTCGTGGTGCTTCGCGCGGCGGCAGACTCGATCCGGTCTGATCCGCAGACCGTCGTGCTGGCGCCGGAACAGCCGGTGGCGAGCGTGCGCCTGCCGCTTGAGCGGGTCGCCACGGCCACGGCCGTGTTTTCCGGCGTCATCGTGGCGGATAGCGGCCGTGAGGTCGTGGAGGACGCCGAGGTGATCATTGCGGACGCGGCGCTGAGCGTGCACAGCGGGGCGCGGGGCGCCTTCCGACTCCGCGACGTGCCGGTGGGAACGCACCGCGTCGTCGTGCGCAAGCTCGGGTTCGGCCCGATGGAAACGACCCTGACCTTCGCCGCGAACGAGACGGTGGACCGGCGCATCGTCCTGTCTCGAATGACGATCTTGAACGAGGTGGTGATCACGGCGCGGGACCGACGGCTGACCGGATTCGACGAGAACCGCGCGCGCGGCATCGGCACATTCTTCACCCGGGATTTTCTGGAGACGCAGGAGGGTCGTACGCTGGCGACGGTGATCGGCGGCACGGCGAGCGTGCGGCTCGAGTACGATCGCGGGGTTGGGCCATCGCGCCCGAACGGCGGCGTGTACATCGCGAGCACCCGGCACTGCATTCCGGTGTTCGCGGGCGGCGTGATGACCTGCGCGCCGTGCTATGCGCACGTGGTCGTGGACGGAGTCGTCGTGACGCGATTCGACCGGTTCGACATCAATTCGATCAATCCGAAGGACGTCGAGGCCATCGAGTACTATCGCGGGCCCTCCGAGGCGCCCGACCGCTACCAGATGGCGGACAGCAAGTGCGGGCTCGTCGTGATCCACACGCGCCTGTTCCAGAAATAGGCGGCGGAAGGCACGGCGGCCGCCCGCCAACGTTTCCGCGGGCCGTGCAGGCTTCCCAACCGGGGTGAAAGCTGGCAGTCTTTTGGGAGCGCCGTTCGCGGCCGACGTCTCGGTTGGCTTCCGCGCGCCGTCACCATTCCGGAGGGTCGTCCATGTTGTTGCGCAGCAGTGCCCCCATCCGCAGTCGCACGGCGCGTCGGTTCGCCGCGATGACGGCCCTCGCGCTCGTCGCGTCGGCGAGCCTCGCCGAGCCCGCGGCCGCGCAGGATCGCTCCGTCACCTCGAGCCGCCAGCCCGAGGTGCGCGCGAACTGGGATCTCGCCAACAAGTTCGGCACGGAATCCCTGCGCCGCGTGAATTATTCGACGGCGCTCCAGGCGCGGTGGATCGGCAAGACCGACTCGATGTGGTACAACTGGCGGGATCGAGACGGGTCGCGGTTCATGCTCGCCGTGCCGGCCACGAAAGTGAAGAAGCCGCTGTTCGATCACGCCAAGCTCGCGGCCCAACTGGCCACGCTGCACAAGAAACCCTACGACCCGAACGCCCTGCCCTTCACCACGATCACGTGGACGAAGGACCACAAGAAGTTCCGGTTCAACAATGACAC
>CAZLAU010000028.1:23232-24710 GCA_964557615.1 uncultured Gemmatimonas sp.
GGCAAGACGGACACGGTCAAGATCTCGACCGACGGCGTGAAGAATCGCACCTTCGGGTTCCGTGACACGACCGCGGCGCAGGACACGACGGAGGAGGGCGGAGGCGGGCGTGGCGGGCGCGGCAATGCGCGCGAGCCGCGCGTGCGGCCCAACGCCGTCTGGTCGCCGGACTCGAAGGCCTTCTACATCCAGCGCCAGGACCAGCGCAACGTCAAAGAACTGTTCCTGGTGAACGTCCTCTCCGACCCGCGGCCAACCCTGAGTTCCTACACCTACGCGATGCCGGGTGAGGACAGCGTCGCGCAGGTGGAGCTGTGGACCTGGAAGCGGGGCGACGCGGCGGTCAAGCCGGTGAACGTCAAGAAGTGGCGCGACCAGCGTCTGATGAACATGCACTGGACGACCGGCTCGGACGTGCTGCGACTGGTGCGGCGCGACCGTCCCCAGCGCAATCTCGAGCTGATCGAGGTGAACCTGGCGAGCGGCGCAACCAAGACCTTGATCACCGAGTCCATCGAGAACGCCAACCTCGAGCCGCCGCAGGTACGGTACGTGAAGACGGGCGGCGACATCGTGTGGTGGTCGGAGCGCACCGGCTGGGGCCACTACTACCTCTACGACCACAACGGCACGTACAAGAAGCCGCTCACGGAAGGCCCGTGGCGCGCCGACCAGATCGCCGACATCGACACGATCGCCGGGGTGGTGTACGTGTCGGGCGTCGGGCGCGAACCGGGCGAGAACGTCTACTACCGGCACACGTATCGCGTGAACGGTGACGGCACGGGCTTCACGATCCTCGACGCCGGCAACGCGAACCATTCGACGACGCTGTCGCCGAGCAAGAAGTTCGTGGTGGACGTGTCGTCGAGGATCGAGCAGGCGCCCAAGGCCGTCGTGCGCGACGTGATGGGCAAGCCGGTGATGGACCTGGAGGAGGCCGACCTCACGGGCATCAAGGCCCTCGGCTGGCGTCCGCCGGAACAGTTCATCGTGAAGGCGGCCGACGGCGTCACCGACATCTACGGCAACATGTGGAAGCCGTTCGACTTCGATTCCACGAAGAAGTATCCGATCATCGCGCACGTGTATCCGGGCCCGCAGACGGAGTCCGTCAACATCCCGTTCAGTTCGGGTGGACCGCAGCAGCAACTGGCGCAGCTCGGGTTCATCGTCATCCAGATCGGCAACCGCGGCGGGAGCCCGTTGCGATCGAACGCGTACCAGAGCTTCAGCTACTACAACCTTCGGGACTACGCCCTCGCCGACAAGAAGGCCGGCATCGAACAACTCGCCGCGCAGCACAAGTGGATCGACATCGACCGCGTGGGCATCTACGGCCACTCGGGCGGCGGGTTCCTCACGGCCGCGGCGCTGATGCTTCCGCCGTACAACGATTTCTTCAAGGTCGGCGTGTCGAGTTCGGGCAACCACGACAACAACATCTACAACCAGAACTGGAGCGAGCAGTACCACGG
>CAZLAU010000029.1:0-7629 GCA_964557615.1 uncultured Gemmatimonas sp.
TGGCGCCGCCGAGCAGCCGGATGAGTTCGGGCCCGGTCTTCGTGATGTCGCCCGCGCCGATTGTGATCACCACGTCACCCGGCTTCAGCTTCTCGGCCAGCATCACGGCGAGTCCGCCGCGCGCGCCGCGCCACGCCGGGGCCTTCCCCGCCTTGTCCATCGCGTCGGCGATCAGCGTGCTCGTGACCCCGGCGATCGGTTGCTCGCGCGCCGGGTAGATGTCGGCGAGCCAGGTGGCGTCGGCGGCGACGAGAGCGTCGGCAAACTGCGGCGCGAAATCGCGGGTGCGCGTGAAGAGGTGCGGCTGGAACGCCGCGATGATCCGGCGGCCGGGAAAGGCGTCGCGCGCGGCGGCGAGGGTCGCGCGAATCTCGGTGGGGTGATGCGCGTAGTCGTCAATGACGGTCACGCCGGCGGCGTCGCCGAGCCGCTCGAACCGTCGCTCGACCCCGCGGAAATTGGCGAGCCCCCGGGCGAGCATTTCCAGCGGCGCGCCCCACGTGCCCACACCGACCGCCACGGCGGCGAGCGCGTTCCGCACGTTGTGCGCGCCGGGCACGCCGAGCGTCACGCGGCCCAGCAGGCGCCCATCGAACGCCACGTCGAACGCGGAGCCGCCGTCGGCCGCCCTGATGTTCCGCGCGACGAGCCGCGCGTCCGGGCTCTCGATGCCGTACCGGATGACCTCGGCCGTGGCGGGCGACGGGAGCTGGTTGGCCCACTGGTCGTCGGCGCAGATCACGAGCCAGCGCGCGCGCGATGCGAACTGCGCGAAGGTGGCACGGATGTCATCGAGGTCCCGGTAGATGTCGAGGTGGTCGGCCTCGATGTTCGTGACGACGGCCACCTGCGGGTCGAGCGCGAGGAACGACCGGTCGTACTCGTCGGCCTCCACCACGAAGACGCGATCGGCGCCGGCGCTGAGGTTGCCGTTCCAGTCGCGCACCCGCGCGCCGACGACGCCCGTCGCGTCCACCCCCGCCCCCTTGAGCGCGGCGGTGGTCATCACGGTGGTCGTGGACTTGCCGTGCGTGCCGGCGATCGCCACCAGGCGGTCGCCACCGGCCGTGGCCTCCGCGAGCGCCTCGGCGCGGCGGATCACGGGCACGCCCAGCGCGCGGGCACGCGCGATCTCGGGATGGTCCTTGGGCACGGCCGATGTGACGACGAGCGCGCGGTGCCCCGCGATGTGTTCCTCGGAGTGGCCCGCGGTGACGGTGATCCCGAGCCGCGCGAGGTCGGCAACGGCGCCGGGGGCGCTGTCGCACCCCGTGACGGTGGCGCCGCGGCGCACGCACAGCTCGGCCAGCGCGCTCATCCCCGCGCCGGCAATGCCCATGAAGTGAACCGGGCGTGAATCGGAAGGATCAATCAGCGGCATGCGCGGCGAGGGCGAGGACGTGTCCGGCGATCTCGGCGGCGGCCTTTGGGCGCGCCCGCGCGAGGGCCTGCGAACTGAGGGCGCGGAGCCGGGCCGGTTCGTCGAGGAGCGCGCTGACGTCGGTGGCGATCCGCTCCGGCGTGAGCTGCGACTGCGGCAGGTGGATCGCCGCGCCAACCCTCTCGAGCGCGACGGCGTTGGCGGTCTGGTGGTCGTGCGCGGCGCTTGGCAGCGGGCAGATGATCATCGGCACACCCCACGCGCAGAGTTCCGACGTTCCCATCATCCCACCGCGGACGAGCGCCACGTCGGCCGCGGCATAGGCGGTCGCGATGGGGTCGAGGTACGGCACGACGCGCACGTCGGCACGGTCGAAGCTCTTGTAGAGGTCGTGGTGCGCGCGTCCGGTGGCCCAGATGACGCAGAGCGACGCGGGGAGCCCGCGTTCGATGAACCCGAGCGTGGCCACGTTGAGTGCGCGGGCGCCCTGGCTCCCGCCGAACACGAGCAGCACGCGCGCCGAGGGCGGAAAGCCCCAGTGCGCGCGGGCCGCGGCGGGCGTGGGGCGGATGTCGGGCGGCGGATCAATCGGGTTCCCGGTGTCGCGGTACACGCAACGCCCGCGCGGGAGGAAGTGTTCGGCTTCGGGAAAGCCGAGGTACGCCTCGTGGCTGAAGCGCGCGAAGAACCGCGCGGTGGCGCCGGGATGGCTGTCGCCGATGTGCTGCGCGATCGGCACACGGTGCCACGCCGCCCACGCGAGGGCGACGCCGCTTGCGTAGCCGCCCGTGCCGACCACCACGCGCGGACGGAACGTGCGGGCGAGCCGGCCGATGTCGCGCCAGGCGCGGGCGCCGCCGGCAATCGTGGTCAGGTTCTTCCACGGCTCGCTCCGGTACAATGGATGCGCGTCCACGAGGGTGTGCGGGAACTCGGTGCGCGGCAGCACGTCGCGTTCGATGCCGCGGCGCGCCCCGATGAAATGCGCGCGCACGGCAGGGTTGCGGCGGACCATCGCGCGCGCGATCGCGAGCGCGGGGTACAGGTGCCCGCCGGTGCCGCCGCCTGCGAAGAGGATGTTCACGGCCGCCTCGCCCGGCGTCACGCGCGCCGCGGCGCGGCGGAGAGCGGATCGGTGGCGCCGGCGCCGATGATGCGCTCGGGCCGGCTCCCGATGTTGACCAGGATGCCGGTGACGAGCATCGAGAGGATCAGGTTCGAGCGGCCGTACGAGATGAACGGCAGCGTGAGCCCCGTCGTGGGCAGGAGCCCCACCACCACGCCGATGTGCAGGTACGCGGTGACGATCATCGTCACGGTGAGCCCGATCGCGACCAGCTGCTGGAACCGGGTCTGCGCGCGCTTGGCGATCCGGAAGCCGAGCCAGCCCCACGCGGCAAAAAGGATCGTGACGCCGGCCATTCCGATGAAGCCCCACTCCTCGCCGATGCCGGAGCCGATGAAGTCGCTGTACGAGAGCGGGAGGAACCCGTTCTGCTGCCGCCCCTCGCCAAAGCCAACCCCGAACAGGCCACCCGACCCCACGGCGATGAGCGACTGCTTGAGCTGGTAGTTGACGGCCGTGTGCGCGACGCCGGCGGCGTCGGCAAAGCCGAGGAGGCGCTCCATCACGTACTGGAGGCGCTGCGTCTCCTGCCAGATGATGGGGGCGCCCAGGATGCCGAGGAGCACGAAGTGTCCGATGCGTCCGCCCGCGGCGAAGACGATCACGCCCATCTGGAGCCCGAAGAAGAGCACGACGGAGAGGTCGGGCTCGAGCGCGGCCATCACCGAGAGCGCGCCAATCACCGTGATGATCGGCAGCATCCCCTTGGAGAACCGGCGCATCTGGTCGCCCTTCTTCACGACGAGCATCGCCGTCCAGATCACGACGGCGAGCTTGGCGAACTCCGACGGCTGGATCGAGCCGCCCAGCAGGAAGCGGCGCGCGCCGAGAATCGGCGGGGCGATCGAGCGCGTGAACGGCAGCACGGTGAGGAGCATTCCGATCATGGCGAGCGCCATGATGTGCCAGGCGTACTTGCGCCACACTTCAGCGTCCACCTTCGCGGCCACGGCGAACACCACCGTGCCGATCGCCACGCCGGAGAGCTGCTTAAGCAGGAAGTAGGCGCTGCCCCGGCCGATGCGCATGGCCTCGAACGCGCTCGCGCTGTAGAGCGTGGCGAGCCCGAACGCGAGCAGCACGGCGCTGACGAGGATGAGGGCGCGCGCCTCGACGTCAATGCGCCAGCGCGTGCGCGACTGCCCCGGTGCGCCCGCCGACGCGCCGGCGGCGCCGTTGCCCGTGCGCGACGACGCACCGGCCAGCGCGGACGGCACGGCGATGGAGGTCACGCGGTGCCGCGCGCGAGGCGCCGGAAGGTCTCGCCGCGTTCTTCGTAGTTCTTGAACATGTCGAAGCTCGAACAGGCAGGGGACAGCAGCACGGCATCGCCGGCCGTGGCCGCGGCGCGCGCGCGCGTCACGACGTCTTCAAATGACGATTCGAGACGCTCCAGCGGCACGCTCAGCCCTGCACCCTTGAGGTCGTTCGCGATCTGCAATCCGGCCTCGCCGTACGCAATCACGCGCCGCGCGTGCCGCCCGAGCGGCGCCGCGAGCGACGCGTACGATTCGCCCTTGTGCTTGCCGCCGAGGAGCACGACGGCCGGCCGCGTCATTCCGTCGATCGCGACGCGCGCCGACGACACATTCGTGGCCTTGGAGTCGTTGATCCACACCACGCCACCCTGTTCGGCCACGACTTCGAGCCGGTTGGGGAGTCCGTGGAACGTTCGCACTCCGTCGGCGAGGAGGTCGCGTGCGGCGGGCGTGGTGAACGCCTTGTCGGCCGAGACGACGGCCAGGGTCGCCGCGAGGACGTTCGCCACGTTGTGGTGGCCAAGGAGCGGGATTTCGGCGCGGCGCATCAGGTCGTCGCCCAGGAGGCGCACGGCGTCGTGGGCGTCGTCGTAGAGGGCGTCAACATCGAGGCCGTTCACCGAGAAGCGCCGGTGGGTGCCGGGCACGCGCTTGGTGCGGCGCGTGACCTCGACGTCGTCGGCGTTCGTGACCCACACGGACGACGCGTCGGCGTTGACGAACAGCCGGTCCTTGTCGGCGTAGTAGTCCTCGAGCGCGTCGTACCGGTCGAGATGATCGGGCGAGAGGTTGGTGAGCACTCCCACCGCGGGCCGGAGTGATGCCGTGTCGTGCAACTGGAACGACGACATCTCGAGCGCGATCCACGCCGGCGCCGTCGGCATCAGCGCGATGTCGCTCAAGGCCACGCCGATGTTCCCCGCGGCCGTGGCGTCGGCGCCGAGGCCGCGGAGCAGGTGTGCAATCAGGGCGGTGACCGTGGACTTGCCGTTCGTCCCCGTCACGGCGATCAGCCGCGTCGCGGGCAGGAACCAGAGCGCGAGTTCGACTTCGCTCACGACCGGCACGCCCGCGTTGCGCGCGACGGTCACCGGCGCGGCGTTCGGGGGCACGCCCGGGCTCACGATGGCGAGCGACGCCTTGGCGATGCGCTGGAGGTCGTGCCCGCCGTACTGGGCCTCGACGCCGATGGCCGCGAGCGGATCGGGGCCGCCGGGTCGTGCGGCCGGCACGGCGTCCGGGCGCGGGCCCGAGTCGGAGGCGTACACCGTGGCGCCCTCGCGCGCGGCAAGGCGGGCCGCGGCGGTTCCGCTCCGCGCGAGCCCGATGACCGCGACTTCGCCCTGCGCCAGCCGCTCGCGCATCAGCGCAGTTTCATCGTGGCGAGCGCCACGAACGCGCAGAGGATGCCCAAGATCCAGAACCGCACCACCACCTGCGACTCGGGCCACCCCTTGAGTTCGAAGTGATGGTGAAGCGGCGCGCGCAGGAAGACGCGATTGGCCCTGGCGTACTCGATGCCGTGCTTCCGTCGCCGGTACTTGAACACCGTGCGCTGGATCAGCACCGACGTGGTTTCCGCGACGAACACGCCGCCGATGAAGACGAACAGGAACTCGGACTTGATGAGGATCGCGACGGCGCCGATCGCGCCGCCCAGCGCGAGCGACCCCGTGTCGCCCATGAAGACCTGCGCCGGCTTGGCGTTGAACCAGAGGAACCCGAGGCAGGCGCCCGCGACCGCCGTGCAGAAGATCGTGAGTTCGCCCGCGCCGCGGAGGTAGAAGAGGCCGAGGTAGTTGGAGGCGTCGGTGCGGCCCATCGCGTAGGCGAACGCCGCGAAGGTGACCATCGCGATCGCCATCAACCCGCTCGCGAGCCCGTCGAGCCCGTCGGTGAGGTTCACCGCGTTGGTGGTCGCCGTCATCACGAAGGTCACGAACGGCACGTACGCCCAGGCGAGCCCGACCGTGGCCGGCACGATCAGGATGTTCTTGAGGAACGGCACCGTCGTGGACGCGCCGGGGAGCTGGTTGAGCGGTACCTGCCAGAGGTAGATCCCCAGTGCGAGGCCAAGACTCACCTGCCCCGCCAGCTTCCATCGTTCGACGAGCCCTTCGTTCTTCTGGCCGGCGCGCTTCTGCCGAAGCTTGAGATAATCGTCGATGAACCCGATCGCCCCCATCCAGAGCATCGTGAGCAGGGCGAGCCAGACGTACCGGTTGTTCGTCCGCATCCAGAGCAGCGTGGGCACCACCGTGGCCGCGAGGATGATGAACCCCCCCATCGTGGGCGTGCTCCCCTTGTCGGCGTGCGTGTCGGGCGTGCCCGCGCGCACCACCTGGTGCACCTGCATGCCCTGGAGCCAGCGGATGATCATCGGGCCGACGATGAAGGCCACCAGCAGCGCGGTCACCGCGGCGCCGGCCGCCCGGAACGACTGGTACTGGAAGAGCCGGAACGGGGAGAAGAACTCGCGGAGCGGGAACAGCAGGTCGTAGAGCATGTCAGTCCGCCCGGTATGGTGAGGCCGTTTCGCTGGCCCACTCGCGCAGCGATGGCAGGAGGCGTTCGAGCTTCACGCCGCGCGACGCCTTGAGCAGGATCGCGGAGTTGGACGCCATGCGCGCGCGCAGCGCGGGCCAGACGTCGTCGATGTCGGCGCCGGTCACGACGCGTGCATCGCCCGCAGCAACGGCCCGGAGCGCGGGCGCGAAGTCGCCGATGCCGGCCACCAGCGACGCCCCCGAGCCCACGGCTGTGCGCGCGACTTCGCGATGCGCCTCGGCGGACTGGGCGCCGAGTTCGCGCATCGTGCCGAGCACGATCACGCGCGGGCGCGGGCCGGCGACGGCGGCGAGCAGGTCAATCGCCGCGCGCGCGGAGCCCGGGTTGGCGTTGTAGGCGTCGTTGACGAGCAGCGCATCGCCCATCGGCTCCACGGCCGACCGCATCCCCGGCATCGCGCCCACGTCGAGTGCGGCGATGCCGCGTGCCGCCTCGTCGAGCGAGATGCCGCACGCGCGCGCCACGGCGAGCGCGAGCATCGCGTTCCTCAGGTTGTGCGCGCCACGGAGCGGCACGGCCACGTGCACGCCCTCGACCGTGAGCCGGCCGGTGGCGTCGGCGGCGAGCGTGCCGCTTTCGGCCGCGAGCGCACCCCGGCCAATCCCGGCGCTCACCGCGCGATGGGCGCGGCGGGCCGCCTCGGACACCAGGGCATCGTCGTGCGCCGGGACGACGGCAAGCGCAATGCCGTCGAGCAGCGAGGCCTCCTCGCGGAGCACACCGGCGAGGTCGCCGAACCCCTCGAGGTGCTCTTCCTCGATGCCCGTCACCACGCCGATGTCCGGCCGCACGATCTCGCGCAGGATCGCGATCTCGCCGGGCGTATTCGTCCCGACCTCGATCACCGCGACGTCGGCTGCGTCGTCGAGCACGAGCAGCGTCTGCGGAACACCGATCTGGTTGTTCAGGTTGCCCGTGGTGGCGTGCACGACGAGCCGCGCCGAGAGCGCCGCGCGGATCAGCTCCTTGGTGGAGGTCTTGCCGTTGGAGCCGCCAACGGCCACCACCGGGCGACCCCACACGTCGCGCCGGTAGCGGGCCAGCGCGCCGAGCGCGCGGGTCGTGTCGGGCACCTCGTACACGGGCACGCCGAGCCCTGCCGTGCGCCGGGCGTCGGAAACGACCACGCCCGTTGCTCCGGCCGTGACGGCCTCCCGCAGAAAGTCGTGCGCGTCGAACCGGTCACCGCGAAGCGCGACGAAGAGGTCGCCCGGCGCCACCGTTCGCGTGTCGGTCCAGACGCGCGCGAACGCGCCGTGGCCGCGCGGGAAGGCATCGCCGGCCGGCCCGCGCCT
>CAZLAU010000029.1:7729-24569 GCA_964557615.1 uncultured Gemmatimonas sp.
ATCTGCGACACGATCTCCACCTCGTCGAACGGGAGCTTCTCGGTGCCACGCACCTGATACGTTTCGTGCCCCTTTCCGGCCAGCAGCACGAGGTCGCGCGTGGGCGCGGCGATCTCGATGGCGCGCGCGATCGCCAGCCGCCGGTCTTCGATTCGCTCGAACGAGCGCTCCGGCATGCCCGCGGCGATCGCGTCGATGATCGCCTCGGGATTCTCGGTGCGCGGATTGTCGCTGGTGACGATGGCCACGTCGGCGAACCGCGCGGCAACGGCGCCCATCAGCGGACGCTTGCCCGGGTCGCGGTCGCCGCCGGCGCCGAACACCACGATGAGCCGGCCCGAGACGAACGGCCGCAGTGCCGTCAGCGCGCGCTCGAGGGCGTCCGGCGTGTGGGCGTAGTCCCGCAGCACGGTCGGGCGCTGTGCGATGCGTTCGAGCCGCCCCGGCACCTGGGGCATCGTCTCCAGCCGTCGCGCGACATCGAGCAAGGACATCCCGAGTGTGGTGGCCGTCGCCGCCGCGCCGAGCGCGTTGATCAGGTTGAAATCGCCGATGAGCGGGAGCGTCACGTCGGCCGACGTTCCGCCGGACACCAGTTCGAACGACGTGCCGCGCGGGGAATAGCTCACGTGCCGTGCGTGCACGTCGGCCGTGTGCATTGCCCCGAATGTCACGTGCCGCGGGCCGCGCTGCAGCCGTCTCCAGGCGGAGTCCGCGGCATTCACCACCGCAACGCCGTCGGGCGCGATGTACTCGGCGAGCGAGAGCTTCGCCTTGATGTACGCATCCATCGTGCCGTGGTAGTCGAGGTGGTCACGCGTCAGGTTCGTGAAGACCGCGGCGGCGAGCTGGATGCCGTCAATGCGACGCTGCGCCAGCGAGTGTGACGACACCTCCATCGCCACCACCTTCGTGCCGCCGTCGGCGAGCACGCGCAGGACGCGCTGCAGCTCGACCGGACCGGGGGTGGTGAGCCCAGCCCCGCCGTCCACCGCGACGCCGGCGCTGCCCAGCAGCACGCCGAGCGTGCCGATGCTTGCGGTGCGCGTGCCGGAGTCGTCGTCGAGCAGGTGCCGGATCATGCCGACCGTCGTGGTCTTGCCATTGGTGCCCGTGACGCCGATCAGTTGCAGCCCCGTCGCCGGGTTGCCGTAGAACGCGGCGGCCGCGACGGCCGCGGCGCGGCGCCCGTCCGTCACGATGAGCGCGTCCGGTCCGGCGGCCCGCGAGGCGTCCTCGGCGACGATCAGCGCGGCGCCGGCCGCGCGCGCCTTGGCGATGTAGTCGTGGCCGTCGAGTGCCGTGCCCTTGACGGCGACGAAGATCCCGCCCGCGGCAACCGCGCGGCTGTCGTCGGTGATGCCGGTGACGAACTCGGGCAAGCCGCCCGACGCGCTGCTCGAAGCGCCACTGGAAGCGCCGCTGGATGCGCCACTCTTTGCTGCGGCGAGGAGGCCGGCGCGCGCGAGCGCGTCCACGATCGTGGCGACGGCCACGCGGTGCGTGGCCGCGGGGCCCGGATTGGCGACGTCGGCCATCGCGCGGTTGGTCACGGCTCGCGCTCGAGCACGACCACGCTGCCGGTGGTCAGCAGCGTGCCGGCCGCCGGCGACGTGGCCTGCGTGCGATCTGCGCCCCACCCGCCACCGGGCATCGACGCCCGGAAGCCGGCGCGGTGCAGCTCGTACACCGCGCGACGGAGCGGCATTCCGCTGACGTCGGGAACGGCGCGGCGCGTCACGACCGTCGGCGCGGGTGGTGTCGGCTCGTCGACTCGCGCAACCCAGCGTACGCTGCCGGCGTGCGCGGCACCACGCGCGCTGCCGTCGTCCGCTGTCGCCGGCGCGACCGCCGCGTTCTCGGCGGCGGGCAGATTGGCGCCGGTGCCCAGCTGCGACGTGCCGAGCCCGCCACGCTCGCGCGCAGGGTTGTCGGCGAGCGCGCGCCGGTCGAGTGCCGCATCACGGGCCGCGAGCGCGGCCTGCAGCACCACCTTCGTCACGGGCGCAGCGGCGCGGCCTCCGTAGATCGACTTCCGCGGGTCGTCGAGCTTCACGAGGATCACGAGCTGCGGCTCGTCGGCCGGGAACATCCCCGCGAAGCTGGCGGTGTAGCGGCCCGAATCGTAGCGGCCGTTCACGGCGACCTTCGCCGTTCCGGTCTTTCCCGCGATGTCGAACGTGGAGAGGTTGGAACCGATCGCGGTGCCCGTCTCCACCACGCCACGCAGCATGCCGCGCAGCGCGGTTGCGGCTTCGGGGCTCATCACGCGACGCACGACGCGCCGCTCGTGCCGCCACGTCACCTCACCACCCGGTGAGCGGATCTCCTTCACGATCGAGGGCTCGAGCAGTTCACCGCCATTCGCAATCGCCCCGTACGCCGCCGCGAGCTGCAAGGGCGTCACGTTGAGCGCGTAGCCCATCGCGAGCGACGCCGACGTGAGGCCGTCCCAGCGGCGCGGCACGGGCAGGATGCCCGGCGACTCGGACGGGTACGGGATGCCCGTCGGTGAGCCGAATCCCAAGTCGCGCAGCAGCTCGAACTGCTCGTTCGGCGTCATACGCTGCGAGAACTGGATGATGCCGATGTTGCTGGAGTAGCGGATCACGTCGGCGAGCGAGAACTCGGGCGATGGATGGTCGTCCTCGATCTTCCGGCCGTTCAGGTCCCATTCGCCGTCGTAGGTGTTGATGACCTCATCCGCGCGGGCGCGTCCCAGGTCGAGCAGGCGCGCGGCGAAGAACGGCTTCAGCGTGGATCCGGGCTCGTACGGCTCGGTGAGCGCGGTGGCGGCGGTGGACTGCGGGTTCTCGCGGCGGCTGGCCATCGCGCGGACTTCGCCGGTCGCCGGGTCGAGCAGCACGATGTCGCCGCCGCTCGCCCGCATCGACACGATGGCATCAGCCAGCGCCCGCTCGGCGATATCCTGCAGCGCCTGGTTGATCGAGAGCACCACGGTGTGGCCCGGCACGGGAGCGTCGGCCGACACGTTGGGCGAGCGAATCCGCTGACCGCGCACGTCGCGGACGAGCGAGTCGCTGCCGCCCGTGCCGCGGAGCAGCGGGTCGAGGGCCTTCTCGAGGCCGTCCACCGGTCCGCCGGCGTCGTCGGCCCGCCCGACGAGGCGCCGCAAGCCGTCGTTCGCCGGGGGCACGCGCTCGAGCGCGGGCTGGGCGTGCACGCCGCGCAGGCTCGTGACCGATCCGACGTCCGTGGCGAGGTAGCGGCCCGGCACCTCGACCCACTTGCGGGTGGTGTCGCGCACGCGCGCGACCCACTCTGGCGAGACGCCCACGCGCGCGAGCACGCGCGTCAATGTTTCCATGCGCGCGCGGCCCTCCCCGCCCTTGCCGACGTCGGCGAGCACTTCGCGCGGCGCCACCGCGATCTTCACGAGCTGGCGCGACTCGACGAGGACGGAGCCGTTGGCGTCGAGGATCGTGCCGCGCGGCGCGGGCAGCGGCGATGATGCCAGCTGCTGCGCGCGGGCGCGCGCGCGCCAGGAATCGCGCTCGACGAGCTGCACCTGGGCCGCACGGGCGATGAGCGCCAGCGCGAACACGATCAGCCCGCCCTGGACGAGCGCGGCGCGCACCCACGGGTTCCCGGAATTGCCGGCGGCGCCCGCGGCCGTGCCGGGCGCCGCAAAGACGTCGCGCGCGTCGTCAGTCCGTTCGATCATCTGATCCACCACCCGGGCCACGCCCCTGCGCGCCATCGCCGCCGCGCGGCGGCCGCACGGCGGGCGAGAGGTAGATCACCTGGCTGTCGTTCGGGATTCTCATCTTCAGGCGCTCCTCGGCGATTCGCGCGAGCCGGGCGCGACTCGACGCGTCGCGGATGTCTCCTTCGAGTTTTGCGCGCTCCGCGTCAAGCGCCGCCCGACGCTGTTCCAGGCGACTCTCCTCACGCGCGCGCGCGATACCCGTGCTCCGCCTCCATATGACGCCTGTGGCCACGAGGACGAAACCGAGGAGGACGAGGGCGACAATCGAGCGCCCTCTCACGTCATTTCCCGGGCGGTGTGCGGCGCGAGCCGCGCCGGCGGAACGCCCGGAGCCGGGCGCTGCGGGCGCGCGCGTTGCGGACGATCTCGTCCGCCGCGGCCGCGATCGCCTTGCGGGTGACGACATCGCCCAGCGCCGTGTTTCCGCCGCACGTGCACACCGGCTGCCGTGGTGGGCAGATGCACGAACGGCTCCAATCCCGGAAGGTGTGCTTGACCAACCGGTCTTCTCCGGAGTGATAGGTGATCACCCCGATGACGCCCGACGGGGCCAGCCGGTCACGGAGCGCCGGCAGCGCCTGCGCGAGCCCCTCCAGCTCGTCGTTCACGGCAATGCGGACGGCCTGGAAGATCCGGGCGAAATCCGGCGGCCCCGACCGCGGCCCCAGGACGGCGCGGATCACGCCCACGAGGTCGTCGCTGACGGCGAATGCGCGGTTCCCCCGCCGGCGCACGATCTCGGCGGCCATCCGCGCGGCGCGCCGTTCGTCGCCGTAGTCGCGGAGCGCCGACGCGAGTTCATCCTCGCTCGATTCGTTGAGCCACTCCGCCGCCGTGAGCGGAGCGGCGCCCATCCGCATGTCGAGCGGCGCACCTTCGCGGAAGCTGAACCCGCGGGACGGGTCGTCGAACTGGTGCGACGAGACGCCGAGGTCGAGGAGGATCGCGTCGAACGGCTCGCGATCGGCGTCGGAGACGGCGTAATCGGCGTAGTTCGCGTGCACGGCCCGGAACCGGCCGGCGTCGGCGTATGTCTTGAGCCGCTCGCCGGCCGCGGCGATCGCCGAGGCGTCGCGATCCACTCCAGTCACGTCGGCGCCCGCCTCGAGCAGCGCGGCGCTGTGACCGCCGCCGCCGAGCGTGCAGTCGAGCACGCGCATCGGTCGCGCGTCCGAGGGCTGGGCGCCTGCGGGTCGGTCGTCCGTGGGCCGGGCGGCCGCGGGCTGGCCGTCGCGACCGAGCAGCACGCGCAGCACCTCGTCCACCATCACGGGGGCGTGGTACGCCGAGTCGAACCGCGAGTCAGTCACGCCGGAAAGATACGCGGAAAAACGAAGCGGCCCGCGGAAATCCGCGGGCCGCTTCGAACTGTCGGGGTCGCGCGTGCCTTACGGCTTCTTGCAATACGCCTTGACGTACTGCTCCACGAAGCCGTTCAGCTGCATCAGGCTTCCCATCACCTGCTGCGCCGTGCGCGGGTCGAACCGGCCGCCGGCCGGCAGCGCGCCCTGCGCGAGCGTGAAGTACTCGTTGGCCTTGTTGGTCGTCGCGCACGCGCGCGGATACGCCTCGTCGAGCACGCGCTGCTTGGCTTCATTCGACGACGCCGTCTTGAAGTCGGCCTGGATCTTCGTGCCGATCTCGCCCACCTGGTTCAGGTAGCGCTGCCCGACGGTCATTGCGGCGACGCCCATCACGAACTTGGCCTGCGCGGCCAGAGACGAGCCGGTGGCGAGCGTATCGGCCCACTGCGTCACGGCGAGCACGCGCTCCGTCTGGGCGAGCGACGTGGTCGAGTCGATGGCGGCGCGCAGCAGGTTGCCCGACTGCACGGCCACGGCCGCGACCTGATCCTTGTCCTCGCCGTTGGCGAGCATTTCCTTGGCCATCGCGATGGCCTGTTCGATCTTTGGCGGGCTCTCACCGAGGTAGGCGACGGCGATCTGCGCCCGCAGCCCCTTGGCATCCGGCATTGCACGCAGCGCGCGCTGGGCGGCCGCGACCGACGCCGCCGGATTGCCGGCCTTCTGGTGTGCGGCCACGGCAAACGTGTGGAACTGCGCGTTCGTCGGGAACTTGGTGACGGCGCGGTCGGCGAGGCTTGCGGCCTCGGCGAAGTTGGAGTCGGCGCTGGCGGCCGAGATCATGCGCTGGAAGTACGACGTGTCGGCGGTGGACGTGTCCATCGTGGCCATCGTCTTGCCGACTTCGATCGCCTTCTTGTACTCCTTGGCGTTCATCAGGATCAGCCAGTACGGCCGGACCAGATTGATGTCGCCCGGGTTCTGCGCGATCGCCGGCTCGACGACGGCACGGGCCTTGTCGAGCAGGCCCATCTCGGCGTAGGTGTTGACGATCTGCGCAGCGAGGGTCGGGTCGGTCGGATCGGCGGCGCGCAGGAGTTCGAGCGTCGCGATCTTCTTGTCCTTGTTGCCCTCGGTCTCGTAGATCACCACGAGGTCGCGGAGCGCCGTGCGGTTGGTCGCGTCTGCGGCGATGATCTCCTCGAGCAGTGCCGCGACGTCCTTGCCGGGCGCGCGCTGGCTCTTCATCACGGCGAGCTTGCAGTGGCGCAGCCAGGCGCTCGAGGGATACGCCTTCAGCCCGTCGTTGACCGCCTTGAGCGCGTCATCGTACTTCCGCTCGCGCTCGCGCGTGAAGCAGTCCTTCTGCGGCTCGTACGTCTTGTTGAACGCGTCCTGGAAGCTCTTCGAGATCTGGCCCGAGACCGTCTCGATGCGCGCGTGGTCGAACTCCCCCAGCGGCTGCTTCATGTTGGCGTCGCGCGACAGCACGACCGCCGCGGTGATCTTGAATCCTGCGCCCGCCTTCTCGGCGGTCGCGTCGATGTACATGTCGGCGTGGAGCTGCTTGGCGAGCGCGATCGCGTCGCCGGGGGCCAGCGCCATTGCCGGATCATAGCCCGAGGCCGTGAGCGTGTTTTCCACGTCGGCCTTGGACATCACGACCAGCGAACGGAACGAAACGTCGCCCTCGATCTGGCTGCGAATGCGGTCGGCGCACTGAACGGCCAGCGCCTTGTCCGGCGCCTTGCACGCGCTCACCATCAGCTTCGGAGCGTCCGGATTCGGGCCGCGATTCATGCGTGGCTGAGCCGCCGCGAGGGATGCGCTTCCCGCGAATACCACCGCTGCCAGCGCCGCGTTGCGTGCGATATGCCGAGCCATCACGTTCCTTCCTCCGAGTGGTGATCCAACCTGCGTCCAGTGAGTTCTGCAGTGGGCGAAGAGGGACTCGAACCCCCGACACCCTGCGTGTAAGGCAGGTGCTCTAACCAGCTGAGCTATTCGCCCGGCATCCGCCCGTCACGCTTCCGACAGAATCGCCAGCGGTACCAGGACGCAGTACCCGACGACGAGCAGGATGGGAGCGATTGTCTCCCCTCCCCGGGCCAGGTCCGCATAGCCGGCGACCAGGACGAACCCGGCGACCGCCCACCGTACCGAAGCCCTTTTTGCCATAGGGCGCATTGCGTCTGCCATAAGTCGGGGATTCTACGGCGCGTCTATGGTAGTGTCAAGCAACAACATCGGCACGTCACCTCTCCTTAATCTGATCGTCATTCAGTGCCGAATTGTTCCCTCGCCGTTGCCCGGCCGGTGCACCTCGGCCATGAGCGCCGCAAGCGCGCTTTCGCGTTCCCGCTGCTCGGCGACCGCCTCGGCAGCCCGGAGCGCGGCCAGGCGGGCGCGGTCCCGCCGCCGCCGCGAGAGCCAGAGGGGCCCAGCCACCGCGAACAGCACAATCAGCAGGAAGCCGAAGTCGGCCAGGATCGCGATCGCGCCGTAGCGGCGCCGGGTCGTCTTGCGCCACCCATCCTCGAAACCGGCAAGCGTGATCCCGTAGGCGCGCCGAACGGCGCCGTCCAGGGTCCGGGTCTCGATCCAGTACGGGAAGAGGGGCGCCAGCCCCCGCTGCGGGTCGAGCGCGGCGAGGTCGGCCACCGCGCGATGCGCGAGGGCGTAGCCCCGTTCGGCGCGAGTGGAACCGCCGGAGATCAGGGTGTCGAGGGCAGCGAGCCTCGGCACGCCACGGAACGCCAATACGATGTTCGACGCCAGGACGTCCTCGCGACGCCATTCGCGCGCGGCAAATGAGGCGTACCCCTCCTCGAACCAGCGCGGAGGCAGCGAACCGGTGTGCTCGTGCAGCGAAAGGTGTGCGAGTTCGTGGCGGAGGGTCACCCTCGGGTCACCGGCCTTGGAGCCGGCGGACCGGCCGTGCATCACGATGCGGCGTTCGTCGAGAAACGCGACCGCGATCCCCCATTCGGGGAAGCCGCCACCAATCCATTCGGCGAACCGGGCATCGTCGGGGGCAACCATCACGGTGACGGACTCGCGCGGGCGCGGCAGCCCGGGGAACGTGTCGTTCGCGATGGCGTACTCGAGGAGGTTGCGGGCGAGGCCGGCGTCGCCGGGTGTGGCAATGAACGAGAACCGGCCTCCGCGAATGACTTCGGTGCCGGGAGGAACCTGGAAGTCCTGCGCGGCGGCGCACGACGCCACCAGCGTCAGCAAGGTGGTGACCCGCTTCAGCATTTGCGTGTAAAGCTAGTCGACAACAACACTGGAACCGCGGAACTCGCGGATGAACAGCACGGAGATTCGCGGAGAACCGCGACGACAACGGCAACTACAACGACACTGCAACTGCAACTGCAACTACAACTGATGGGGTAACTGCAACTGCAACTGCAACTGCAACTGCAACTACAACTGCCACGGCGGTGCCAGCGAAACCGGGGAGCTGCCACGACCGCTGACTGTCGTTGCAGTTCCCCCGTTATTGCAGTTGCAGTATCCGCGAATCTCCGTGCCGTTCGTCCGCGAGATCCGCGGTTTCTCGGTTTCTCGGTTTCGGAGTCTCGCGGTTTCTCGGTTTCGCAGTTCCTGCCGCCGAGCGCTGTGCGCAAGCTATCGCGGTGGCTGCCCGCCCCCGTCCACCGTTGCCAGCACCTCGGCGCACCGCTTGCCCCACGGATTGAACTTGTTCGTCGCGTGGCCCGTCTTCCACGCGTCGCGCGCCTCGGCCTCCTGCTCGTTGAACCAGAACGCGCGCCCCAGCTCGTAGTAGGCCTCGATCAGGTTTGGCCCGAGGGCCAGCGTCTTCTGGAAGAACACCTGCGCGTCCTCGTACATCTCACGTTCGAGATACACGAGTCCCAGGTAGAAGTGTGCGTACAACGTCGCCTTCTTGTCGTTGTCGAGCCGGATCGCCTTGGACAGGTGCTCGATGGCTTCGCCGAAGATCCCCTTCTTCAGGCAGATGTACCCGACGTTGATCCGCGCAAGCGCATTCGCCGGCTCCCGCATCAGGACCTTCTGGAAGCTCATCAGCGCGTCGTCGTACTTCTCCTGCAGCATCTGCGCCCATCCGAGCAGCGCCTCGCTCTGGGCGTCGCCGGGCGAGAGTTCGATGGCCTTGAGCAGCGCCGTCTCGGCGCCCTCGTAGTCGCCAAGCGAGAGCCGGCTCCACCCCTTCTCGATGAATGTCGATGCGCCGATGTGATCGGCCACGACCACCGGCTTGGCCGCGGTGAACTCGGGCGCCAGCGACGGGGCCGCCGCCGTCTGGAGCGCCTTCCACTTGTCCACCAGCTGCCGGATGTCCTCCTTCAGCGCGGTGAACTCGGCGGCCTGCTGCTCGACCGCCTTGAAGAGCGCGATGATCTCCGCCTTGACGGCGAGCCGGGATGCATCGTCGATGCCGCCCGATGCCGCCGCGTCAAGGCGCGAGTCGATGTCGGCGTACCGCGCGCGCTGTTGCGCGACTGTCTCATCAGCCATTCGTCGTCTCCGCCATCGCCTGGTCGAGCACGATGCGCTCGCGCGAGTTGAGCAACTGCGAAATGTCCAGCACGACGGTCACCCGGTCGTCGCGCCGGAGCAGCGCCCGGAGGTACTGCCGGGCAAGTCCGTGGACGATCGCCGGCGGCTCCTCGAGCGCCGACGCCTCCACGGTAACGATTTCATCGACCCCGTCCACGGCGGCGGCGATTGCGCCCGTCTCGACCGTGAAGACGAGGATGCGCGAATGCTCGGCGTCGGTCGCCACAGGAAGGTCGAACCGCGTCCGCAGGTCGATCACCGGTACGACCCGCCCGCCATAGTCGATCACCCCGTCCAGCCAGGCGGGAACGTTCGGGATCGGCCGCGGCCGCTCGTACCGCAGCACACGCTCGACGGAAAACACGTCGGCGGCGTACCGATCGGCGCCCACCCGGAACACCACCAGCTGGACGCGCTCGCCACCGGCCTTCGACGCAGCCACGCCACCGGCCTTCGGCGCAGTCACGCCACCCGCCTTCGCGGTCTGCATCGGGCCGTCGCTGGCCGCGTTCACGGGGCTACCACCGCGCGCGCGGCAACACGCGCGACGAGGGCCACGGCATTCACGACGCCGATCAACTCACCGCTGTGCGCCGCGCCCGGGCGCGGCAGACAGACGCCGCGCAGCAACCCGGATGGGTCGGCGCCCACCGGCGTGGACCGCACCGCGTCCGGATCGAGCGACGCGAGGTCGTCCACGTCGTCCACGATCAGCGCCGACCGATCGCCCGCCACGCGCAGCACGAGGGCGGTGCCGGCGCCCCCGCGCCTCGCGACGCCGAATGCCCACGCGGCGTCGTAGGCGCTGATCGTCCGTTCGCGATGCGTGAACTGCCCTGCCAGTCCGGGTGGCGCGTTCGGCACGGCAATGAGCGGCGGCGCATCGATCACCTCCTCGACGTCCGCCACGCGGAACGCAAAACGCTCGTCGCCGACGCGCGCCACGACGTGCATGGCGTCGCTGGCGGTTCGGCCGGCGGCGTCCGCGACGTTCTCGCGCGAGGACGCGGGCGCATGCAGGCGACGGGCGGAGCCGGCGGTCACTTCAGCACCCGCTGGCGCGCGAGGAGTTCGGCCGCGGCAGACGCCACCTCGGCGGGAACGACCGTGCGATCGGCCCCGGCGATCGCCAAGGCCTCGCGCGGCATGCCGTACACGGCAGAGCTCTCTTCGTCCTGGACGATCGCCCCGCCGCCGGCCTCGCGGATGGCCGACAGCCCGAGGGCGCCGTCGCGCCCCATGCCGGTGAGCACCACCCCGACCGACGCGCCGCCGAACAGCTGCGCCACCGAGACAAAGAGCGGATCGGCCGCCGGCTTGACCCCCCAAACGGTGGGCCCGTCGTCGAGGGCAATCCGCGCGCCGTCCGCGCCGGCTGTGACCTTCATGTGCCGGCCGCCGGGCGCGAGGTACACCCGCCCCTGCAGCACCGGCTCGCCGTCGCGGGCCTCGCCCACGCCGAATGTCGTGAGCTGCGCGAGTCGCCGCGCCAGCCCGGCGGTGAATCCCCGCGGCATGTGCTGCGCGATCAGCACCGCTGCCTCGAGTTCCGGCCTCAGCCCGTGCACGACGTCGGCCAGCGCCCGCGGCCCGCCTGTTGAGGCGGCGACCACGACGACGGCGCGCGCCGGTGCCGCGTGTGCCTCAGCCGGCGCCGGCGCAACGCGGCGAACGGGCCCTGCCGTGCGATCGGCCTCGCGCTGCGCCGCGGCGGCATCACGCGAGATCACGACGTGCTGACCCGTGGCGCGCGACACCGCGCCGACGTTTGCGGCCGCCGCCGCGCGGAGCGCCGTCTGCAGGCGCGCGGCGATCTCGCCCTGGACGCCCCCGGTTGCCGTGGACTTGCGCACGAAATCCACGGCGCCGAGATCGAGTGCCCGCAGCGTGAGATCCACGCCGCCTTCGGTCTCGGCGCCGCTCAGCATGACCACCGCACGCGGCGACTCCCGCATGATGATCTCGAGCGTCGCGAGCCCATCGAGCCCCGGCATCTCGACGTCGAGCGTGACG
The DNA here is from genome assembly GCA_964557615.1 of uncultured Gemmatimonas sp. GTDB lineage: Bacteria > Gemmatimonadota > Gemmatimonadetes > Gemmatimonadales > Gemmatimonadaceae > Fen-1231. The sequence continues at coordinate 19,325 of CAZLAU010000029.1, forward strand.
ATGTCCGGGCGAAGCGACTTCACCGCCGCGACCGCCTCGCGGCCATCCGCGGCAGTGCCGATCACCTCGAATCCGTCCGTGGCGCCCACGACGTCGCGCAGCACGGCGCGGATCAGCGCGCTGTCGTCCACGACGAGCACGGTGCGCGGCCTAGAGGACACGCGTATCGCCTCCCGCGAGCCGCACGGCCACCTTCCCCGTGTCCACGTCGAACACGATCGAGCGACCGCTCGCCCCGCCGACGTCCTCCGCGGTGACCGGGATGTTCGCCTCGGCGAGCGCGGCGCGCGCGGCCTCGACGTTGCGTTCGCCGATCCGGCCCTTCGACGTCAGCACGTCGGAGAACAACCCGGCGCCGCCGGCCAGCTTGGCGACGAACGGTCCGCTGGCGCCGCGCGCCTTCAGCGCGTTCACGAGCAGCGGCACGGCGGTGCTGGCATACCGTGCGGGGTGGCCGGTGGCGGCCCCGTCGGTTTCCGTCGGCAGCAGGACGTGTGCGAGTGCTCCGGTGTTCGTCGCCCGGTCGTGCAGCATGATGACGACGCACGACCCGACGCCGACGCAGACCAGCCGTCCGGGCGCGGTGACGACGGCGTGCCGCGCAATGGCAACGCGCAGTTCGGTCATGCCGGCCTCCGGAACAGCCGAATCTGATGATCGATCGCGTCGAACAGCAGCCGCGAGTTGCCGAGCACCGCCTCGGCCTTGCCGAGGACGAGATAGCCGCCGGGCACGAGCGCGTCGCGGAACCGTTCGAAGATCGCGTCCTGCGACGGCTTGTCGAAGTAGATCAGCACATTGCGGCACGTGATGAGGTGCATCGTCCCGTTCGGCGGTGCGGTTTCGAGGAGGTCGCCGCGCTCGAACGTGAGCATGCGGCGCAGCTCTGGGGCGGCCACCGACGGCGCGGACGGCGTGAAGTAGCGACGCCGGACGTCGTGCGGCGTATCGCGAAACGACTCGACCGGGAACGCGCCGGCGGCGGCAAGCTTGAGGGCGTCGGGGTCGAGGTCGGTCGCGGTGATGCGGAGCCGCGACGCGCGATCGGCTTCCCCGCGCCCCTCGAGAAACCGGTGCCAGAGGGCCGCCACCGTGTACGCTTCCTCGCCGCTCGCGCACCCGGCGACCCACGTGTTGATCGTCGCGTGCGGCCCGTTCCAGATCTCGGGCAGCACCCGCTGCGCCACGCCCTCCCACACGTCGGTGTCGCGGAACAGGTGCGTCACGTTGATCGTCAGCGCGTCGATGAGCGCGTCGTACTCCGACGGGTCCTCGCGCAACATGCGGGCATACTCGGCGTAGCTGTCCGCCCCGCGGGCGCGCATCCGCGCGGCAATGCGCCGCTCGAGGCAGCTCTTCTTGTAGCTGCCCACGGCCACGCCGCGCGCGTTGACGATCTGCGTCGTGAGCGCGCGGAAATCGGCGGCCGCCCGATCGGTGCCGATCACGGCGCCCCCCTGGCCGCGTCGAGGTTCTGCCGCACGATCGGGTTGCCCGGATCGATCGCGAGCGCCTTCTCCCAGCACGCGATCGCCTCGTCGCGCTCGCGGCGCCGCAGGAGGATGTTGCCGAGCTTGAGCCAGACGTCGCTGCCGAGGGTTTCGTTGTACTTCACCGCCCGGCGGTACGCGTCGTACGCCTCGTCGAACGCGCCCATCCGGTACTGGAGGTCGCCGACATTCTTGTGCGTCTGGGCGATGCCCGAGTCCTCGGCGGTTCCGCGCTCCGCGGCGGCAAGGGCGTCGTCGAAGCGCCCGCGCCGTTCGAGCACCACAGCGAGGTTGTTGTGGAGCACGGCCGAATGCGGATACGCCGCGAGCCCTTCCTCGAGGATCGCGATGGCGCGGTCGAGCCCGCCACCCAGCGCCGCCGTGAGCGCGGTGAAGTGGAACCACGGCGCGGCGGGCGGTTTCCCACCGGTGAGCGACCGCGCGGTGGCGAACGCGGCCTCGGCAGCGCTCAGCGCACCGTCGCGCAGGGCGAGCACGCCCATCGACGTGTGCACGCGCGGATCGCGGTCGCCGCCGCGGCGCAGGGCCTCGGCGAGCGCTTCCCGCGCCTTGGACGTTTCCCCAAGGCGCTCGAGCGCGAACGCCAGGTTGTGGAACACCGCGGCGGTGGCCGAACGGGCGTGCGCGGCCTGTTCCAGATCGGCGACGGCCTGTTCGTTCCGCCCCATCCGCAGGTGCGCAAGCCCGAGGTGGAACCGCGCCTGCAGGTCGGCGGGGCGCAGCTCGGTGACGCGCTTGAACTCGCGGGCGGCTTCGTCGAGCATGCCGGTCTTGTAGAACGCGATGCCGAGGTTGCGGTGCTCCTCGACGCGCGCGTCGGTCGCCATCGTCGTGTCCGGCGTTTTCGATCGACCCACGCGGTGGAGAAATCCGGCGGTGGACAGGCCGTACAGCGCCTTGCCGACCTCGAACTCGACGAGGCCCGAGTCCTCGATGATCCGCGCGACGTCGCGCTGCCCGTCAATCAGCGGCAGGATCGTCGTCTGCTCGGTCGTGAGCTGGGCGCCGCTCTCGTCCACGCGCCGGCGGTCGAGCTCGAACACGATGTCGAACGAGGGGATCTTCTTCTCGATGAGGCTCCACTCGTCCACGCGGTGCGCCCCCTCGAGGAGGAGCGATTCCGGGTTGATGGAGACGAGGAAGTCCTGCTCTTCGGGCAGGATGTCGGCTTCGAAGTTGAACGCGCCCTCGGCCCACGTGAACAGGAAGTACACCGCCTCCTCGATCTGGATGCGGATCTGCTGGTGGAGCTGGTCGCGGGTGATGATCTCGAGGTGGACGAGGATCTCGCCAAGCCGCTTGTCGCGGTCCTTCGACTGTGCGGAGATCGCCTGGTCGAGCTGCTGGCTCGTGATGGTGCCCGACTTCACGAGGATGTCGCCGAGCCGGTCGCGGCGGTTCACGATCGCCGCGTACGAGATCTTCCCCTTGTCGAAGTAGATCGAGCCGAAGTTGTTCTTGTGCGTGACCGAGAGGCACCCGGTCTTCTTGCCCATCGCCAGGAGCTGCAGGACGTCCGGAAGGCTCGCTTCGGCGAGGCTGCCCTTGATCGCCATCAGCGGAACTCCTCAACGATGCGGCCGGCGACGTCGGGCCATTCCCAGATCACCTTCTCGGCGTCGAGGAACGACGCGTCGCGCGTGCCGCGCGACCGCTGGACCGCCGGCACGCCGGCAAGCGGCGTCGGCATGCCGAGTTCCGCACGAGCGACCTGCGACGTCAGCGGCACGCCGCTCGCGTCGGCCACCGCGCCCAGCCGGTTCACCACGCCGATGATCTCGCGCACGCTCTGCACCGCCGGCTCGGCGAGCGTCGTCAGCAGCTCCGGCGGCGCCGCCCGGCCGGCGTGCTCCAGGTAGCGCGCGAAGAGCAGCTCGCGCAGCGGCCGGTCCGGCGGCTGGATCGCCACGACGAGCCCACCCTCGAATCGCGACCGGAGCCGCGCCTCCAGGTCGGGGATCTCGCCGGGCGTGCGGTCGCTGGTCAGCACGATCTGCCGGCCCTCGCCCACCAGCGTGTTGAACAGCGCGAAGAACTCCTCCTGCGTGCGCTCCTTGCCCGCCACGAATTGCACGTCGTCCACGAGCAGCGCGTGGACGCGGCCATAGCGCGTTCGCCACCGCTCGACCGTGCCTGCCTGGATCGCGGCGATCAGTTCGTCAATGAACTTCTGCGCGTGCACGCACCCGACCACGCGGGGCTGGCCATCCTCGAGCGGCAGTTCGGCCAGCGCATTGCCGAGGGCGTGCAGCAGGTGCGTCTTGCCGACGCCCGACGGCCCGTAGACGAGGAGCGGGTTGTACTTGCCGCCGGGGTTGGCGACCACCTCATCGGCCGCGTGCGCGGCGAGCTGGTTCGAGGCGCCCACGTCAAACGTGTCGCGCTGGAACGTGATGATCGGCGCGGGTGGCGGCGTCGAGCCCGACAGCGCGCGCTCGACAAGGTCCTCGGCCTCGGCCAGCCGCTCCGGGTCGCGGAACACCGGATCGGCGCCCAGTCGCTCGTCGGCGCCGCTCGCCGCGCGCTCGAGCCGCTTCAGGTGCTCGACGGCCGCCGTGTACGTCGCGAGCAGCCCGTCCACGTCCGGTTCCTTCGGCAGGTCGAGGGCCCGTTGCAGGACGCCGGTGCGATAGCCTTCGCCGGCCCAGTAGGCGATGCGCTCGCGAAGCCGCGTCTGCCACGCCTCGACGTGCTCCTGGACCGCCGACGTGATGTCCGTGAGGAAGCTCTCGAACTCGTTGACGCTCCGCTGGCGCTCGGCGCTCGGCCGCGGCGCCGGGCCGTCGAACCCGATCGCCTGGTGCGCCACGAGGCGGTTCAGGGCGCCCTGCAGTTCGCGCACGTTCGAGAACTCGAACCGGGCCAGCTCCTCGAGCATGCCGTCCCTGAACGACAGCTTGCGCTCGGCGCAGAGTGACCGGAGGATCGCCACGCGGGTCTCGAAGTCCGGTGCGGTGACGTCCACGATGAGCCCGCCCGAAAGGCGGCTCACGAGCCGGTCGTCCACGTCGTCGATCTCCGACGGCGGCCGGTCGCTCGTGAGGACGATCTGCCGCCCCTGCGTCTGCATCCGTTCGAACAGGCGCAGCAGTTCTCCCTGCGTCTCGCGACGCCCCGCGAGGAACTGCACGTCGTCGATCAGCAGCAGCCCGATGCGCTCGCACTTGCGCACGAACGCATCCAGCTGGCCGGCGGAGATGGCCGCGTGCATCTGGTCCATGAACTCGTCGAGCGAGACGTACTCGATCTCGATGTCGGACTGGAGCGCCTTGGCCAGGTGGGCGACGGCGCCCATCAGGTGCGTCTTGCCCAGCCCGGTGGTGCCGTAGACGAAGAGCGGGTTGTAGACCGAGCCCGGCGACTCCGCCACGGCGCGCGCGGCCGCGACGGCCAGCCGATTGCCGCCGCCGACCATCAGCGAGTCGAACGTGAAGCGACCGTCGAGTCGCATCAGCGGCTCCCGCCGCCCGACAGGCGCCGGAGCACCTGTTCGGAAATCGCGCGCAGCGTCTCGAACACGCCCGGGCCGTGGAGCGCGTCGGCCGGGAACGACGGCACGCCGCGGAAGTTCAGCTGTTCGTCGAGGTCCTGCACGCTCATCACCATGTCGGGCGGGAGATCCTGCTTGTTGTACTGGATCACGAGGGGCACGGCGCGGGCATCCACGCCGTGTTCGGCCAGGTTCGCGTGGAGGTCCTGGAAGCTCTCGATGTTCTCCTGCAACTGCCGCGACT
>CAZLAU010000030.1:0-4722 GCA_964557615.1 uncultured Gemmatimonas sp.
CGGCGGGCCGGTGAACAGCAGGATCGGGCCCTTGGCCATGGCGCGGGCCTTGGCTTCCTTCTCGTCCGTGATCGCGCGGTCGCCAACCGGCTCACTCTTCTTGAGCGCCGGCGTCGCGACATCCTTGGCGGCCTTCAGCTTCGCCGACGGGAATTCACCGGTGGACTTGATCTCCTCCGAGAGCTGATGCGCGCGCAGCTGGCGCACGGCAAGGAACTCAAGCACGCGGTCCTTCACGTCCTTGAGCCCGTAGTGATCGTCGTCGAGCACCCGGATGGCGTGCGGCAGGTCGAGCTGGTCGTCCGACCGCGTGTTCCACGGCAATTCGGCGATCCACTCGAGGTACGTGCGAATGACCTGCGCCTCCATCGACTCGCGCCCCGACCGCTCGAGGCGGCCCAGTTCGCGCTCGACTTCCTGTCGCGCGGTCTTCGGCAGCTCGAGCTTGTTCAGCTTTTCACGGAGCTCCTCGATTTCCTTCGCCTGGTCGTCGTCACCCAGCTCCTTCTGGATGGCCTTCATCTGCTCGCGCAGGAACATCTCGCGTTGACGCTCGCCCAGTTCTTCCTGCACCTGGGACTTGATGTCCTCCTGGGCTTCGAGCAGCGAGATCTGGCGCTGCACCTGCAGCAGGACACGGCGCAGCCGCTCCTCGACGGACAGCGTTTCGAGGAGCCCCTGCTTCTCCGGCACGGGGAGTTCGATGTAGCCCGCGACGAGGTCGGCGAACTTGCCGGCGTCGGTAACCGAATCGAGCACCTGGCCCACGACGTCCTGGGGGAGGCCTCGCTTTTCGCCGAGTTCGGCGGCGCGCTCGCGAATCTCCTTGTGCAGTGCCTCGAACGCCGGGTCGTGGTCGTCGATCGGCAGCATGTCGTCGGTCTTCATGACGACGGCGGAGAGGTGGCCGTCGGTTTCGGTGTACTGCAGTGCCGTGGCCCGCTCCTCACCCTGGAGCAGCAACTGGACGCCGCCGAGGCCGCGATTCACCTGCCCGATGCGCGCAATGACGCCCATCGAGTACAGGATGTCCGGCGTGGGTTCCTCGGCGTTGTCGCGCTGGGCGACGGCGAAGACGAGGCGATCGCCCTTGAGCGCCGCTTCGATGGCGCGCAGGGTGCCCGGTCGCCCGGCGGCGATTGGCGCCGCGAGGCCCGGGAACATGATCGTCCCACGAAGCGGAAGGACGGGAAGGTTCTGGCGAGTGGTCATTGCGAAAGCGGTTCTCCTGCCTGCGCCTGCGGTGGAAGGGCGTCCAATTGTTGTACCGCACGGCGCCCCTGGCGTTTCCCGTAGTGCAAGGCGCGTTCCACCTGACTTACGACAGATCGGCGGGGATTGCAACTTTGTCGTGCCGCTCTGACGTAGTGTGGGTCACATTCCGTCAGGACCGCTGCGGGCGCTGTTGAAAGGCTCGCCAGTGGCGGTTGATGGTGCTATGCTTGCCACAGTTTCCCCCATACCAGCGACAGTGGACGATTCACGGATCACGCAGTCCGACGCCGAGCTGCGCTCGCACGTCGAGCGTGTGCTGGCGCCGACGTACGAACTCGACAAGGAGATCGGGCGCGGCGGCATGGGGATCGTATTCCTCGCGAGGGATGCGCGCCTCAAGCGCAACGTCGCGATCAAGTTGCTGCCGCCCGAGCTGAGTTTTCGGAGCGAGATCCGCACGCGGTTCCTCCGGGAGGCCGAAACGGCCGCGCAGCTGTCGCATCCGAACATCGTTCCGATCTACGCCGTCGACGAGAAGCAGGGCCTCGTGTACTTCGTGATGGCGTACGTGAGTGGCGACAACCTGGCGAAGCGGATCCACGAGAAGGGGCCGGTGGATCCCGACGAGACGCGCCGGATCCTCCGGGATGTGGCCGACGCGCTCGCGTACGCCCACGAGCGCGGCGTCGTGCACCGCGACATCAAGCCGGACAACATCCTGCTCGACAAGGACACCGGGCGGCCGATGGTGACCGACTTCGGCATCGCGCGGGCCGTGAGCGAGGGCGGTGACGCCCGGCTCACCGCGACCGGCATTGCGATCGGTACGCCGGCGTTCATGAGTCCGGAGCAGTCGGCCGGCGACCGCGAACTCGACGGTCGCAGCGACCTGTACGCGCTGGGCGTCGTGGCGTACCAGATGCTGTGCGGAGAGCTCCCGTTCGTGGCAAACAACACGCCGGCCCTCCTCGTCAAGCACCTGTCCGAGGCGCCGGTGCCGATCGACCGGCGGAGCGGGAACGTGCCCGCGGACCTGTCGCGCGCCGTGATGCTCTGCCTCGAGAAGAACCCGGACGACCGGTTCCCGGACGCGCGTGCGCTTGTCACGGCGCTCGATTCGGGGAACGTGCCGGCGCTGCCGGCGCCGCGTGCGCCGCGCCGGCCGCCCGCCGTGATGGACGAGCGGTATGGCGGCGTCGCGCAGAGCGCACGCGCGGCTGCGGCGACGGCGCCGACCCTGACACACGAGGAGACGTTCGTCACCGCATCGGCCGATGAGCTGGCGCGCTGGAACGACCCGCGTGTGGACAAGTTCCGGCGCCAGGTGATGCCGTTCTTGTTCGTCACCGCGTTCTTCTTCATCATGAGCATCCTGGGCGGCGGCAACCTGCTCTGGATCAGCGCCTTCTGGGGCATCGGGATTGCCTATCGGTACGCGCGCCTGTGGAGCGACGGGTACGACTGGCACGACGTGTTCCGGGTGCCCAAGGAGCGGCTGTTCTGGGATTCCGTGTCGGACTGGTTCGCGCACAACATCCAGAGCATCTGGAGCAAGGAAAAGCGCATCGAGGCGCGCGCGCGGCGGCGGCAGGAGATCAACTCACCGGGCAGCATTCCGGCCCTTGGTGGCGGGCGCGGCCCGGCGCACGTTGGCGTCGCCGACGCGGCGGCGCTCGGCTCAGGCCCGCACGCGGCACTCGCGCGCCAGGCAATGGTCGACCGCGACGAGGTGCTGCGGCTCGTGGCGTCGCTCCCGAAGAGCGAGAAGAGTCGCGTGGCCGACGTCCCGGCGACGGCGGAGAAGCTCGCCCAGTCGGTGATGGCGATCGCGACCCGGCTGCGCGAACTCGAGCGGGCGGGCGGCCCGCAGTCGACGACGGCCGTGGACACCGAGATCAAGGTGCTCGAGGGTCAGGCGAATCCGCTCGACCGCGCGGCGAGCGAGACCCGGGTGCGCCGGCTCGCGATCCTGCGCCGGCAGCGACGCGCAATCGTCGAGCTCGGCCGGCGTCGCGAAGACCTCGAGGCAAAGCTCGACAACTGCGCCCTGCTGCTGCAGAACATGAAGTTCGACGTGCTCCGGCTGAAGACCGGTGACGAGTCGTGGCAGCACGTGACGTCCATCGCCGAGCAGGCGATGGCGGTGGCGCGCGAGGTGGACGCCGCGGTGTACGTGGCCGACGAACTGAAGCGGGTGGCGCCGCGCGGCGGCTCCGCCGGCCGCGCGTCGTCGAGCGGCACGCGGTGACGCACGACGCCTCGGCGGCCGACGAACTCCGGCGCCGGGTCGAGCAGGCCGTCGCCGGGATCTTCGAGGTCGAAGACGAGATCGGGCGCGGCGGCATGGCCGTCGTGTATCGCGCGCGTGACAAGCGCCTGCGACGACACGTCGCGCTCAAGGTGCTGCCGCCGGAACTGGCGTTCCGGAGCGACGTGCGTTCGCGATTCGTGCGCGAGGCGCAGCTCTCGGCGCAGCTCTCGCACCCGAACATCGTCCCGATCTTCGCGGTCGACGAGGCCGGCGGCATCGTGTACTTCGCGATGGGGTTCGTGGACGGTGAGCCGCTGGCCCGGCAGCTGGCGAGCGACCCGAGGCCGGACGTGGCCGTCGTGCGCCGGCTGCTCCGCGAAGTCGCCGCCGGGTTGGCGTATGCGCACGAACGGGGCGTCGTTCACCGCGACGTGAAGCCCGACAACATCCTCATCGAGCGCGCGACCGGCCACGCGATGGTCAGCGACTTCGGCATCGCGCGCGCCGCCGAGGGCGACCTGAAGCTGACGGCAACGGGGGTCGCCGTGGGCACGCCGGCGTACATGAGTCCCGAGCAGGCGATGGGCGAGAAGGACGTGGACGGCCGGTCGGACATCTACGCGCTCGGCGTCGTCGGCTGGCAGATGCTCGCCGGTGAACTGCCGTTCCAGTCGGAAAACACGCCCGGGATGCTGATGAAGCACATCAGCGAGCAGCCGCGCCCATTGCACACGCTGCGCGGCGACCTGCCGACGAACCTCGTCTATGCGATCGAACGCGCGATGGCCAAGTCGCGCGCCGACCGGTGGCCCGACGCCTCCGCATTTCGCGATGCACTGGCAGACGATGCGGAAGTGCCGGCGTCGGCCTTCTCCAATGCGGACACCCCGCGCGACCAGCGCGCCGCACCCGGCCAGGACCTGCAGGCCGCCCCGAGGTCGGCCAAGCCGTGGCGATTCGATCCGCTGAAGGACCCGGCGCTCCAGAGCAACTCGGGGGCGCACGCCCTGCGGGAATGGCGCGAGCAGCGCCAGGCCTGGCGCGCCCAGCGCAACCAGCCGGTGCCGATCGACGCCGAGCCGCTCTCGCGACGCGAACGGCGCGAACTCGAGCGCGAGATGCGCGACAAACGCCGCGCCGAACGCTCGCCCGAGGATCGCATCCGGAGCACGCAGCGCGCGTTCTTCGGCTGGGTGGGCATGAGCGTGTTCTTCGCCGCCATCAACGCGCTCACCAGCCCGCAGTTTCCGTGGTTC
>CAZLAU010000030.1:4822-24290 GCA_964557615.1 uncultured Gemmatimonas sp.
GCCGCCGAGGCGAAGCAGGTGATCCTCGACGTGCTGGGCAAGCTTGCGCCGGACGAGTCGGCGATGCTCCCCGACGTGAAGGCCACCGCGACGTCGCTCGAGGAGCGCATCCGGGCCCTCGCGGCGGCGCTGCATCAGCTCGAGCGCGATGCGAGCCCGTCGGCCTTGCAGCGGATCGAGCAACGCATCGCCGAAGCGAAGGCCCAGGCGGGGGAGAGCGCCGAACGGGAACGGCGCGTGGGGCTGCTCGAGCGACAGGGCGCGACACTCCGCGACCTTGCCGCGCGGCGTGACGCGGTGGCGCACCAGCTCGAGAACGCGTCCATCCTGCTGCAGACAATGAAATTCGACCTCCTCAAGCTGCGGTCGAGCGGCATGGAGTCGAAGCTGGACGACTCGACGATGGCCACCCAGGAGGCGCGTGCGGTGGCAACTGACATCGAGCGGCTCGTGGACGCCGCGAACCAGGTGCGACGGCTACAGGATCGCACGTAGCGAAACCACGACGGCGCGGCGCGAGCGCGCCGCGCGCCGCGATCAGCTCGCCCTACCCGGAGCGGGCCAGCAACTGCGACACGATGTCCGCGAACCGCTCCGGGGCGTCCTCGTTGACGAAATGCCGCGCGTCGGGAACGACGTCGAACGACGCACCGGGGATCGCGGCGCTGATCCGTGCGCCGAGCTCCTGGGGGAGGAACGGGTCTCGTGCGCCCCAGATCACGGCGCTGGGCACGGCGACCTCGCCAAGCCGCGCGCCCAGCGTCATCAGCGCTCCGTCGCGCACCGCGTGCAGTTGCGCCAACAGGGCGTGGGTGCCGAGGCGCGCTGGATACGCCCGGAGCGACACGTCGAGTGACCGCCGTCCGGCCTCGCGATCGGCGTACCCACGGATCCCCGACCCGTGTGCGAAGCTCGCGAGCACCTGGGCGCCGAGCACGCCCGCGGCCGGCGCAACGAGTCGCGCCAACCTGGCGAGACGGCGCGGCCACACGCCAAACGCCGGAGCGCTGGCCAGGCAGAGCGCTGAGACGCGATCGGCGTGCTCGATGGCGAGTCCCTGGGCAATTGCCGCGCCCATTCCGTGCGCCACGATCGCGGCCCTGCTTATCGCGAGGTCGTCCAGGAGTCGCCGCACGAGTGATACGTGCGTCGCAAATGCGGCGCCGCCGCTCGCGCCGTCCGGCGGTCCGTCACTCCGGCCGCAACCCATCAGGTCGACTATGACGAGCCGCCGACCGGGCGGCATGAGCGGAGCCACCAGGCGCCAGCTGTGCGAGCTGCCGGGAAACCCGTGCAGGAACACGACCGGATCGCCGCCGCCGCGTGTGCCGGCGGCGTAGTAGTACATCCTGGTGCCGCCGAGGTCCACGAACTCGCCACGCATCGGCGCAACATCGCGGGTGACGCGGCACCCGCACAAGCACCGTAACACGCTGGCTGACGGCGATTTCGGCGAATTCTTGCACTGGCGAAACGTCGGAAAAGCTGTATCCTTCACGCCTGACGCGCGCGAGCGTGGACGGGGTCTCGTAAAATGTTGACTTTCAACGAGTTAGCCATTGACGAATAGCGTCGAAGTTCCGCTGCCGGCGCCGACCGTGCCAGTATTTCCGCCGCCGCCACCGCCGCTGGAGGCGATGCCGTTTCCGCTCGAGTGGCTTCTCGACCACGCCGCGGCGCCCATCCAGTACAGGGCCTGCGTCGACGTCGCAAACATTCCAGCGACGCCCGGAACCCCCTTGGCGAACCTTCCCTACACGTTCCCGGCGGCGATGCAGTTGGCGGTGATGCAGTCGGTGGACGGCGTGTGGAATCGTTCAATGCTCACGGTGCCGCCGCAGCGCGGCGGCGAGTTCGAGAACGTCGGCACGGTGCATGCCGTAAGGCGACTTACCGAGTACGGCTGGAACAAGGACTCGCCGCCGATCTACCACGCGCGCCGCATCCTGTTTCGCCTGCTCGCGGAGGACGACGATCCGGCGCTGCTTTTCGAGTTTGCGCCGTCGGCGTCGAAGAAAGCCGATCCGGTGGCACAGGCGACGGCGCGCCAACTGCTGCGCGAAGCGGCGGCCGCGGCGCTGGCGCAGGCGGGATTCGAATCCGACCCGCGGTTGCGGGGCGCCGCCAACCGGATTCTCGAGCGCATCTTCGCGTTCCTGAAAAGCCCGATTGCGGAGAAGCCGTGGGTCCGCGTGGGCAACAAGCAGGTGCTGGCAGCGGAGGCGGCGCCCCCGACGGTGAGCGCGCTGCACATGCTGTCCTACATGCCGCTGTTCCGGAACGAGCACTACGAGGAGATGGAAGCGGTCTACCGCTGGCTGACGCACCCGCTGCCGCGCCAGGATGCCGTGCAGCTGGTGGGGAAGAAGCTGATGCCGGTGCCGCTCTACGTGCTGGGCGACCAGCTTCCGCACCGCAACGCCGTGGAAGCGGACGTGCCGGCTGCGCTGGCGTGGCTGGAACTGGTGGCGCGGCTCGGATTCCTGCGGCGCAATGACAACTGGATGAAGATGCACGAGCGCTTCATCTCGGACTGCGGGCGCGACGGCGTGTGGCATCCGCACAAGGGCATGTCGATGCCGCGGAGCAGCAACCCGTGGTGCTGGGCTTCGTATCCGCTCGAGTTGTCGCACGCCGGTGACGAGCGATGGACCGACGTGACGTTCCGCACGGGGCTCATCGCGCGGATTTCCGGGCGTCCGATCAACCTGATCTAGTCGCAGGGCGGCGCCGCGGTGGCGGGGTCACGACTGCACCCGGACGAGTGGTACCCGGCCGGCTGGCCGGGCGCTGTCGCTCGTCGCGTGACGATCGCTGACGGCACGACGATGCGGGTGACGGTGTCCGGCCCGGACGCCGGTTCGCCGGTGGTGTTGCTGCACGGGTGGGCGGTGTCGGCCTACCTCTGGCGGCACACGCTCGCGGGACTCGCGGCGGCCGGATACCGGGCGTATGCCCCGGACCTTCCGGGGCACGGACTCTCCGATGCGCCGGCCCGCGCGGGCGACTACACGCTCGACACGCTGGCCCGGCGGTGCGCGGAGCTGCTCGATGCGCTGGGGCTGTCCGATCCGCCGATCGTGGCGCAGTCCATGGGCGGCCGCGTGGCGGTCGCACTCGCCACACGACGCCGCGCGCGGCAGCTCGCCCTGTTCGGTCCTGTGGGGTTCGGCACCGTCACACCGGCCACGGCGTTCGCGCCGTACATCCCCGACATTGCGCTGGATTTCGCGCCCGCGCTCGTGACGCGCCAGATGATCGAGATCTCGCAACGTCGTGTTCGAGGGACCCTTTCGTCATACACGAGCCGAGACGTGGACGAGTACTGGGCGCCCACGCAGTTTGCGCCGGTTGTTCGCGCCCAGATCCAGATGCTGCGCGAGTTCCCGTGGAATCCGCTCACCGACGCCGAGCTGGCTGCCGTGGATGTGCCGACGCTCGTGATGTTCGGGACGCGCGACCGTACCGTGCGTCCGGTGCATACGCGCGACATCGTCGCGCGGCTGCCGAAGGGGCGGCTGGAGTGGATTGCGGATGGCGGGCACGTGCTGATGGAGGAAGTGCCCGAGCGGATCAACGCACGCCTCGTGGAGTTCCTCTCGCACACCGGGTAGCTTGCACGGGTGCTGAAGAGACGAAGCGGCAGCGGCGCACGCCGCGCGGGAGCGGCGAAAGGCGCGGCGGTGGTGGCGACCGGCGACACGGAATTCACCGAAACGAATCCTGAGAGCCAGGAACCCGGTGACCCGGGGGACTTGGCGCTGCCCGGGTTCGCGGTGCCTGACGGCACGGCCGGGACGGACATTGCCGACCCGGCGGTCTCCGGCTCGCTGGCTGCGGCCGAGGCGGAGACGGTCGGCATCACGTTCGACGACCTCGACCTCTCGGCGCAGATGCTGCGGGCGCTCGCCGATGCCGGATACCGGCACCCGACGCCGATCCAGGCGCAGGCAGTGCCGCTCGCCCTCAAGGGGCGCGACCTGATGGGGCTCGCGATGACCGGGACGGGCAAGACGGCAGCGTTCACGATCCCGATCATCGAGCGGCTGACCGGCGGGCCGTCGCGCACACGGGCCCTGATCCTGACGCCGACGCGTGAGCTCTGCGTCCAGGTCGAGGAGAGCTTCCGGAAGTACGGCCGGCACAGCGGGCTTCACGTGGTGAGCGTGTACGGGGGCGTCGGCTACGAGCCGCAAGTGAAGGCGTTGCGGGACGGCGTGGACGTGGTGGTGGCGACGCCCGGCCGGCTGATCGACCACCTCGAAAAGCAGAACGTCGCGTTCGACCAGCTCGAGGTACTCGTGCTGGACGAGGCCGACCGGATGCTGGACATGGGCTTCGCGCCGCAGATCAACAAGATCGTGGCGCAGCTCGACAAGTACCGGCAGACCCTGCTGTTCAGCGCGACGATGCCGCCGGAGGTCGAGGCGCTGGCGCGGAAGTACCTGCGCAAGCCGGTGGTCGTGCAGGTGGGTCGGCGGTCGGCGGCGGCGAACACCGTGACGCACTACGTGTACCCGTGCCCGAAGGAAAAGAAGAGCGCGCTGCTCGCCAAGCTGATCAAGGAACACGACATGGACACCGTGCTGGTGTTCACGCGCACGAAGCACGGCGCCGACCGCGTGGTGCGTCACCTCGAGAAGGACGGCATCGAGGCGGACGCCATGCACGCCGACAAGACGCAGGGGCAGCGGACGCAGGCACTTGCCGACTTCAAGAAGGGCAAGACGAAGGTGCTGGTCGCGACGGACATCGCGCAGCGCGGGCTCGACATCTCGCACATCACGCACGTGGTGAACTACGACGTCCCGCAGCAGGCCGAGGATTATGTGCACCGGATCGGCCGGACGGGTCGCGCGGCGAAGACAGGCGACGCATTCACCTTCATGTGCGCCGACGAGATCGCGATGGTGCGTACGATCGAACGCATGATGGGGAAGCCGATCCCCCGGATCTCGGTGCCGGGGTTCGATTTCGGGACGTAGTCAGAACGCCACGCGGCCGAGCCGCGACGTAGTGACCGTGTCCGCGCGCCGGCCGCGCGAGACTATGATCCGCGTGTTGGCGGCGCCGTACCCGATGCCGGTGGGCGCGTAGGTGATCGAGTCGCGCGTCACGGACACCGTGACGCCGTGGCGGGCGCGGATGTCGCGGGCGAACACGATGTCGCCGCCGGCCACAACGCGGACGCGACCGGCGGCGGCGTCAACGACCACGCTGGCGTGTTCGCCTCGCGCCGCCGCCACGTTACGCGCGGCCCACAGGGCCAGCACAACGTCGTGCGTGGCGGCGCGAACGCCCAGGCGGTCCATCACCGTGCGAGCGCTGGGCACGGCAAGCGCCGCCACGATGCCCAGCATCACGAGCGTGAGGATGAGTTCGAACAGCGTGCTGCCGTCGCGAGAGGGCGTGTCCGACACTGAGTGCTCCCGGAGAACGTGCATCGGATGTACGTTCCCGCGCGTTGGCACACGTCACCACATCGTTGCGAGCGGCATCGTCTTGCCGCAGGCGCCGCGACGCTCGCGCCGCCACCGAACGCCGCCGAACGCCGCCGAGCCAAGCGCAGGAGAAGCCATGACCCGCACCAGTCGCGCACGAATCCGTCTCGCCATCATTGTCCTGGTCGCCGCCGCATGCGGCGGGTGCACGAGTCCGCAGGCGCTCGCCGGCATCCAGGAGCAGCTGAACCAGGCCGCCGACGCCGTCAACGGCATCAACGTGAACCTGAGCGTGCTGCAGTCGACGATCGACTCGCTCACGGCCGTCGTCGCCAAGCAGGACACGACGATCTCGCGGCTCGCCAACGCAACGGGCGTCCAGGTCGTTCGGTGAGCGCGGCCGCGGTGCTCGCGGTCGGCGCCACGTTTCTCGCGCTTGGCGACAGTTACACGATTGGCGAGCGGGTGGATGCGTCGGCGCGATGGCCGGTTCAGCTGGCCCGCGCGCTGCGCGCGGCAGGCGTGGACGTTGCCGACCCGCGAATCATCGCGAAAACCGGCTGGACGACCGACGAGCTGTCGGCGGCCATCGCTGCGGAGCGAATCACCGGAACGTTCGATCTCGTCTCGCTCCTCGTCGGCGTCAACAACCAGTACCGCGGCCGGAGCGCCGATGAATACCGCGTGCAGTTCCGGGCGTTGCTCGCAGAGGCCGTCGCCTTTGCCGGAGGGCGCGCGTCGCGCGTGCTCGTGCTCTCGATTCCCGACTGGGGCGTGATGCCGTTTGCCGAGGGGCGGGACCGGGCGGCGATCGCCCGCGCAATCGATCAGTTCAATGCCATTGCGAAGGACGAGGCAACGGCCGTCGGCGCGCGTTGGGTGGACATCACGCCGACGTCCCGCGCCGCGCGGGCTGGCTGGGCGGCCGACGACGGGCTGCATCCGTCGGGCGCGCAGTACGCGTCGTGGGCATCGCTCGCGTTCGAGCCGGCGCGCGCGGCGTTGCTCGGGCGCTGATCGCAGCCTCCGATCACTGCGGCTGATCGGTCCCGACAGGTTGCCGCGGCAACCGAGGTGCCACCGCGGCCGCGAGATCCTACTGCGTGCGGCCGAACCTCAGGTAGTCGAGTGCCAGGTTCGCCATGATCCGCACTCCGATCGGCAGCGCGGCGTCATCACCGACGAACAGCGGCGAATGGTTGGGCGCCGCGGTGGCCGGATCCATCCCGCTTGGCGTGACGCCAAGACTGACGAACATGCCGGGCGCGCGGCGGGCAAAGCGCGAGAAGTCCTCCCCGGCGGTGATCGGCTGGCCGGTGCGGTACCGATCGGGGCCGGCCACGCGCTGCAACGTCGGGACCATCTTCTCGACGAGCAGCGTGTCGTTCACGGTGACGTCATAGCCGCGAACGATCGAGACGGCCGCCGTCGCACCGGCGCTCTGCGCAATGCCCTCGGCCGTTCGCTTGATCCGTTCGTGTATGCTGGCGCGCATCGGCTCGTCGTAGGTCCGGATCGTGCCGATCATCCACACGCTGTCGGGAATGATGTTCTCGCGGAGCCCGCCCTGGAATGCACCGACCGTGACGACCGCAGGCGCCGTCGAGAGGTTGACCTGGCGGCTCACGATCGTCTGGAGTCCGAGCACGATCTGTGCGCCGATCACGATCGGGTCCACGCCGGCCGAGGGAAAGGCGCCGTGGGTCTGCCTGCCGCGCACGACGATCCGCATCTGGTCCGAGGCCGCGGTGTTCGCGCCCGCCAGCGTGGAAACGACGCCGAACTGGCCCGAGCCGACGTGGAGCCCGAACACGGCGTCGACCTTCGGATTGTCCATCGCGCCGTCGGCAATCATCGGGCCCGCGCCGCCGGTCGGCGGCTGCTCTTCGGCCGGCTGAAACAGGAATACGACGGTCCCGGGCAAGTCGGCCTTCATCGCCGTGAGCACTTCGGCGGCGCCCATCAGCATCGCCGTGTGCATGTCGTGCCCGCACGCGTGCATCACCCCGGTCTCGACGCCGTTGTAGGTGGTGCGCACACTCGACTTGTAGGGCACGTTCGCGAGCTCGGCCACCGGCAGCGCATCCATGTCGGCGCGCAGTGCCACGACGCCGCCGGGGCGCCCGCCGCGGAGCACGCCCACGACGCCGTTGCCGCCGACGCCTGTGCGCACGTCAATGCCAAGCGATCGCAGATGGTCGGCGACCAGCTTCGCCGTCCGGACTTCCTGCCCCGAGAGTTCGGGATTGCGGTGGATGTCGTGGCGCCACTCGGTCACTTTCGGGGCGAGCGCGGCAGCGCGACGGTCGATGGCGTCGGCGAGCGCGTCGGCGCGCTGGCCAGAGCGCTGGGCGCCCAGCGCGGCGAGGGGCACGAGCATGAACGCGGCGGCAATCGTGGCGGTCGTTCGCATGAGGATTCGGTGTTGAGTGGGGCGGCCGGCCCGGCGCCACCCGCGCACACGGCACGAAGAAGCCGGGTCACGGCAGAACCTACCAGCGAACGTGGTGCAACGCCATCAACGCGCGGGTGTGGATATCTTCCGGCAGGCGTAACCCGAAAACGAGAGCATACGCGTGCGTATTTCCATCGAATTCTGCGTCGTTTGAAACTACGAACCACGAGCCGCCGGTCTGGCGGACGCCGTTCGAGAGCAGTTTCCCGACGCCGAGATCGAGTTGATCCCATCGGGTGGTGGGCGCTTCGAAGTCGCGGTGGACGGCACCCCGGTGTTCGAGAAATCGAAACTTGGCCGGCACGCCCGGGCCGGCGAGATCCTCACGCTCATCCGGGAACGGCGTTGACGACGTGCGCATAGCCATCTCCACGGGCGGCGGCGACGCGCCCGGATTGAACGCGGTGATCCGCGCGGCCGTGCTTTCCGCGCTCGACCGCGGCTGGCACGTGCTCGGAATCCGGAAAGGGTATGCGGGGTTGCTGGGCGACGACGACGTCGTGCCGCTCACGCGCGACGACGTGCGCGGCATCGGCCACCTGGGCGGGACGATCCTGCGGACCACGAATCGTGGCAACCCGTTCTCGTATCCCGTCAAGCAGGCCGATGGAAGCTTCAAGGAAGTGGACCGATCCCACGAGCTGATCGAGAATGCCCGCAACCTCGGCATCAACGCCGTGATCGCGATCGGGGGCGACGGCTCCCTTGCCATCGCACACAAGCTCTGGCAGAAGGGCCTCCGGGTAGTCGGGGTGCCGAAGACGATCGACAACGACGTGAGCGGTACGATCACGACGTTCGGGTTCGACACGGCGGTGTCGACCGCAATGGAGGCGATCGACAAGCTGCATACGACCGCCGAGAGCCACGACCGCGTGATCGTGATGGAAGTGATGGGCCGACACGCGGGGTTCATCGCCCTGCATTCGGGGCTGTCCGGCGCTGCACACGTGATCCTGATTCCGGAAATCCCGTATGACATCGCGAAGGTCTGCGAAGCGATAATGGCTCGGGAGGCCCGCGGCCGTCATTTCGACGTGGTCGTCGTCGCCGAGGGTGCGCACCCCAAGGGGGGCGAGGCATCCACGCTGGGGGCGTCACTTCCGGGCCAGGATCGCCGGCTGGGCGGTGTTGGCGAGCGCGTGGCCCACGAGATCCAGCGGCGCACGGGCAAGGAGTGTCGGTCGATCGTGCTTGGTCACTTGCAGCGTGGCGGGATGCCGACGGGCTACGACCGACTGCTGGCGACGCGTTTCGGCGGCGCGGCGGTCGAAGCGGTGGACGCCGGCAAGTGGGGCCACATGGTGGCGCTCCGCTCGCCCGACATTGTCACGATTCCGATCGATGAGGCGTTGAAGCAGCCGCGGCGGGTCGACCCCGCGCACGATGTGGTCCGGACCGCCCGGCGGACGGGGATCAGCTTCGGCGACTGAGTCGCAAGCGGGGCCGATTGGAGGCTCCGAGCCAGGCTGACGGGGGCTGTTCGGGTTCGGCCCGAGCGCACTGGTGAGCGGCGAACGTTCACTGGCTCGGAGGGTAATAGCCGTGTGGGCGTTGGCGAGTTAATGTTGTGGCGGTTCCCCACCATGACTCGTCCCGGACAGGGAAGTCATTGCAGCACTTGGAGGTAGGTTTGGTTCGTGGCAGCCTGATCGCGGCGTCGGCCGCGGTGGTCCTGATGCCCCAGTTGATGGCGGCACAGGGCAAGCAAAAAGAAGACACGTCGGTCGTCATTCCGGACGGTGCTCGGCCGCCGGAAGGGATGTGCCGCGTGTGGCTGCGCGACGTGCCCGAGCGACAGCAGCCGGCGCCGACGGATTGCGCCACTGCGCTGCGCACACGGCCGAGAAATTCGATCCTGTTGTTCGGCGACCTCACGTTCGAGGCCAAGCAGCCGCCCGGCAAGCGCGTGATGTCGCCGGCGAACGCGGCAAGCCGCACGTTCTTCGACGATCCGATCATCCGGCGCTCGCAGTTCTTTCCGATTGACCCGCGGGTCGTGGCAGGAACGCTGACGCCGAGCCAGGCTCTTCAGGCCGCGGAGGCCGCCGCGCGCGCTGAAGCGGCGCCGGGCGGTGGGAAGGCGGAACAGACGAAAGCGGCCGCGACGAAGCGGCCGCCCCCGCCGCCGCAGTAAGCACCGCCCCGAGAACCGCCGCTGCTCCGCAGCGTCCGCGATCCCTACCTCCCGCCCGACCACGACGCGTTCGTCGGCTCGGGGGCCACGCGGCGGATCATCGTCATCGCGCCAACTCGTGCGGCGTGCGAGACGATCGAACTCGCGTTCACGCTCGACATCGAAACGCTGCTGTGGCGCGAGCACGGCGCTGAGCTGAAGGCGATGGCAGGCCGGTTTGCGGCCGCCGAGTCAGCGTGGCAGGCCGGCGACCACCCGCGGCAAGGGTTCGGGATCGTGGCCGGCACGGGAACCGGGAAGACGCTTTCGATCCGGCCAATCGCGGAAGTGTTGCTCGGCGTGCCGACGAATGGCCTGCGGGTGGGCGTGATCAACCGCGAGCGCGAGGCCACGCCGGAATCGCCGTCGTGGAACGTCGTGATCGTCACGACGGGCATTGCCCGCCGGTGGTTCCAGGATGGCGACATCCGTCCGCAAGACACGCTCGTCGTGGACGAGATTCACCAGACGAGCGCTGAACTCGAGTTGTGCCTCGCGCTCGGGAAGCGCGTGGGGTGCCGTTTCATCTGGCTCTCGGCGACCGTGGACCCGCGGTTCTACGCCCGGTATCTCGACGCGGCGGCGGTGGTGGAAAGCAGCTCGTTCGACCCCGCGAAGGCCGCCGACGTGCGTGTCGAACGGCGATCGCCGTACGGATTCCTCGACGACCGCTTCCTGCAGCGGGTGATGCGGGAGCAGCGTGGCGTCGGCGTGTTCCTGCCCACGCGTGCGTCGGTCGAGGAGGCGGCCGCGGGGGTGAGTGCACGATTCCCGCGGATCACGGCGCAGTTCTACCACGGTGGCGAGCCGATTCGCGTGATCCGGCCGTTCCTCGAGGGAACAGTCACCAAGCCGTACGTGCTGACGATGACTGCCGCCGGCCAGAGTGCGCTCAACGTGCAAGGGCTGGATACCGTGGTCATCGACGACACGCGCTTTGCCAACCTCGTCGAGAACGGCCGCAACGTGCTGACCAAGGTGCACCTCGGGGCCAATGAGATCCTGCAGATGGCGGGGCGGGTGCACGGGCGCGTGGCTGGCGGCCGCGTGTTCATCCTGAGCGATCGCGACATCGTGTTCGCGGCGCTTCGGCCCACCGAGCCCGAGTTCCAGCTGGCCGGCGACAGCCAGCGGGTGGCGCTCACCTGTGCGGCCCTCGGTGTGCGCGCCGACGAGCTGGAGCTTCCCGTTCCGCTCGACAAGGCGAGCTACCGTCAGGCGCTGGCACTGCTCGAATCACGCGGGATCGTCGAGAACGGGCGGCTGACGACCTACGGCAAGTCGGTGGAAGCAATGCCGGTGGACCGGCCCTGGGCCGAACTGCTCGTGCATTGCGACGACGCGCTCCTGCCGTACGTCGCCGTGATGGCGGGCATCGAGTCGCTGCACCGGATGACGCGCGAGGACCGCGACATCGCCGACCTGATCGTGCGCGGCAGCGACAACCTCACGGCGTACAACGTGTACGCCGATGCGTTCGAGGCGTGCGGGTTCGTCGGCGAAGTGTACGGGCTTCCGCGCCACCTGTTCGACGACAGCATTGAACGCTGGGCAGAGCGTCGCGGCGTGCTCGTGAAGGCGGTCGAGGATGCCGCGCTGGCGATGGCGAGCATCTTCCGTGCGGTGCGGCTTCCGCTGCCGCAGTCCATGCCGCGCGTGACGGAGGTTGTGGAACGCCGGTTCATCGATTTGCTGGCACGACTGCAGCCATTCGACCTGGTGATCGACGAACTGACCGCAACGGGGGACGAAGCGCGCGTCTCGAAGACGAGCGTCGCGGGGAGCTGGGGTCCCGTGTGCGGCACCCTTCGCTACTTCGCCGACAAGTTCGGCGTTCCGCGCGCGGCAATCGAGGGCACGAACGTGCCGCTCTCGCTCGTGAAGAAGTACGCCACGACGAGCAAGCCGACGCTGGTGTTCGACGGACGCCACAAGCAGGCACCCCTGGCGCTGGAGCGGCGGGTGACCTACTTCGGGTTCGAGCTCGAGCGTGAGCGCGAAGCGGTGCACGACTTTCCGCCCGGGCTCGAGGCCGAGGCGCGACGCGTGCTCGCCGACGCCCTGGCGCGCGGCGAAGCCCGCCACGCGGCCGTGCCGCGGAACCAGGCGGCAATCGAGCAGGTGCGCGAGGCGTGGCGGCGGAGCGGCGGGCGCACGGCGCGGCTCGGCCAGGCCGAACTGGCCGCGTGGTACGGTGCCAGGCTGGCCGGGGTGCGCAGCTTGCACGATTTCCGGGCCCAACCCCTTCGACTCGATGCGGACGAGTTCGTGCCGGCGGACGAACGCGCGCGGCTGGCGGAGTTGCCTGGCGCGGCGGAGATTCGGGGGCGGAACTGCCCGATCCACTACGAAGTCGAGGAAGATGCCACGGGAATGCGGGGGGTGCTGCGCGTCGTGATGCCGGAGAAGATCGCGCGCGGCCTGGTGGCCGAGGAATTGCCGCCGTTCGATCGTCCGGTGCGCTTCACGGTGACGCGGGGTGGGCGTGGCTCCGTGCGGGCGAGTTCGGTCGAGGAACTCCACGATGCGATGGCGCGGCCGTACACCGATGACGAACTGGGCAACCATTCTGGGGGTCGGTCGGCCGGCCGGCACAGGAACGGCGGCGGGCGCGACCGCCATGCGCGCGGCGGACGCGAGCGGGATTCACGCGGTGAGCGCGACCGGGATTCACGGGGATCCGGGATCCGGGGTCGTCCCGGCGGCCGGGACGGCCGGGGGAAGCGCCGTGGTCGCGACCGGTAACAGCGTCGCGCGCGCGATGGTGGCGTTCACCGCCGTCGCGATTGGAGTGTCGCTGCCCGCCCAGTCGCCCGGCTCGCCGACGCGCCCGGCTGCGATCGCGGGCGTGATCAGCGACACGACGATGCGCCCGCTTGCAGGCGCCGAGCTGCTTGTCGACGGGACCGACTTGAAGGCCGTCAGCGACGACTCGGGCCGGTTCCATCTTGCCGGCGTACCGGAGGGCCGCAATGGGTTTGTCGTCCGCAAGATCGGCTACACGGCCGTGTCGTTCGAAACGACGCTGGCGCCGGACAAGACGCTGGTCATCCAGATCCGGATGCAGCATGCGCAGGCACTCGATGCGGTGGTCGTGAGCGGCGAGCGCTTGCTGCCCGGACTCGCGCGCGTCGGCTTCTACGAACGCGAGCGGCAGGGGATCGGGAAGTACCTGCGCCCGGAGTCGATCGACTCGCTGGCGCACGTGACGCGGCCGTCGATGCTCCTCCAGAACGTGACGGGGCTGATGCTCGATTGCCGACGCGGCGCGCGTTGCGCAGTGCGATCGAGCACGCCCCCGTATTGTCTCCAGCTGTTCGTGGACGGCCAGTACACGACGGGCAGCGCCGTGGAATACGCCCTGGACGAGACGCTGAATCCGGGCACGATCGGCGCCATCGAGATCTACCGGCATCCATCATCCGTACCCCTGCAATTCCAGCCGCCGATGCTGCAGAAGGCAGGTCGCGGCGTTACCGGTCAGGCAGGCTGCGGCGTAATCGTCGTCTGGACTCGCGGCAAGACGATGCGCTAGCTGTTGGCGGCACGCACCTTCTGGCGGTGCCGCGCCGCCTTCGCGCGGTTCCCGCACGTGGCCATCTCGCACCAGCGTCGCTTCCCGTTGCGGCTCGCGTCGAAGAACACGCGGCCGCAGCGAGGGCTCGCGCAGCGGCGTACCCGCCGAAGCTCGCCCTGAACGAGCGTGTCCGCGGCGGACTCGATGACGGGCACCAGCAGCCCGGCAAAGACGTCGCCCACCGTGACGAAGCTGCGGACGAACCCGCCGTCGGACCTTGGCTCCACGCGCCGGCTGCCGGCGCTGCGGCCAAGCACCCGGTTGATCTCCGAGATGGCCGACTCCTCTGCGCGGCGATCCGTCCCGTCGCCCTGTTCGGCCAGCGCGCGGAGCACATTGCGAAGCCGGCGGGCTTCGTGCAGCGCGGCACTTGCGGCGGTGGGCTGCTGCTGCGCGCGGCGGAGCATCGCGTCGGCACGCTCGCCGTCCAGCACGCGGGCGGCGCCGAGCCAGTTCACATAGGTGTCAAATGCGTCGAGCGCGTCGCCGGGCCTGCCGCGGCCGCGCACGGCGCGGTCGCTGTTCACGAAGTCGAGCCAGAGCCGCTCGCCGATGAAATTGGTGAACTCCTCCGGGTGCGACATCGTGCTGGGTTCGAAAGGAAGGACTGCGGTGGCCATGAGATGCGATCCCCAAGGTAGGAAGAATCAGGAGTGACGAGGTAACGACACGCGTCGGCTCTGCGGAGCAGCCGGCGCGTGTCGCGGCCCTACGCGGGCCCTGAGACTGATGTCGCGAACATGCGTGCGGACTCGCCTTCGTCGGTGACCTCGCGCGGCGGACGGAGGCAGAAGACGGGGCGCCCGCCAGCACGCAGGACCTTGTCGGCCACCGAGCCGACGAAGAGGCGGGAGAGCCCGCGGCCGTGCGTGGACATCGCGACGATGTCGGGCCGCGTTTCGCCGATCCGGTCGAGGATCGCGCGCGTCGGGTTGGCGGCCACCTCGACCACCGCCGTCACGTGCAGGCCGGCGTAGCGCAGTTCCTCGGCCGCCCGGTCGAGCTCGGCCTTGGCGAGATCGGCAGCGTGGTCGACGCCGAACTGATCCACGTGCGCACTCTGCACGGCGGTGAGCGCGTCGCCGACCCACGGCGGTGCCACCACGCGGTAGAGATTCACCGTGCTCTTCGCCGCGAGGGCCAACTCGCGGACGTGGGGCAGGATCGCCGCCGCCGTCTGGCTTCCGTCGAGCGGGACGAAGATGTGGCCGAGACCCATCGGCGAGGCAACGGCGCGCTCGGACATCGCGAGCACCGGGCACGGCGAATGGCGGATGATCGAGTCGGCCACGCTGCCAAGCCACTGCGCGGCCCAGCCGCCCGTACCGTGCGTGGTGCAGACAATGAGCTGGGCATTGTGGGCGCGGGCGGCCGCGACGACCTCATCGGCCGGCGTTCCCACTCGGATCTCGGACGTCACGGGAACGTCCATCGTCGTTGCGGCGTCGTTCGCCTGTTTCTTGAGCCACTGCTCGGCGGCCTGGCGCACCTGGCCGTCCCACGCCGGATCCGGAAACGCGACGGGTGACTCGGCGGCCGAGTAGGCCATGACCGGGACGTGGACGCGCACGAGGTGGATCGGGCAGTCGAGGAGTTTCGCGAGAGTCTTGGCGCGCGGAAGCGCGGCATCCGCGAGTTCCGAGCCGTCGAGGGGTACGATGATTGGTCGCTTCACGGGGCCTCCTGGCCGGCGGGAGTGGTCGGCGCGGCGGCGAGGTTGGCCGCCACGTCGGTGCCGACACCGTATGCTAGGTCGCCGTGACAACCCCAACAGTCGGCAAACCGCCGTACCGGTTGCGGTGGTTTTCCCGACGCGCCGGAGTGCGGCGCGCGGGCCGTTTCACGCCGGTTTCGCGCCCTGACCGAAGCCGCGGCGGGTCATTGCGCCCCACCCCTTCTTGCCGCGAACCGCGGAGATCATTCCCCGGAACCGCCAGTAGGTGGAGAGCTGGTGGTAGCCCACGGATTCGGCGACGGCGAGCCCGAACAGGGCCATCAGCGACCGCACGCCGGGGTACCGGTGGAACGACAACTCCTCGAGCGCCACGGCGGCGAGCGAGAGCGAGATCCCGAGCGCGAAGGCGACGAGCAGGAACGCCAGGACGTACGGGGCGTTGGCGTGCCCGAGCACGACGGCCAGCACGAACGTGACGTAGCCGGCCATCTCGATGATCGGCCCGAGCATTTCGAGGAAGAAGAAGTAGGGATAGGCGAGCAAGCCGATGCGACCGTACCGTGGATTGAACATCATCCGCTTGTGGCGCATCAGCACTTCGGACAGCCCCCGCTGCCACCGGTCGCGCTGGCGGCCGAGCACGGCGAGCGACTCGGGGCACTCGGTCCAGGCGACCGGGTCGGGGACGAACGTCACCCGGTAGGGAATCTTCTTCTCTCGGCAGTGCCGGTGCAGCCGCACCACGAGTTCCATGTCCTCGCCGACGGTGTCGGTGGCGAATCCCCCGGCGTCCACGACCACCGACCGGCGAAACAGGCCAAACGCGCCCGAGATGATCAACGTGGCGTCGAGCGCGGCCCATCCCATGCGGCCCGACAGGAACGCGCGGAGGTACTCGAGGACCTGGAACCGTGCGAGGCGGTTGGCCGGGAGCCGGACTCTGGTGACGACGCCGTTCTCGACGGTGCATCCATTGACGATGCGGATGATGCCACCCACCGCCACGGTGCGTGCGTCCTCGAGGAACGGCCGGGCGACACGCAGCAGCGCGTCGGGTTCGAGCAGCGAGTCCGCGTCCATCGCGCAGAACAGCGGCGTGCGCGAGTAGGCCAGTCCGGCGTTCAGCGTATCGGCCTTGCCGCCGTTCTCCTTGTCGATGACGATGAGGTTGCGATGGCGGCGGCTGCGGTAGATGCCGCGGATCGGCTTCGACGGGATCTCCGACGTGCGCATGCGCGGCGCCGGGACCAGGTCGAAGGCCTCGGTCATTCGCGCGAGCGTGGCATCACGCGACCCGTCGTTGACGACGAGGATCTCGAACTCCGGGTAGTGCAGCGCGAGGAGCGATCGCGTGGCTTCCACGCAGGTGGCTTCCTCATTGTAGGCGGGCGCAATGAGCGTGATGGGTGGTGCGGCGCCTGAGGCGAGCAGGTCGTCCATGTCGAGCGTCTTGAGGCGCCGTGCGTAGCGGCGCAGGGCCGCAAACGCAAACACGCTCGTGACGAGGTACACGCCGTTCAGCACGACGAAGTAGCCGAGCACGAGCCCGTTGAAGGTGTCGAGCAGGCGCCAAGCGACGTCGGTCACAGTGGGGCCGCCAGCACTTCGCGCATCACGTCGGAGCGGGCGTGGCCTGCGACCACCATGGACTCGAGCGTGGTGCGCGCGCCGACGGCGAGCAGCGCTCCGGCTGCGTGCCACGCGACCCAGATCGAGCTGTCGTCGAGTGCCGCCACCAGCAGGGGCACGTCGCGCGCGTCGCCGAGCGTGCCCAGCGCCCCGATTGCCTGGGCCCGGACGACCTCGTCGTTGCCGGCGGCGAGCAGCCGGGCAACGGCGGCGTGCGGCGCGCGCCCGCAGGTCCGGAGGAGGCGAAGCGCGGCCGCCGTCAGGTTGCGATCGCCGCTCTTGCGCGCGACGTCGGCCGCGGCGTCGGCGACCGCCAGATCGCCCAGGGCGCGCAGCGCGTCGGCCGCCACGATGCGGACCGGCGCCGGCTCGCGCTCGTCACGAAAGGTTCCGCGCAGGTACGGCGCTGCGCTTGCTCCGATGCCGGCGAGCATCGCCGAGAGGAATGCGGGACTCCAGTCGCTGAAGCGGTGGAGCTTGAGCAGCACGGCCGCTGCGAACTCCGGCTGCTCCCGGCGCGACAGCGCGCGTGCGGCCGTCATGGCGACGAAGGGCGACGGATCGTCGAGGGCGGCGATGATGCCGTACGAGTAGTCCGTGAGGCCCAGCAGGCTCAGCGTGCGCACGGCGCGCGCGCGCACGCCGGGCAGCCGCGCGCGCAGTTGCGCCTCGATGCGCGGCAGGTACGGACTGGCGACCTCGCCAATTCGTTCGCGCTCGGTTCCCCGGAGCCGGCTGGCGTAGCGGGAAAGGAAATCCACGAAATAGAGGGCGTCGGGGGCGCTGACGTGCGTGCGCAGGGTGACGGCGTCAATGTCGCCGCCGAGGTAATCGAGCAGCAGGGATTCCCAGTTGGCTTCGAGCGCGTCCCAGCGTCGTTGCTTGCGCAGGTTGCGCCAGCGGAGGAGCAGCGCCGCGGCGACGAACGCGCACGCGAGCAGGGCAAAGGCGATCGCCGAGGCGATGAGGATGCCGAGGAGGGCGTCGGCTCCCTGCAGTCCCGCGGCCTGATCGCCGAGTGTGTTCACGCGTGGGCGACGAGGCGCCTGACGCGGGCCAGCAGCTCGACCGGGGAGAACGGCTTCAGCATGTAATCGTTCGCACCGAGGGCGAGCGCGCGGGCGATGTCGGCCTCGTTGCCCATTGACGTGAGCATCATGATCGGCACGCGCGCGGTGGCCGGGAGGGCGCGCATGCGCTCGAGCAATTCGAACCCGCCGATGCCCGGCATGTTCACGTCGAGAATCGCGAGGGCGAGGCGTCCCTTGCCGGCCCGCTCGAACGCATCGGTCCCGTTCGACGCGTGAACGAGGTCGAAACCGTCACGCTCGAGCCGATGCCGGACGAGCGCCGCGATGACCGGGTCGTCCTCGGCGAGCAACACCGTGCGCGTGCCGGCCGCCGCAGACTCCGCCGTGATCACCACCGTGCCGCGCGCGCCTGCCTTGCCAAAGAACAGCAGGCGCTCCGCTTCGGCGACCGCGTCCGTGCCCGATGTCCCACCGCCAAGGGCGGCGACGCCGCAGGTGAACGACACGTGCACCGCCTCGGTGCCGGCCACGAGTGGATGCTTGGCGAGGCGGCTGCCGATTTCCGTGAGCGCCGCCGACGCAGACGGGACGCTGGTTCCCGGCAGCAGGACGACGAACTCCTCGCCACCCCACCGCCCCAGCACGTCGGACGGACGGAGCGCGGCGCGCACAAATGCGCCGAACGCCCGCAGGATCGTGTCGCCGCCTTCGGTGCCAAGGCGCTCGTTGACCTGCTTGAACGCATCGAGGTCGATCATCGCGACGGCGCCAGGCGCGCTCGCCGCGTCGTGACGCGTGAGCGCATCGCGGATCGCCGCCCGGTTGGGAAGCCCGGTGAGCGCGTCCACGCGCGCCTCGCGCAGGCGGCGGGCGGATCGTTCGAGCAGCGACATGGCGGCCGCACCGAGCACTTCGAGGTCGATCGGCTTGGCTACGTACGCGTCGCAGCCAAGGGCGTAGCACTCGGACCGCACGGCGGCGCTGTCGAGCGCCGACACGATGACGATCGGGATCGCCGCGGTGCGTGGATCCTCGCGGATTCGCACCAGGAAGTTGCGGCCGTCCCCGTCCGGTAGCACGAGGTCGAGCACGACGAGCGAGACGCGTTCGTTGCGGAACATCTCCTCGGCGGCAGCCATGCTGTCGGCGATGATGATCCGTCGATTCTGGGATTCGAGCGTGCGACGAACCAGTGCCTGAACCACGGCATCGTCCTCGACGACGAGAATGACGGCGGGCTCCCCGCCGCCCGTGTCGGTGGCCGCCATCGCCGTCATCGCCGCGATCAGCGAGCCCAGGTGCTCGTCGAGTGCCTCGCGCGCCGCAGTCTCCACCGTGGCGGCCGCCTCGGCAGCGAGCGGAAAGCCCGCGGTCGTCGCCGCGCTGCGCACCATCCGCACGAGCCGGCGCACGGATGCCTCCGCCCCGGGCGTCCCGGCGGCGAGTTCTGCGCGCGCCCGCGTCAACGCCCCGATGCGCGTTCC
>CAZLAU010000031.1:0-24063 GCA_964557615.1 uncultured Gemmatimonas sp.
ACGATCGCCGCGACCGCCTTGAGCGGCTGCACCGGCATCGGCATCCGGTACACGAGCCCCGTGCCGATCTGCAGCGCACCGTACGCGAGGAGCACGCCCGTGGCGTCGAGGTTGGCCGCTGCAATCATGCCGACGATCAGCGGCAGCGACGTGCCAAGGTCGCCAAAGGCGCCCGAAACCTCGTTGCGGTCAAACCGTATGGTGCCTGCGGCTCCGGGCATCGTCGTATATTCGGAGCGCGTCTCGCCTCAAACAAGGGACGGACTTACCCTGATGAACGATCTCGCCCTCGATATCCGGGCGGTCTCGAAGAGCTACGCCGAACATACTGCGGTTGACGCGCTCTCCCTCGCGGTGCCGAAGGGCAGCGTGTACGGACTGCTCGGTCCCAATGGCGCCGGCAAGACGACCACCATCCGGATGATCCTCAACATCATCGGGCCGGACAGCGGCTCGATCGCCATCTTCGGCGCGCCGAACACCGACGCCCGCACGATCGACCGCGTGGGCTACCTGCCGGAAGAGCGCGGCCTGTACAAGAAGATGCAGGTGCGCCGCGCCCTCAAGTTCCTCGCCGAGCTCAAGGGGGTGCCCGGACGCGAGGCGGAGCATCGCATCGGCTGGTGGCTCGAACGCCTCGGCCTCAAGACGCCGGAGAAGGACTGGGGCCAGTCCAAGGTGGACGAGCTCTCGCGCGGCATGCAGCAGAAGGTCCAGTTCATCGGCACGCTGCTGCACGATCCGGACCTGGTGATCCTCGACGAGCCGTTCAGCGGTCTCGACCCGATCAACGCGCAGGCGCTGAAGGACACGATGGTTGACCTCAAGCAGCGGGGGAAGACGGTGATCTTCTCGACGCACCTGATGGACAACGCCGAGCGACTGTGCGATTCGGTCTGCATCATCGCCCGCGGGCGGAAGGTGCTCGACGGCACGGTCGCCGCGGTGAAGTCCGAACACGGGACCAACAACCTCGCACTCGGGGTGTCGTCCGGCCGGGAACAGGTGGCGAAACTGCTCGGCGCGCACCCGATGGTCGAGCGGGTGGACGACCAGAATCGGTATTTCGAGGTGGCGCTGCGCCGCGGCGCGGACGCCCAGGCGCTGTTGCGCGCGATCATCGACGCCGGCGCCGTCGTGCAGCGGTTTGAAATCGTGCAGCCGTCGCTGCACCAGATCTTCCTTGAGAAGGTCGGCGCGACGGGCGTCGAACCGGGGATGAGCGGCCATGGATAAACTGATGGCAGTGATCAAGCGCGAGTACCTCGAGCGCGTCCGCACGAAGTGGTTCATCATCAGCACGGTCTTCGGACCCGTCTTCTTCGCCGTCATCATGGTGGTGCCGGGTCTGCTGACCGTTCGCAACATGCGCGCCTCACAGGTGACCGATTTCCGCATCATCGACGCGACGGGCACGGGCCTCGGCGCACGCGTGGCGCGGACACTGAAGGAGCGCGCCGAGCGCGACCCGTCGCGGCTGGCGGCGGCCGCGGCCGGCACCGAGTTGCCGCCGCTCGCCGAGACGCAGGTCACGACGCTCGCGCAGTCCGAGGTCGCCGTCGCCGAGTCACTCGCGACGATCGCGGTGATGAACGGGGAGACCCGCGGCTACATGCTGCTGGACTCGGCAACGCTCTCGTCGTCCGCGACCGCCACGTATGCGGGCAAGAACGCCTCGTCGCTGGGCGAGATGAACCAGATCGAGACGGCGCTGCGCGGCGCGCTCCTGAGCCAGCGACTCGAGGCGGCCGGCATCGCCGGGGCACGGGCCGATTCACTCGCGCGCGTGCGGGCAAGCCTCGACACCGAGCGCATCACGTCGAAGGGCCGCGGCGGGTCCGGGCTCGTCAGCGCGATCTTCGGATTCGTCATCGCATTCCTGCTCTACATGATGATCATCCTGTACGGCCAGAACATCCTGCGCGGCGTGCTGGAGGAAAAGACGACCCGGGTCGCGGAAGTGGTCATCTCGAGCATCTCCCCGGAAACCCTGCTCGCCGGGAAGGTGATCGGCGTGGGCGCGGTCGGGCTCACGCAACAGCTCATCTGGCTCGCGTTCGCGGTGTTGATCGGCACCTACGGCATCGGCGCGATGGCGGCAGCCGGCGCGGTGACGCTCACGCTGCCCCAGGTCACCGTGTTCCAGATGGTGGCGCTGGTCCTCTACTTCCTTCTGGGGTACACGTTCTATGCGGCGCTGTTCGCCGCGGTCGGGGCGATGTGCAGCACGCAGGAAGACGCGAACCAGGCATCGCAGCCGGTCATCATGCTGCTCGTCGCCTCGATCATCATGGTGCAGCCCATCATGACGAACCCGACGGGAACGCTCGCGACCGTGATGAGCCTGCTCCCGTTCAGCTCGCCGGTGATCATGCCACTGGTCATGAGCGGTACGCAGGTGCCGGCGTGGCAGGTTGCCGCATCGCTTGCCGGGTTGGTGCTCGCCTGCGTCGCGGCCATCTGGGCGTCGGCGCGGATCTACCGCGTCGGCCTCCTGATGACGGGCAAGCGCCCGAGCCTCAAGGAACTCGTGCGCTGGGTACGATACGCCTGAGCGTGGCGGGCGGGCCCTGACCGACCCGCCGGCTTAAACGCCGGCACGGCCACCGGCATCCCACGGGTGGAGGCAGACGCAACGACCTTGGCGCCGATCCCCGTTCCCGAGCGCGGCACCGTGCACGGCCCCCAGGCCGTGCCGTCGGGGCGCGTCACGGCCGACGACATCGCGGCCGCACAACGGGGGGACGCCGCCGCGTTCGGGCGCCTGTATCACGCGAGTGCCGGGCGCGTGATGGCGCTGTGCCTCCGGCTCACCGGTGACCGGCCGACGGCGGAGGAACTGATGCAGGACGCATACGTGCGCGCGTGGGAACGGCTGCCGTCGTTCCGTGCCGAGAGTGCATTCTCCACGTGGATGCACCGGGTGACCGTCAACGCGTTCCTCCAGACGCAGCGCGCGGCGAACCGCCGGACCACGCGCGAGGAGGTGGTCGAGGAGATCGAGGCGCTGCCGGCAGCGGCGGCCGGTGGGGATCCCGGCGATGGAATCGACCTCGAGCGGGCGATCGCGACACTGCCGACCGGCGCCCGGACCGCGTTCGTGCTGCACGACATCGAGGGATTCAAGCATGAGGAGATCGCCGCGCTGTCGGGCATCGCACCCGCGACGGTCCGCGCCCAGCTCCATCGGGCGCGACGCCTGCTGATGGAGGCACTGGAACGATGAGCGAAGACGAGCGAACGACGGAGTCCGCGAGCGACGATCCCCGCGCGCAGCGACTGCGCGACGCCGTCGCCCGCCTGCCGCGCGAGATCACGCCGCCTGCCGGCGCCTGGGAGGCAATCCGTGCGCGCATCGAGACCCGGCGCGTACGGCCCATTGCGCCGGGAGCCGGTGCGGGCGCAGCTGAGCCGGCGGCGGTGGACCGCGCGCGCGTCAACTGGTGGATCGTGGGAGTTGCGGCGGCCATTGTCATTGCCGTGACGCTGTCGCTGCAGTCGCCGCCGCGCGGCAAGGCCGCGACGATGGCCACCGGCGCAGGGCCCGGCGCAACGCCCAGCGCAACGCCGACCCTCTCGCCGGACTCGGCTGCTGTGGCGGCGAGGCCTCCGGCTGGTGCCAGCGCGCCGACGCCGGCCGGCTCACCGGCCGCCAGACCGGACGGCACGCCCGCCGTGGCCATCCCGGCGGCGTTCGTGTCGGCCAACCCGGTCCTTGCGGCCGCACTCCGCGAGTATCGCATCGCCGCGGGAGAACTCGAGGCCGCGGTGGCCACGCACACGGCGACGCTCGAACCGTCCACGCGCGACGTCGTGCGTCGGTCGATGGCCACGATCGACACGGCGATCGCCGAACTTGTCGCAGCGCTCGGCGAGAACCCACGCGATGCAACCGTCGGGAAGTACCTGGCGGCGCTCTATGGGCAAAAGCTCGATTTCCTCAAGCGCGTGCGGGCACTCCCCGCCGCGGGGATGTAACACGATCATGCGAGTCATCACCCTGTGTGCCATCGTCCTGCTCGCGTCGCCGGCAGGCGCGCAGAAGACGTCCGACGTGACGGCGAGGGGCTGGCCGCTCGACGCCGACGGCATGGTGCGGATCCACAACCACAACGGCAGCATCACCGTGACGGGTTGGGATCGCGATTCGGTGGCCGTGTCGGCCGTGATCGCGGGCAAGGCCTCGCTATTCGGCGGCGGCGGGCGCCGGGGCGTGAAGCTCGGTATCGAGGGGAACGACGGCGCAGCCGCACCG
Organism: uncultured Gemmatimonas sp.; assembly: GCA_964557615.1. Classification (GTDB taxonomy): domain Bacteria; phylum Gemmatimonadota; class Gemmatimonadetes; order Gemmatimonadales; family Gemmatimonadaceae; genus Fen-1231. The sequence goes on from CAZLAU010000031.1 coordinate 4,256, forward strand.
GCTGCCGAGCTCGCCGTGTTCGTGCCGGCACGGGCGCGTCTCTCTGTGCTCGGCGCGGCCACGTGGATCGAGATCCGGAATTTCGCCGGCGCGGTGGATGCGTCCACGCTCAGCGGTCGCATCCGGATCACGGGACCCACAGCCGAGATCATCGCGGAGACGATGGACGGTGACCTCGAGATCGAGGCATCGCCGGCGTACCTGCGCGGAAAGACCGCGACGGGGCGGATCACGTGGACCGGATCGAGCGACGATGTGTCCCTGCACTCGGTGAGCGGCACGGTCACTGTGGCGGCCAGCACGCTCCTCCGCGCGCGCATCGAGTCGGTGTCGGGCGACATCAAGTTCACGGGCGCCGTGAAGGCGGGTGGTCACGCGGGCTTCGAGTCACACGGCGGCGACGTGACGCTCGGATTCCTGGCGGGCACCGTCGCCGACCTGACCGTGGATGCGCCAACGGCGCGCGTGCTGGGCCGCACGACGGCGCGCGCTCCCGGGAAATCCGGCCCGATTCAACTGGGCATTCCGCGAGGCGTGACGAGGACGGCCATTCCGGCCGACATCACGGCCCGGTCGTTCAAGGGGCAGGTCACGATCACGCAGCCGTAACGACAAACTGAACCGCCGGCCGCAGCCAACCTATTTGGCGCGCACCGCCTCGATCAACGCGAGCATCTGCGCGAAGTACCGGTCCATCGCCTTGCGCCCCGCCGCCGTGATCTTGTATTCGGTGCGCGGCACACGCCCCTCATAGCCCTTGTGGCAGGAGAGATAGCCGGCGTCCTCGAGTTTGCGCGCGTGGACGCTCACGTTGCCGTCGGTGGTGTCGAGGCGCTGCTTGAGGTCGTTGAACGTCAGCCGGTCGTTGACCGCGAGCGCACTGATGATGCCCAGCCGGATCGGCTCGTGGATCGTCCGGTCGAGCGCCGGAGCGGTGGGCGTTGCGCGCGGAGTCCTGGGCACACGCGCAACCTACGGCCGCAACTCTGCAACTACAAGTTCTTTTTCCCAACAAGCCCTGCCGGTGTGAACCGGCAGGGCTTGCGCGCAGGCGCCAGCGCGTTACGCGGCGTGTGGGTTCAGCGTGTGGCGCCGGCGGCGCAGTGCGTGTCGAACGCCGCCACGAGGTCGGCGGCGATGGCGTCCGCGGACCGCCCCTCAATCTGGTATCGCTCGAGCATGAACACCAACTTGCCGTCCTTCAACATCGCGATGGACGGCGAACTGGGCTGGTAACCCGTGATGTAGGCGCGAGCCGCGCGTGTTGCGTCGGCGTCCTGGCCGGCGAACACCGTGTACAGGTGCTCCGGCTTTGCTGCGTTCTGCAACGCGGCCGCCACCGCAGGGCGCGCGTTGCGGGCCGCGCACCCGCACATCGAGTTCACGACCAGCAGCGTGGTGCCCGCCGCACCCTTCACCTTGGCATCGACCTCGGCCGCCGTCCGCAGCTCCTCGACCCCGAGGCGCGTGAGTTCCTGCCGCATCGGCGTGATGAAGCGTTCGTCGTACATCATCAGTCGTGTCTCCTTCGCATTCCTGCGGGCCGGCAACGTTGCCGGCGAATTCGTGTGATCAGTACGCCGTGTCTGGCGACGGCTTTCGCGCCAGGGCCAGAATTGCCGCCTGCGGCACCACCAGAAACCGTTCCGTCTCGAACGTGATCTCGACGGCCGCCTTGCGGAAGAACAGCGCGTAGTCACCTACGCTCGCCTGCATCGGAACATAACGGGTGTCCTTGCTGCCCGTGATCCGCCACGGCTCGTCGAGGTGCTCCTCGACCGACGGCATGGGTTGGCCGGGTCCCGTGGCCACGATGGTTCCACCCTGCACGGCCTGGTTGTCCACCGCCGTGGCCGGCAGGTAGAGACCAACCTTCGATCGCTCCTCCCCGTCCTCGACGCGAATCAGCACGCGGTCGCCGACCACAATCAGCTGTTTGTCGCCCTTCTTCATGTCACTCCTCCACAGTCAAGACGGCCCGACGAGATCAGCGAACCAGGAACAGCTTGTCCTGCCGCGCGTGCGCCCACCGCGGCCGACCGTCGGCACCGATGATCATGTCCTCTTCCTGCGCCATCCGGACCGGCTGGCCGCCCCACTCGGGAACAGGTGTCGTCGCCTGCAGCTCGATCGAGTACCACATGGACGGGATCACCTTGGCGTCGCCGCGGCCGGGCACGCCCTCCTGGTAGTCCCAAAGGCCGATCAGCGGGCCGGCGCCGTGGCCGTGCGCGCCGATCGGGTGCGAATACATCGTGCCGTTGATTCCGGCCGTGCGCATCCGGTCGAGCACCGACTTGAGGATCTCGTTCCCGGTTCGGCCCGGACGGATTTCCGCCATGGCAAAGTCCTGCATCGCGTTGGCGTTGGCGAGTGCCCGCTTGAGGCCCGCCGGCGCGTCCGTTTCGCCCGGGAGCAGGACATAGGCGTTGTGCTGCGTATCGGTGTTGAGCCGCGCGACGGTGATTCCAACATCGCAGTGGAGCACGTCGCCGCGCATGATGACGGGGTCCTCGCCGAGCTGTTCCGGCGCCGCGCCCTTCCGCTGCACGCTGACGCTGGGCTGGAACCAGGTGGCGAGCCCTTCGTCGGCCACGCGCTGGCGCCACCACCATACGAGCTCGCTGGTCCTGGTCTTGCCCGGCACGATCGTGCGATTCGAGAACATCTCCTGGGTCATCGCCCAGACGTGCGCGCTCATCTTCGCAAAGAACGCCTCTTCCTCGGGCAGGCGCGACGCGATGAAGTCCACCGGAAGTCCCTCGGCATCCTTGAAACGGGCGCTCCACTCGGCGCCCAGCGCGTCGCTCATTCCCTGGAACTCGCCGCTCGATAACCCATCGCTGAACGCAAACGTTCGTGACCGGTTGATCCCGATGACGCGCGGCTTCTTCTCCTCCACGAGCTGCCTCAGCACCTGCCATTGCTCGTCGCCCCAGAGCTCGGCCTGACGACCGCCCACCGCCGCCTCGACCGCCTTCGTGGCGCGCCGCGCCTGCCAGACGCCGCCCTGCGACGTGCCGCCGAGCGCGATGCGCTCGACGCACGCCGCCGCCGGGGGGGCGCCGGACGCCGCGCACGAATCGAAGAAGACGTAGATCGTGCGCCGACGCGCGGCCATCGTCTCGGGTGCGGTGATGGACGAGAAGATCGGGTCCTCGTTGTACTCGCGCATGGGAATGACCCAGAAATCGACTCCATACTTCCGCATGAGGCCGGGCACGAACGTGTCGAGCCGCTTCTTCAGCCAGACGTGCTGCATCGCGGCGATCTCCCGCTGTGTGCCGAACGGCCGCTGCGCGGCCTGCCGCGCGGCGCCGACGGGCACGGCGGTCGTGCGCGGCGCGTCCTGGGTGGCCGCGGGGGCAGGCAGCGTCACTGCGCCGGCGATTACCGACAACGCCATGATCACTCGGTTCCGGGTCACGTGTGTGCTCCTGAGTCAGGTTCCTGGGAATCGCCACCGCCGCGGTGCACGGCTGCGACGGTGCTGCCACGATGGTCGGCGGCGAGGATGATCCGCCGCAGGACCGATACGACCGCGGCGAGTACGACAGTGAAGATGACCACGCCAAGCAGCCGCCAAAAGAGGATGCGAAGCCCTGTCGGCAGCCAGTCGGAGAGCTCGGCCTTGTCGGCACCCAGTGGCTCGAGACTCGCGGCCGTCAGCACGAGGCTCATGCCGATCTCGGTCCCCGCCTCGAGCACGGCGAACAGCGGCGCGCGCCACGTCCAGTTCCGGAGCGTGAAGTTGGCGAGGTGCACGGCACACATCAGGAACAGGAACGCCGCCCCTGCCAGGAACGTGCCCCCGACCCACGCCCAGCTCTCGGGCGAACCGAACGTCAGGGCAAACGACCGCCAGAGGCGCATGACGACCCCGGTGAGGAGCGCCATCCACGGCAGCGACAGCGTCATGCGACGAATCAGGTGCGGCTGCTCGAGCCGCCACGCGATGGACGTCCGCGGGAAGAAATCCGTCATGCTGTGGAAGCTAGCCCTCCGGGACCGGATGGGCCGTCGCGGCGCGCGGCGCCGGCACTTCGCCCGCGAAGGCCGCGGCGGCGCGCGGGCCTGGCGTTCACGGGATCGCGATCCGCCCGGCGATCCACGCGAGGCTCTCGCCGACGTGCGCGCGCCAATAGTCCCAGGTGTGACCGCCCGGCCATTCGCGGTACGCCACCCGGATGCCGCGCGATGCCATGGCCTCGACGAACACGCGCGTCTGGGGCGCGTAGATGTCATCCCGGCCGACGTCGGCAAAGAGCGCCGGAAGCGCATCTCCGTCGTCTGCAAGCTGGTGCGCCCGGGTTGCCGGATCGCGCGCATGCCAGCTCGCGCTGTCGGCGCCGAAGACGACCCGGAAGCGCGCCGCCTGCTGCGCGTTGATTCGCGCAAACGCCGCCGAGTCGGCGGGCGATCGCGGCAGCGGCTTGCCAATGGGTGGCGGTGCCCGCTCCACGGGTGACAGCACGCCGGAATGGGACGCCGCAGCCGCGAACGTGCCGGGATACTGGAGCGCGAGCATCACGGCGCCGTAGCCGCCCATCGACAGGCCCGCGATGGCACGCCCCTCCCGGGCGGCGATCGTCCGGTACTTCCGGTCCACGTGGCGCACGACGTCATACGCGATGTAGTCATCATAGTGCGGCCACGCCACGCAATCGGAATCGGCGTTCCCGGCGGCCGTGAGCATCATCCGGCGGCAACCCGCCGCGTCGAGAAGCACGTTGAACGTCGTGTAATACGAGTACGCATCCCCGTCGGGCATCGCCACGATCATCTCCGGCATGCCGCCGGCGATGAGCGAATCCAGGATCCGGTGAATCGAACCCTGCCGCGTCCAGTTGGTCTCGTCTCCAGTGGCACCGTGCAGGTAATAGGCCACGGGATAGCGGCGCCCCGGCGACGACGCATAGGACGGGGGCAGGTACAGCACGAGTGACTTCCGCGCGGCCAGCGCCTGCGACCAGAGCGTGTCGTTGACCACTGTGCCGCTGCGCGCGCCCTGCGCAAGTCCGGGTACCCCGATGGCCGAAGCGACCGTGCAGGCCGCGGCCGCGAATGCCGCAGCGGCCGTGCGCACAGGGCCGCGCTGCACGGCCCTGTTCACGCTACTTCACCGTCGCGATGCACTCGATTTCGACCCGCGCGTTGAGCGCAAGCCCGTTGGCTCCAAGTGCGCTGCGCGCCGGAAATTTTCCGTTCTTGAAATACGTGCGGTACACCACGTTCATCGCGTCCCATTCCTTCATGTCCGCCATGAACACCGTGCACTTCACGACGTGATCCATGTCGGAACCAACTTTCTCGAGCACGTCCTTGATGTTGTTCATCGTCTGGCGCGTCTCGGCTTCGATGCCGCCGGCCACGACGGAGCCGCCGGCGTCGGGCGGGGTGCCGATCTGTCCTGCCAGGTAGATCATGTTCCCGACCCGGACCGCCGGCGAAAACGGGCGTGTGGGCGGGCCGTACGGATGGAGAAACTCCGGCGCCTGCGCGGCGAGTGCGCTGGGAAGGGCGATGAGGAGCAGGAATGCGAGTCGGCGCACGAGATTCTCCGGGCAGAAGGGCGGCGGGCGGGAGCGACGACGGCCGTCACGACTGGAGTCGCGACGCTGGTGGGCTACTTGATCCAGTGACCGAGCCGGCCCCAGCGGATGTCGGTGAGGAAGCTGAGTGGCCGGTCGCTGAATTCCTTCGTCACGTACGAGTAGTAGACAAAAAGTGGGCGGCCACGGACGTTCTTGCGCGGCACCAGCCCCCAGTACCGGCCGTCCTTCGAGTCATATCGGTTGTCGCCCATCATGAAATAACGCTCGGGCGGAATCACGAGCGGACCCCAGTTGTCGTGTGTCGGCTGCTTCGGGGGTTCGCCGAAGCGCGTACCGGCGACGGCAAATTTGTGCTGCCAGTCGAACAGCGGGTCGGTGACGGTACCGTCGCCGATGGTCTGGTCGGGCGACGTGTAGCCGAGCCGCTGGGCGATTCCGTCCACGTACAGCACGGCGTCACGCATGTAGATCGTGTCGCCCGGCATTCCCACGAGCCGCTTGACGAGCGTCGGCGTCGGATCCTCGGGCTGGTCGATCTGCGGCGGCGACACGAACACCACCACGTCGCCGCGCTGCGGCTCGGCGTATCCCGGCAGGTTGATGTTGGTGAACGGCACGTGCGGCCCGAAGCGCAGCTTGTTCACGAACAGCCAGTCCCCGATGAGCAGCGAGGGGATCATGCTGCCCGAGGGAATGCGGTACGCCTCGATGAGGAACGTGCGCAGCAGGAGGAAGATCGCGATCGTGCCCGCAATCGACTTGAAGCCCTCCCACAGCTTGCGGGAGGATACACCGCCCCTGGCCCCGCCCTTCCCGCTGCGTGCCGCGGCGACGGACCCCTTGCTGCCCGCGGTGTCCTTGCCCGATGACTTTCGTGAGGCCACGACCTGATGATGTGCTGGAGTAAGGCGCGGCCGTCCTGAGGGGGACGACCCGTCGCGTCACCGGAATCTGGGCGCCGCACGCCTTCGGGCAAGGGTGAAACGGACGAAGGGGGCGCGTCCCTTCGGACGCGCCCCCTTCGCATTACGACGAGGAGCAGGCCTTACTTGACGTGCTTGGAGACCAGCGCGGTCATCGCAAACATGTTGACCTGCGACTTGCCGTTGAACACCGCCTTCAGGTTGGCGTCCGCATTGATCATGCGCTTGTTCTTCTTGTCCTGGAGGCCGTGCTTCTTGATGTACGCCCACAGCTTCTTGGTGAGCTCCGTGCGCGGCATCGGCGACGAGCCGACGACGGCGGCAAGCTTCTCGTCCGGCTTGACCGGCTTCATGAACGCGGCATTCGGCTTGCGCTTGGCCTTTTTCTTGGCGGCCATTGAACGACTCCTTGAGAAGATGGAAGGAACCCGGTTTCCCTCTGGAAATCTCGGTCTACAGCCTCGAAACTACTACGCCTCTCTGGGAGCGCAATAGGGCGCTCCCCTCTGGCGTCAGGCGAGCGACCGCAGCAATTGCACCATCCGTTCGTCGGCGGGGTCCGGCGTGGCGTCATCGTCGGCCACGGCGTTGCGCTCCTGCGGCGTCTCGAGGATGAGCGGAATGCCCTCTGAACGGGGGTCGGCCAGGAGCCACCGAAACGGCTCCACCCCGATGGCACCCTCGCCGATGCACGCGTGCCGGTCCTTGTTGGACCCGAACGGATGCTGGCTGTCGTTGAGATGGATGAACGCCGGGCGCTCGCCGATGACCCGCTCATAGTGGTCGAGTACGGCGCGCTGCGAATCCGCCGACCCGGCGATGTCGTGCCCGCTCGCGAAGAGGTGGCACGTGTCGAGTCCATACCCGGTTCGGGGGCGCATCGCCGCCGGCACCCTCGCCAGCATGCGCGCGATCTCCTCCGCCGACCGGCCCATCGTGCGGCCGGCACCGGCGGTGTTCTCGATCAGGACCCGGGTATGGGCGTCGGTTTCCGCCACCGCGCTGATGGCGCCAACGATCGCGTCGCCCACGCGGTCGCACGCCTCGCCCGGATCGCCGTCGCCGGCCGACCCGGGATGGAAGCAGCACGCCCCGACGCCATACGCCGTCGTCCGCTCGAACTCCCTGGCCAGGCCGCCCGCGGCGCGCGTGGCCTTTTCAGGCTCGGGCGACGCCGTGTTCAGCACGTATGCGCCGTGCACCAGCACGTTGCGCGGATCGATGCCGGCCGCGTGCAGTGCGTCGCGGAGCTTCGCGACGCGGTCCGGCTTCGCGGTGACCTTCTCGTTGTAGTAGGTCGGCGGCGCCGTGAACAGCTGCAGCGCGTCCGCCTTCGCCGCCGCCGCGCGCCGAACGGCCATCACCATCCCGCCGGCATCCGGCGGGTGCACGCCGATGATTCGGCGGCTCACTTCGGCGGCTGCCCGGACCCGGGATTGATGTCGAGCATGCGCGCGTTGCCGAGGTATTCGACGGATCGCGGCTGTTCGATCTGGCGAAGTCGCTTGACCACCTCACCGATGCGTCGCGCCTGCTCGACGATCGTCGCCAGCGCCTCGTCCTTCTCGTCGTCCTCGACCATGCCGGCTTCAAGCAACGCCGCGTGCGAGAGCATCGCCGCGAGTGGATTGTTGATTTCGTGCTGCAAGGCGAGCGAGGTTTCGCCGATCCCGGCCAGGTAGCGCGCCTTCCGGAGTTCGATCTCGGCCTGGCGGCGCGCCCCGGTGATCTGGATCCGCCGTTCGACGATGCGCAGGCGTGCCGCAAACTCATCCGGAGTCACCGGCTTGCTCATATAATCGTCCGCACCAGCGTCGAGCGCCTTGAGCAGGTCCTCGCGCGTTTTGCGACCGGTCACGACGAGGAGGAACGTGTCCGGATTGTCCGACGCGCGAATCCGGCGGCACAAGCCCAGGCCATCCAGACGAGGCATCTCCCAGTCGATCACGACGAGCGGGACCGCATTCTCCTGAAACGCCGACCAAGCCGCTTCGCCATCGCGCACCGCGGCAACCACGTTGTGCCCGCCCTGCTCGACCACGGCCCGCAGGACCGCCAGCATCGTCGGATCGTCGTCGGCAATGATCACTTCCATGGAAGATCAGGCTCCCGCGCTCCCGCGCTCCACGCTATCGTCGCAATGTTCCCACTCGCGCCACCACGGACGGCCCCGCAGATCCGTTGCGCGCCTCGATCCACGCGACCGCAATCCGGCTGCCGCGCAACGCGGCGATCGGTGCGAATGCGCGCGCTCGCCCGCTGCTGGCCCTGCCCGCCACGGAAGGAATGTGTCCACTGCCCGACGAAATCGCGAGCCATACGGACGCGTCGCCGGCGTACGGCGCTTCAAACGCGACGATCACCGTGTCGCCGGCTGCTGCGATCGCCGCCATCGCCGGTCGCTCCCCGGGTGCCACGAGCTGCGGGGCCCGGGCCCGCCCACTGGCCCGCGACACCACGCTGACCACGATCCCGGACGCCGTGTCGGCGCGCCCCTGGTACGCCAGCAGCACGTCGCCGGTGCCTCCGTCCACGGCGATCCCGGGCGGCGGGCGCGTGCAGCGGGATGCACCGGGCGTCGCCAGCCCGGCCGCGACCGGCGAGTCCCAGTTGAGGCCGCCATCGGGTGAGCGCGCGGTCCTGAGCACGAGGTACGCCGCCGAATCGCCACTCCACCACGCGGCCACGAGCGTGTCGCCCGGGCCGGCGATCGCCGCACGGGTGCCCGGGCACGCCAGCGAGTCGCTTGGCCAACGCAGGGGGGCGATGGCCGGCAGTATCGCGGGCACGTCTCCATCGCCCAGGACGAGCGTGACGCCCGGCGCAACGAGCCCTGCCACCCGGTGTTCGCCGTCCCAGGCCACGGGGAACGAATCACCACACGTCACCGATGCGCTGAGCGCTGTCGCCGCGAGCACCGCGAGCCGACGCTGCCTACGGGCGCCGAGGCGATGTATCGAGGGAGATCGCATCACACCTGAGTTTATCGCGTGGCGCGCGGCGGTTGGGATGGCTGCTGCGACCCGGTAGATTTGGCGGAAGCCGTTCCGCCTCCGAGTATCGCGATGCGCCGGCTCCACATTCCCCTGTCCAGAGTCCGTCATGTCCACACCGTCGAACGCCGTTCGCCGTCTTGGGCCCGCCGTCAACGAACCGATCCGGTCGTACGCCCCGGGAACCGCCGACCGGGCCGAACTCAAGGCCCGGCTTGCCGCGATGGAGAAGGAACAGCCCGAGATCCCGCTGGTCATCGGCGGAAAGGAGATCCGGACCGGCGACATTGCCAAGGCGGTGTCGCCCCACAAGCACGGCCACGTGACGGCCACGTGGCATCAGGCCCGGAAGGAAGACGTGGCCGCGGCGGTCAAGGCGGCCGCGGACGCGCAGCGGGACTGGGCCTCCTGGCGCTGGGAAGACCGGGCCACCGTGCTGCTTCGGGCCGCTGACCTGCTGGCGACCACCTGGCGCAGCACGCTTGCCGCTGCGACGATGCTCGGCCAGTCGAAGACAGCATACCAGGCCGAGATCGACGCCACGTGCGAGCTGATCGACTTCTGGCGGTTCAACGTGCAGTTCGCGGGGGAGATCTACGCCGAGCAGCCCGTGAGCGCCCCTGGGATGAGCAACCAGATGGACTATCGCGGGCTCGAGGGGTTCGTGTACGCCGTGAGCCCGTTCAACTTCACGGCGATCGGCGGCAACCTGCCCACGTCGCCGGCGCTCATGGGCGGCACGGTCATCTGGAAGCCGGCCGGCACGGCAATCCTCTCGGCGTGGCACACGATGCGCCTGCTCCAGGAAGCCGGGCTTCCGCCGGGTGTGATCAACTTCGTGCCGGGTGATGCCCGTCTGATTTCCGAGCAGTTGCTGACACACCCTGACCTGGCCGGCGTGCATTTCACGGGCAGCACCGGCGTGTTCAACTCGATGTGGGATACGATCGGCCGGAACATCGGGAGCTATCGCTCATATCCGCGCATTGTCGGCGAAACCGGCGGTAAGGACTTCATCGTCGCGCATCCCTCGGCCGATCCGGTTGCGGTGGCGGTGGCGATTGTGCGCGGCGGATTCGAGTACCAGGGCCAGAAATGCTCGGCTGCGAGCCGCGTGTACGTGCCCAAGTCGCTGTGGAACGACGTGCGCGACCGCGTTGTCGCGATGGTGAAGGACATCCGGATGGGTGACGTGTCCGACTTCCGCAACTTCATGGGCGCGGTGATCGACCAGAAGGCGTTTGACCGCATCAGCGGGTACCTCGCGGACGCGAAGAAGAACGCGAAGGTCATCTGCGGCGGCGGCGCGGACGGCAAGACCGGCTGGTTCATCGAGCCGACGCTCGTGCAGACCGAGGATCCGTCGTACCGGCTGATGTGCGAGGAGATTTTCGGCCCGGTCGTGACGGCGCACGTGTACGACGACGCCAAGTGGAGCGAAACGCTGCGCATCGTGGACAGGACGTCGCCCTATGCCCTGACCGGCGCGGTGTTCGCGCGCGACCGCGCGGCCGTGGCGGAAGCACACGCGGCGCTGCGAAACGCGGCTGGCAATTTCTATGTGAACGACAAGCCAACCGGTGCGGTGGTCGGTCAGCAGCCGTTCGGCGGCGCGCGCGCCTCTGGCACGAACGACAAGGCGGGCTCGAAGATGAACCTGCTCCGCTGGGTCAGCGCGCGGACGATCAAGGAAACGTTCGTCCCGGCGACCGACTATCGGTATCCGTTCATGGACGCGGAATAGCGACTGATGCCGGAGTTTCGCTACATCACGCTGGACGTGTTCACCGACCGGCCGTTCGGCGGGAACCAGCTCGCGGTTTTTCCGGATGCGACCGGCATCCCGGAGTCGGCGCTGCTCGACATCGCGCGCGAGTTCAACTACTCGGAAACGACGTTCTGCTACCCACCCACCGACGCGGCGCACGCGGCGCGTGTTCGAATATTCACGCCCGGTGCGGAGGTGCCGTTCGCGGGGCACCCGACCGTGGGAACGGCGATCGCCCTGCACGCGCTGGGTTCTGCTCCTGCGCGCGAGGCGCGGCTCGTGCTCGAGGAAGGCGTCGGTCCGGTGCCGGTCGTGGTGCGCGGCGGCGGCGCCACGCCGTTCGCCCGGTTCAGCGTGGCCAAGCTGCCGGAGACCGGATCGCACGTGCCCACGCGGAACACGCTCGCCGAGATTCTTTCGCTCTCGGTTGACGACATCGTCAGCGGCACCTCGGCGCCGCAGGCCATTTCGTGCGGGCTTCCGTTCATCATCCTCGGCGTCAAGTCGCTGAAGTCGCTCGCCGCGGTGCGCGTGCGCATGGATCGGTGGGACGAAACACTTCGCACGGCACCCGCCCGAGACCTCTTCGTGTTCGCTGCTGACGCCGAGAACGGCGCGAACCACTATCGCGCGCGGTGCTTCGTGCCCGGCTTCGCCGTCCCGGAGGACCCCGCTACGGGATCGGCGAACGCGTGTTTCGCCGGATTCCTCGCGGCGCGTTCACCGGAGCGCGATGGCACGCTCTCGTGGACGGTGACGCAGGGCGTCGAGATGGGCCGGCCGAGCCGCATCGAGATCGAGGCCGACAAGTCCAACGGGGCGATCACCGACGTCAGGGTCGGTGGGCACGCAGTCTTCGTGATGGAGGGAAGCATCCGGCTTCCCTGAGGACTGTGGGTCAGTGCGCCTCGTCCACTTTCAGCGCGCTGATCTCGATGGACCGACGGCCCGGCAACGCGCCATCGAACGCACGGAGGCCCGGCTCCCACACTTGGCTCCGGTCGCGGCCGTTCCGTTTGGCGACGTACAGCGCCTCGTCCGCGCGGGCAATGAGCGCCGCGACGACCTGGTCGTTCTGCGCCTCAGCCGACGCCACACCGATGCTCACGCTGATCACGCGCGTACCGCCGAGGCTTTCGAACGGCTTGCCGCGAAACGCGGCGTGGATGCGATCGGCGAGGATCCTGGCGCCAGTGGCGTTCGTGTCCGGCGCGAGGATTTCGAACTCCTCGCCGCCGACACGCGCGACGACGTCGCCGGCGCGCGCCGTGTCGCGGAGGCGTGCCCCCATTTCGCGCAGCACTTCGTCGCCGGTGAGGTGGCCGAACTCGTCGTTGACCCGCTTGAAGTGATCCACGTCGATCGCGAGCACCGACATCGGATGGTGGCCGCGTACGGCCCGCGACACTTCGCGCGCACACAGCTGCTCAAAGCCCCGCCGGTTGAAGCAGCCCGAGAGCGCGTCGGTGAGCACGATGGACTCGAGGCGCGTGCGCATCCTGTTGTACGCACGTCCCACCATCGTGATCGGGTCGGGCATGCGGTCGAGGGATTCGTCGTAGCTGCCCGTGAAATCGCCTTCCTGCGCGCGCTCGAACAGGCTGAGAATGCGGTCGAGGCGCCCGGACACCTGCCCGTGCAATCCACTCAGCAGGAGCGACCCCAGCAGGAAGATCACCAGGTTCCAGAACTGCTCTTCGGGCGTCTCGAGCGCGCCCGATCGCGTGGCACTGAGAACCAGCACCGAGTACCCGACCGCGGCCGCCGCCATGCTCACGACCGTGGCGCGCATGCCGAAGTACAGACGCGTGAACTGGACGACGAAGATGGTGAGGATCAGACCACGGGGATACTCGGTGGGCGGCGTCGACGCCAGCATCACGATGAAGATCAGCGACAGGTCCGCGACCAGCACGGTGTGCAACAGCGTCCGGCCGGCCCGACCCGTGCGACGGATGCGCCGCGTGTTCAGCTCATTGAACACCAGGTACAGCGCGACGGCGACGGTCGCAACGCCGAGTGATCCGTTGAGCCCGATATAGGGAATCAGGATCGACTGCGCCCCGATGACACCGGCCCACTTGAGGCTCAGCGCGAGAAATCCGATGAGCGCTGCGAACGCTCGCCGGAACTTTCCCTGCCAAAGCAGGATTTCAGCTATCGAGAGCTGAGCGCCGAGGGCCGTGTGGTCTTGCACCGCGCGTGGGGTCTGAGAAACGACTAGGAAAGGACGCATTGCGCGGCAAAACCGCAAGACCCCTTGTCACTGTCACAAAACCGGACACCCCGCGCGGGCGATCCTCTGAGGCGTGTATGCGTCGCCGTGCAACGCGCCGCGTGCGCCTAGAAGCGGGCGTCGAGGTGCAGGTCGATTCGCCACTGCTTGGCTGGCCAGATTCCGCGTGACACGTCGGCGCGCACGAGTCCATCGAGGAACGACCAACCGATGCCGGCGCCAGTCATCGGTCGTCCGGGCCGCGCGAAATCGTCGCGCGAACCGGCCCACCCGACATCGCCGAACACGACCGTTCGGGCGCCGACGTTCCGCGTGCCGACCTCGGCGCGGGCGAGCCAGAAGGCATTGCCGCTCGCGGTAAGCGCCGTCTGACCACGCACCGACTGCGATCCGCCGAGGTAGAAGCGTCGCTGTGGCGGGAGCGCGCCGTCGGCGGCGCCCGCGCTGAGCGTCAACGCCGTCGCGACGCGCGAGAACGCCGTGGTCATCGTCACGTCGAACAACCCGCGCACGTAGTTCGAGTCGCCGCCTGCTGCCTCGGCGCGCACGTCGCTCATCACGCGGAATCCGTCCGGATTGAGACCCCACTGCTGCCGCTTCCGGATGGCTACGCCGGCGTGCGTCACGCGCGTTGCCATCGGGTTGGGAATGAAGCGGACATCGTTCCCGCCGCCGAACAGGGTCCAGCGGGATCGCAGGCTGTCGCCCCACTGCTGCTCGGCGAACAGGCGTAACTCGAACCCGCCTGACTCAAGCGGCGTTCGGGTCAACTCGCCGCCCCAGGCGCGATAGTACGCGCCCTCGTCGCGCGCGTACAGCAGGGCAGCCATTGACGATCCGAACGAAAGCGGATTGCCCCAGTCGTTGGCTGCCTGCAGCCGGCGGTACACCGCGGCCCTGAGGGTTGAGCGGCCATTCGAGCGCCAGAGCGCGGCCTCACCGTTGAGCTGCCGGTCGGCGTACGAGGCACGGACACCGAGCGACGCGCTGTAGCCCTTGCCCAGTGCGCTGGTGGCGACGATGCCCGTCGAAAGGCCCTCCACCCGATTGTATCGCGTTTGCGAGAACCCGTACTCCAGCGTCGGGAGCTGTGGGCCCCAGCCCGGCTGCAGCCCGAATGTCAGCGCCTTGATCAGGTTATCGCGCTCCGACGCGCCGAAGAGTTCCTCGTTGGCGTCATAGATCGAGGCCGGCAGGTCGGGCGAGTTCGCGAGCTTGGCAGAATCGCACGGCACCTGGATGGCGACACGCAGTGCCCCGTCGTAGCGGGTGCGATACGACGTGTGGGAGCCGGTTGCGGCGCACGACCGTTCACGTTCCGCCGCGATCTCCTGCGCACGGACGCGTCGCGCCGCCCGCACCAGCGAGTCGCGCACCAGCGAATCCACACCGGCGGCACGCAGGCTGTCGCGCAACACGACGACGCGACTCCGCGCCGGCACCGGGATCGCGGGAACGGAGTCGAGCCCATTCACGCTCTCGTAGCGGAACCGCTGTTCGAACGTCACGGGCACCCGCATGAAACTGATTTGCGCGTATCCCTCGGCCGAATGGGCGCGCGGCAACCAGAAGCGCTGGTTGTACAGGCCGTACTCGACCGTGATGCCGGAGATGTCGGCCTTCATCGGCGAGACGAGGGCTTTCACCCAGATGGGCGGCACCTCGTCCGCGTTGCGGCGGCGCGCCGTGTCGGCCCGCTCGCGCTCTGCCTCCTCGGTGGCCACCGCCCAGATGTCCATTGGCGTGCTGAGTCGGTACACCGCACGCACGAGGTGTGCACTGCGAACGTCGAACCAGAATGACCCGACCGTGACATTCCACTTGGGCTCACGGGCGGCGATGCGCAACTCGCGCAGCACGAAGGTCTGCCCGTCCGGGAGCGTCATGCTCACCGAGTCGCCCGTCTCGTACGTGTAGTACGCTTCGGCACCGATCGCCAGCGGATGCACCAGCTCGCGATCGTCCACTTCGGCGCGAGCAAGTCCGCTGCCCACCCAGAGATTGTCGCGGCCCGGGTAGTACGGCACCGGTGCGATGTTGCTCATCTCGGCTTCGGCCTCGCGGTCACCATTGTTCGCAATCGGGGCGATCGAGCGACTTCCCGTCATTTCCACCCACGCGCCGCGCGACCGGTGCCAGGTGACGCGCGCGGCATCCTCGTGGCGGAAGGCGAGCCGCTCGCGGCCAAGCAACTTGACGCCGAGTCCCACCGACACGCGCTCGTATGCCTTGGCGTCGTAGCTGATCAAGGCCGTATCCTGTGCGAGTCGCGCGATGCGAGCGCGTTCGAGCAGCGCCTTGGCCGCCGTGTCACGAAACGCGGTCGCGAGATGCCGTGGCGTGACTTCGATCCGGCGCGCCGGCCGGCGGTTGGTGGTGTCGTCCCGGATCTCTTCCATCACCGCCGCCGCCTGCGCGCCGCGCAGGCGACTCGAGTCGGGCTTCTGGCCCGCTCCGATCGTCACCTGGACCTGCAACGCGAGCGCCGGAGCGATGAGACTCAAAACCATGGCTACACTAATGGATGCGAGTGGTGGTTCACCGTGTCCCTATGATACGTTGGAGTCGCAACTGTAGTTTCGGATTTTCCTTCCGGGATCAGACGTGCCGACGCCCGCGCCGAACAACCCGCACACCGGCGACATCTCGCTCGAGGAGTATCGGAAGCGCGCGGCCGACCTCGTGGAGTGGATTGCCACATACCTCGAGCACCCGGAGCGATACCCCGTGCTCCCGCCGCTCGATCCGGGCGCCACGCTCGGCGCGCTGGACCGCGCGCCGCCAGAGGAACCTGAGCCCCTCGGCGCGATCCTCGCTGATTTCGAGCGGCAAATCGTTCCGCGACTGACGCACTGGAATCATCCGGGGTTCCTCGCGTACTTCGCCAACACGGCCAGTGTGCCCGGCATGCTCGGCGAGATGCTCGCAACGGCACTGAACACGAACGCCATGCTGTGGCGCACCGGCCCGGCCGCCGCAGAGCTGGAGCAAAGAACGTGTGATTGGCTTCGGCAGTTGATCGGCTTGCCGGACGGCTGGTTCGGCACGGTCACCGACCTCGCATCGACGTCGACGCTGTACGCACTGGCGGCGGCGCGCGAGGCCGACCCCGAGCTCGACGTGCGCCGAAAGGGACTCGCGGGCCGCAGCGTGCCGGCGCTGCGTGTCTACTGCTCCGACCAGGCACACAGTTCAGTGCATAAAGCCGCGATGACGCTGGGAATCGGGCTCGACAACGTGGTGAACGTCGAGTCGGACGACGAGTTCCGCATGCGGCCCGACGCGCTTGCCCGGGCGATTGCCGCGGATCGCGCCGCCGGCCATCGACCGATCGCCGTCGTCGGCGTCCTCGGGACGACAAGCTCCACGAGCGTCGACCCGCTCGCGGCCATCGCCGAGGTTGCCGCGCGAGAGAAGATCTGGTTTCACGTCGACGCAGCGTACGCCGGCGTCGCCGGCGCCGTGCCCGAGCTGCGCCACCACCTCGACGGCGTGGAACGAGCCGATTCCGTGGTGATCAACCCCCACAAATGGTTGTTCACGCCGATGGACTGTTCGGTGTTTCTGGTCCGTCGCCCCGAGGCGCTCAAGCGCGCGTTCTCCCTGGTACCGGCGTACCTGGAAACCGCCGAACAGGATGCGGTCGTCAACTACATGGACTACGGCTTCCAGCTCGGACACCGATTTCGCGCGCTGAAGCTGTGGATGGTGATCCGCGCGTTCGGCGCCCGCGGCATTGCCACGCGCATCCGCCATCATTGTGCGCTGGCCGCCGAGTTTGCTGGTTGGGTTCGCGCCGAGCCGGGGTGGACGATCGAGGCGCCCCATCCGTTCTCCGTCGTGTGCTTCCGGCACTCCGCCGGGGGCGACGACCCCGCGACCAACGCGCACAACGCCGCCATTCTCGACCGGGTCAACGCGAGCGGCGAGGTATTCCTGTCGCACACCGTGCTGCGCGGACGGTACGTCCTTCGGGTCGCTGTCGGGAACCTGCGGACCGATCGTGCGCACCTCGCGCGGGCGTGGGAACTCCTGAGGGCGGCGTCGGTAGCATCCTGACGCCGGACCCGCCGGAACCGCATTAACGTGCCCGGGCCGGCAACGTCAGACCCTGTGAGCGGAGAGACGTCTCCGGGCACGCAAGCACCTTCACGCACCTTGTCACCAGCACTTTTCCTTCGAGGATGACACAGATGAAGCTGTGGAAATGGACGACAATTGCGGCGAGCGCGATGGCCATTGCCGCGTGTGAGAACGCGCCGACGACACCGGACACGCTCCAGGCGTCGTTCGATCAGATGGATCCCGTGGTCGTGACGTTCTCCGCGACCCAGGGACTGCCCGGTGGACCGTTCGGCGTGCGCGACGGTGCGCCGTTCATGGCAGGCATGGCATTTGCCGGCGCGCCGTCGAGCGCCAAGGACGGACGCGGCCCGGGCGCCGCGTTCCCGGACAGCCTCAAGCTGACCGACTCGCAGAAGTCCGCGATTCAGGCGCTCACCGCGGCGTTCGTCGCGGCGAACGCGGCGGACCTCGCCGAAATGAGGGCCGCGCACAAGGCGGCACACGACGCGAGGAAGGCCGGAGCGACGCGCGAGGAAGTCAAGGCGATCCTCGACGCCGCCAAGCCGACCGCAGAGCGCGTCCGCGCGGCTGCCGATGCGCTTCGCACGGCCATCCGTGCGGTGCTGACGGACGCACAGCGCGCGTGGCTCGACGCACACCGGCCTGACCGGCCGCCGCGCACGCCGTAACCACGCGGGCAGGAGATGAAGAACGGGGGGAGCGCATCGCGCTCCCCCCGTTTTGCCTTCACGTGATCAGCGGGAATCCGCTCGCCAATCCGGGCTATGACTCCGACGGCGCCGGCGCGCGCACTGCCGCCCTCGCCTCACGCGGGATCGCGTACTCCTCGGTCTTCGGGCGCTCCGGGAACTTGAACATCCCCGCCAGCTTGATCCGCCAGTCATCGAGAATCTCATACACGGTGGGAATCACGAGGAGCGTCAGGAACGTGGATGTGATCACGCCGCCGATGATGGCGCGGCCGAGTGGCGCCCGGAAATCGGCTCCCTCGCCCCGGCCGAGCGCCACGGGGATCATTCCGGCGATGAGCGCCAACGTCGTCATCATGATTGGCCGGAGCCGGACGCGGCCGGCCTCGATCAGCGCCGTGCGCCGGTCCTTCCCGGCTTCCTGGCCCCACTTGGCAAAGTCGATGAGCAGGATCGCGTTCTTGGCGACGATGCCCATCAGCATCAACACGCCGATCATCGACATGATGTTGAGCGTGTCACCCGTGATCAGCAGCGCGAGTACGACGCCGATCAGCGAGAGCGGCAGCGACACCATGATGGCGACCGGCTCGAGGAACGAGCCGAACTGCACGACGAGCACGAGATACATCAGCAGCACCGCGATACCCATCGCGGCGAGCATCTTGCTGAACACCTTCTGCTGGTCCTTCACTTCGCCGCCCGAGGTGAAGCGATAGCCAGCCGGGAGCGCGAACCCGGCGATGGCCGCCTGGATGGACGCGTTGACCTCGCCGAGCGAACGTCCCTGCGTGTTCGATTCGATCACGATGACGTTCTCGCGGTCGAGGTGGCTGATCACCGCCGGGCCGAGCGCTGGCCGCACGGAGGCGATCTGCCCGAGCGGAATGACGCGTTGCGGCCCACCCCCCTGCCCGCCGACCATGATCGGGATCTGCTCGATGTCGCTCGCGCGACGGCGCGACTCTGGCGCGAGCCGCACACGCACCTTCCGATTCTCGCCCGACGGATCCACCCAGTCGCCGGCGTCCACGCCCGCGAACGCAGGCCGCAGCGCCTGCGCGACCTGTCCGACCGTCACGCCCATCGAGCCGGCCAGTTCGCGGTTCAACTGGATCTCGAGCTCGGGCTTCTGGCCCTTGGTGGACAGCCCGACGTCGACCGCGCCGGGGATGGCGCGAACGATCTTCAGCACGGAATCGGCGAGCTGGCCGAGCACCGCTGCGTCGCGTCCGCGGAGCTCAAGCTGGATCTGCTTGCGCGCGCCGCCGAAACCGCTGGTGAACACCGCGACCGTTGCGCCGCCGACCTGGGGCATTTCGCTCCGGAGGATCTCGCCGAACTCGTACTGGCTGATGTTGCGCTCGGCCTTGGGCCGCATGCGCACGTAGAGACTGCCGAGGTCGGCGGAACTGATGCTCGCCCCGGGAATGGCGACCGTGCTCGCCCCGATGGTGGAGAACGTGTACCGCACAAGGTCGCCGTGCCGGCGGGCAATCTGCGCCGCCTCTTCGGTCTTCATCTTCGTGTACTCGAGGTTCGATCCCGGAGGGGTCTG
>CAZLAU010000032.1:0-23458 GCA_964557615.1 uncultured Gemmatimonas sp.
TGCCCGGAATGGTGACATACTCGGGCTCGAAGCCGTCGTCCACGTCAATGCCGAGCGTTTTGGTGGGCAGGTCGCGGATGTGGCCGACGGTGGCCTTCACCGCGAACGCCGAACCGAGGTACTTGCCGATGGTTTTGGCCTTGGCCGGCGACTCGACGACCACCAGCGCGCGCCCGCTCATCGCGGCAGCAACGCCGGGCGCGAGGAACGAGCCGGTGTCCTCCATGATGGGAATCCGCTTGCGGCCTTTTGCCTTTGCCTTGGCTGGCTTCGGCGCCGCAACCGTCGCGTCCGCCTCCACCGCCTTGGACGGCTTTGCCGCCTTCTTCGCCGCCTTGGACTCCGCCTTGGACTCCGCCTTGGACTCCGCCTTGGACTCCGCCTTGGACTCCGCCTTGGGCGCCGCCTTCTTTGCCGCCTTCTTCTTGGTAGCCATCTCGTTCCTTCGATTCGAGGGCGGACCGTCAGGCGTTGGCCGGATTCCCGGCTCGCCACGTCGAGTCTTGCACTCTATGGTTGTGACTCTTGTGAGACGGCTATCCTAGTCCGGTCGTTCCCGCCCCGCAAGCGCAACTATATTGGCGACGACCTCGTTTTCACGCACGAAGTCAACCCTAACTGTATGGTCTGCAAGGAGATACGCCGATTCGCGGGCCGCCAGTATCTGGAGAAGCTCGGCGAGCGGGTCGGGACGCCTCAGGAGGGGGCGCGAGGCCGCCGAGGCCGCCATACGGGCCAGCGCCCTTGCCGGCTCGATCTGCAGGTAAATCAGGGTTGCTGGGGGCCGTAGCAGGTCAATGCAGCCAGGATTGGTGGCCCAGCCACCGCCTGGCGCAAGCACGTAGTTGCCGATCCCGCGGAGTTCCTCGGTGAGCCCCCGCTCGAGATCGCGAAAGTAGCCCTCGCCGCGGGCGGCGAACACCTCAGCGATGCTCGTGCCCTGCCGACGCTCGATCTCGGTGTCGAAATCGAGGAAGTTCCGGCCAAGCGCTTCGGCCACCGCGCGGCCGACAGTGGACTTGCCCGACCCGGGCAGGCCGACAAGCACCAGGTGTGGAACGGTGACGTCAGCGGCCGAAACGGGCCGCGACGACCGAAAGGTATCCATCGAAGTTGCGTCGCAGTTCGCCCATCGAGTCGCCGCCGAATTTTTCGACGACAGCATCGGCGAGCACCAGCGCGGTCATCGCCTCGGCGATCACCGCCATCGCGGGAACGGCGGTGACGTCCGACCGTTCAGCGGCTGCCTTGGCGGGCTCGCCGGTCGCGGCATCAATCGTCGCGAGCGGGGTCATCAGCGTCGAAATCGGCTTCATCGCCGCGCGAATCACGAGCGGCTCGCCCGTCGTGATGCCGCCCTCGAGTCCGCCTGCCCGGTTGGTTTTCCGTCGGACGTTGCCCGTGCGCGGCGTGCCCGGCGCCGGTTCGATTTCGTCGTGCACTTCGGCGCCGCTCTTTCGTGCGGCTTCGAAGCCGGCGCCGAACTCCATTCCCTTCACCGCGGGGATCGAGAGAATCGCGCGCGCGAGCCGTCCATCGAGCTTGCGGTCCCAGCTCACGTGGCTGCCCAGTCCAACAGGGAGCCCGCGAACGACGACCTCGCCAATGCCACCGGCGGTGTTGCCGGCCTTCTTGAGTTCGTCAATGCGGGCGATCATCCGCGCCTCGGCGGCCGGGTCGAGCGTGCGCAGCGGCGAGGCATCGGCCGCGGCGTTGAGGTCGTCGGGGAGCGACGCCGGCACGACAGCGTCAATGCCACCCAGGTGCGTCACGTGCGAACCGATCGTGATGCCGAGTTCGGCGAGCAGGCGGCGCGCCACGGCGCCCGCGGCAACGCGCGCGGTCGTCTCGCGCGCGGACGCGCGTTCGAGGATGTCGCGGGCGTCGGTGCGGTCGTACTTGAGGATGCCCGAGAGGTCGGCGTGGCCGGGGCGCACGCGCGTGAGCTTGCGCTTGCGGCCGTCCCGCGGGTCGTCATCGCGCGGGGCCGGATCCATGATCTCCGACCAGTTCTTCCAGTCCCTGTTCCGCACGAGCATCGCAATCGGCGAACCCAGTGTCTCGCCGGCACGCACGCCGCTCAGCAGTTCGATCGTATCCTGCTCGATCTGCATGCGCCGCCCGCGACCGTAGCCCTTCTGGCGCCGGGCCAGCTCGGCGTCCACGTCGGCCGCCTGGAGGGGCAGGCCCGCGGGCACGCCTTCGATGAGGGCCACGAGGGCGGGGCCGTGTGACTCACCAGCGGTGGAGAATCGGATATGCGACATGCGTTCGGCGGCGTTCGGCGGCGGGTCGGAGCGGGAGACACGAAGGCCCGGCGGTTGCGGTCACCGCCGGGCCCGTGCGTTCAGTCGTTCGTTGCGATCACGGACGCCGGGGCGGGCGCACGACTTCGCCCTCGTCCACGATGTGCGGCGTGATGAGGATGAGCAGGTCCTGCTTGCGTTCGATCGTGCTCGTCTGCGAGAAGAGCCGGCCGATGAGCGGCAGGTCCATCAGGATCGGGATGCCCGACTTGTCGCGCGTGAGCTGCGTCTGGGTGAGGCCGCTGATCACCGCGGTCTCGCCGTCGGCCACGAGCACCTGGTTGGTGGTGTTCCGCTTGTTCGTGTTCGGGCCGGCGACGGTGATGGACTGCAGCACCTGTTGCTCGGCGTACACGTCGAGGAGCACCTGGCGGTTCGCGGTCACGTGCGGAGTCACGCGGAGCGAGATGCCGATGTCCTGGCGCGCGATCTGCGGCGCGACCGACTGGATCTGGCCGGCTGGAATCGGCGGCGTGAGCAGATACGAGATGCTCGCTCCGGAGAACAGCTCGGCTTCCTTGTTGTCCACGGTCGTCACGCTCGGCTCGGCCTGCACGTCCGTCAGCTGCACGGAGCTGAGCGCGTCGAGGAACGTGGTCAGGTTGAAGCCGCCGAGCACCATGTTGTGGATGATCGAGAGCGACGAGTTGCCCTTGTAGAGCCGCTGCGAGTTGCCGACGCCGGCAAACCCATCGCCGGTGAGGTTCACCCGCTGGTCGCCCGTCACGCCCGGACGCGGCAGGAGCGCGTTGTTGAACGTCGTCGCCGTACCGAGGTCGTATGCGAGCCCGAGCTGCTCGGTGCCCGTGCGGTCCACCGTGATGATCTTGGCCTTGATCGTGATCTGCGGCGTGCGCACGTCGAGGTCGCGCACGTAGCCCTCGATGTCGTTGAGGCGCGCGGTCGTTTCCGTGATGATGACCGAGTTCGTCTTTTCCTCGAAGCCCACCGATCCGCGCGCACTGCACGATGCCGCGTTGCCCCCGCCGGCGGGCGGCGCCGCTCCGGCAGCCGGATCGGCTGCTGCGGGCGGTGGGGCCCCCGCGGATGCCGCGCCGCCGCAACCGGCTCCGAGGAGCGAACGGATGGTATTGGCCATCGTTTCGGCCTTCGTGTAGTTCACCTGCAGCACGCGGGTGTACAGCGGCTCCACCGCGGCGCGCGCGGCCAGGTTCGCGTAGCTGTCCACCGTGATGATGCCGGTCGAGTCTTCGATGGCCGCGAGGCCGTAGCCGTCGAGGATCGACTTGAGGGCCACGTCCCACGGCTGGTCGTCAATCTTGGCGCGTACGGTGCCGGTCACCTGCGGACCGACGACGATTGTCTTGTTGCTGAAGTCGGCGAACTGCACGACGACGTCGCGGATGTCCGCGTCCTGGAACGTGACGCTGATGCGCGGCTGGCCCTGACGCTGCGCCTGCTGGCGCGCGGGCGCCGTCGGTGTCTCGATGCGCGGGTTCGAACTCGCATTGCGCGGCGGCAGGCTGGCGGTTGTCGCCGACGCGGCGCGCGGGTCAGGCGGCCCCTGGACAACCACGCCGGTCACGACGGGCGGCCTCCCCTGGCCCTGCGCGGCCCACGGTTCGAACTCCTCGGATCCATTCACGGCGATGCGTACGTCCGCCTCTCCACGCACCACGGAGTATTCACGCGCCGCGTCAAGTTCGAGCACGATGCGCACCACCTCGGGGCTGAACTGCGCGAAGCGGATATTGGCGATGCCGGCGCGCCGCACCTTGTCGTACAGCCGCGGGGCGATCCCGAGCGTCGCGCCCTTGATGTCCACCACGACGCGGCGGCCATTGTCGAGCGCGAAGTCCATGACATCGATGTCGCCCTGTACGGCGACGATCACTTCGGCACGCCCGCCGGCGGGTACCACGCTGAGCCCTACCACCGATGCGGGCGCATTGGGCGTTGGCGGAACGGCAGCAGTCGCAGCCGTGACGCTGAGCAGCAGCGTCGCGGACACGAGTGCCACAGAGATCCGTGATCGGGTCATGGCTATGGCCTCCGGGTGGCCGCGGCAGCGGCCTTGGTCTTGTCGATGATGAGCGTTTCGGAGCGGCTGAGCCCGAACTCGTCGAAGTCAAAGGTGACGCTTTCCCTGCCGATCGCCGCCACCTTCATGCGTCCCAGGGTCTGGCCGACACGGACGCGATAGCTCTCGCTGGTGCTGTTGTCGACGAGGAGCGCGACCGAACGGCGTCCTTCGCTGTCGAAGATCACGCCGGTGAGTTCGAGATCGGTGAAGATCGGGCGCAATTCCCCGGAGAGCATCAGTGAGACAAAGGGATCCCGGCGTCCGGCGGCGTTGTAGTTGAACGCCTCGCGATAGATCGTGACTGCGCCGCGCTGCCGGCCTTCCTGGCTGGCGGCACCCGAATCGCGGGCCACACCCTTCTGTGGCGCGCCCTTTTGCGGCGCAGCTTTCCGTGCCGCCGGCGCTGCGCCGGCACCCGCCTTTTGCGCGCCGGCCGCCTGCATCGTGGCACCGCTGTCGCCGGCGCCGCCGGCCCTCTCGGCGGCCTTGATCTGCTCCGTGGTCTTCCCGGCCGCGTTCTTGGCGGTCTCGATCGGCTTGCGGATATTCGGCGGCGTGACCTGTGCAGGGAGCGGCGCCGCGGCCAGCACAGCCGCCGCGAGGCACGCCCCGAGGCCGGTGGCGCCGCGCACGTGTCGGAGGAATGCGGAGGTCATGGCGTGGGCGGTCCAGCCGCAGGCGGTTTCGTGCGCACAACGTAGGTCTGGATGTCGAACGTCGCCGCGAGGTGCTGCCGGCCGACCACAGGACGCGGCGGCGCGACCGTTGCCGGTTGCAGCGCAAGGTTGATCGGCGCGACCACACGGTTCAGCGAGGCGATGTTGGTGAGCACCTCGCCGATCTCGTGATAGCTGCCGTTCAGTTTCACGCGATAGCGGTACGTGTCGAACAGCTCGCCTTCGATCGGCGGCTGCGGATCAATGCCGGCAAGTTCGAGCCGGACGCGCCGCGCGGCATTCGACACCTGTTCGATGAGCGCCGGCACCTCGTTGCTGGCCGGCACGAGCGTCCGCAGAATGTCGAGGTTGGCACGCAGCGAGTCGGCCTCCGCGCGGATCGTCGCGGCGGTGCCGCGGGCCAGCTGCGCCTTGGCGCGCTGGTTCGACGCATTGAGCGTGTCGAGATGGGCCTCGACGACGGTCATTTCGGTGCGCTTGGGGTCGTCGACGAAATACCAGTACGCGCCCGCCCCGATCACGGCGAGCAGGCCGATCGCCAGCAGGATCTGGTCGCGCTGGCTGGTGGGCATGCCGGCCATGGCTAGCGCGCCCCCACGGTGAGCGGAACGCGGCGGATGAACGACGAGTCCGGCCGCGCGATGCGGAGGTCAATGGTGAATTCCTTGACTTCCTTGTTCGATGGCTGCGCCATGACGTCCTCCGTGCGCGCAAGCGTCACGTTATCGAGCCACGGCGAATCCTCAAGCTGACGGACGAATCGCGTCAGCGCCTGGATGTCCACGGTCTGTCCGATGATGCGAACGGACACGGCGGCAGCAGCCGCGGCCTCGTCGATCTCGGCCTGGCGCGCGGCCGCACTCTTGCCCGGGCTCGCCGCCGACACGCCGGTCTCCACCTCGGGCGACACGGCCGGCACGGCGCTCGTCTGCTGGAGCGAACGAATCCACGTGTAGGGCGGAAGCGCCCGCATCACCTCGTCGAGCACGTGCGGCCATACGAAGCGCGAGGCGTCAATCGCCCTGATGATCGCAATCTGGCGAACCACCGAGTCCCGCTGGGCCTCGGCGCCGCTCCGCTCGCGGATCACCGCCGCATAGCGCGTCGAATCCTGAACCGCGACCTGCAGCTGTTCCGTGAGCTCCGTGGAGCGCTTGTCCGTGCGCCAGTACATGAACGCGGTGGCACTGATTCCCACGACGGCACCGACGACCGCCGTCAGCATCCACGGGTCGCGCGTCTGTGAGGCGAAATTGCCGAGCAAGCCCCTGACGTCGAATGACAGGGACTTGGAGCGCTTCGCCTTGCGTGCGCCGGGAAGGAGGTTGATTTCAATCATCGATCGACGGGAACGCGCGCGGTCAACCGGGCTGGCGCAGGGCCAGACCGATAGGAAGCATCAGGAGCGGGGCCACTTCGTCCGTGACGAGGGAATCGAGCGCCCCGTCACGAATTTGGAGCGCCGCAAGCGGGTTGGCCTGCTCGACCGTGAGGCGGAGGCGCGCCCCGAGCGCGTCGGCCAGCCCCGGAATGCGCGAGCCGCCGCCACACACGTATACGGCGCGCAACTGGCCGGCCGACCGCGACGACGACGCGAGAAACGCGGCCGCGCGCTCGATGCCGACGGCGATTTCCTCTCCGCGCCCTTCTATGACGGCATCGAGGTCGGGCGATCGGTCGTACCCCTGGATGAGGGCCGCCGCTTCGTCCGGTGAAACGCCGCGGTCGCGCTGGAGATCCTCGCGGAACCGCCGTGTTCCCACCGTGATGTCACGCGTGAGGATCGGCACGCCATCGTCCAGGATGTTCACGTTCGTGACTTCGTGCCCGATGTTCACGAGCGCCACCACTCCGGTCATCGCGTCCGGATAGTTCGCCTCGAACGCATTGTGCAGCGCAAACGCGTCCACGTCCACGACGGTCGCCGTCAGGCCGGCATCGGTCAGCACGCGGAGCTTGGCGTCCACCAGCTCGCGCTTTGCCGCGACCAGCAGGACGCTCATGTCCGGCGAGTCGCCGTCCGGGTCGAGGATCTGGAAGTCGAGCGCCACCGATTCCATGTCGAACGGCACGTGCTGTTCCGCTTCCCAGCGCATCAGCTCGCGCGCCTGCTGTTCCTTCACGCGTTCGATCTGGATCTTCTTGATGATCACGTCGCGGCCACCCACGGCCGTGACAATTTCCTTGGACGAAACGCCCGCGGCGGCGAGCGACCCGGAGATCGCCTCCGATACGATGCCAGGGTCCATGATTTCGCCTTCAACGATCGCGTCGGCGAGCAGCGGCGTGATCACGACCTTGACCAGTTCAGGCTCCGCCTTGGCATGGTCAATGACGACCACCTTGACGAGGCCGGATCCGATGTCGAGACCCACTGTGGTCTTGTTGCGACCGAAAAGCGCCATTGCCGATGGCCCCGTGAACTCGCGCACGCGCGGTCGGTCGGCGACCACTCCAGTCGCCGGCTCCGCGCGTTCCCAACTATAACTGTACGGGCGGGGACTGAACTTGCCCCTCGGTCTCCGCCGCTGTCAATAGACTCATAACGTTAATGCAGCGTCACGCTTGGACTTAGCGTTTCGCCGCCGACGCGCGAGTTCCGCCGCCCGGTTCATTCCGGTCCGGCGGCCCGCGAAAGAACACGAGCGGTAGTGCGGCGAAGTAACAGCGGGCTGCCGCCGAAGGCACGCGGCCTCAGTGCGCCGGAACCCACCACATCGCGCCAATGGGGACCGGCGCCACTTCGCCCGGTGCGCCATCGACAACCACCAGCCGCACGAACGCCACTCGACCGGCAATCGCCCGAACCTGGGCGTGCCTCACCCAGGCAGTGACCACAATGCGCGCGACACCGGGACCAAGGATCTGGAGGGTGGCAGCGACGGAATCGGTCGTCGATACGTCGGTACGCCGGTATGCGACGGTGCCCGCGGGTGCAGAGAGCGCCGCGGAGTCGAGGCGGACGCCGAAGGTCGCGGCGAGCCGGCTTTCGGCGGCGACCACCGCCGCCGCCTCGCCCATGGCCGCGGCCCCGGAACGGAGGTCGCCAATCGCGCCGTCCACGAGCATCGCCGAGGCCAGCGTGAGTGCGACGAGCACCGAAAGCGCTAGGACGGCGGCGATGCCACGGCGGCGGCGCACGACGGCGCGCCTCACGGGGCGCCGCGGACTGCGATGAGATGCCGCCGGGTCCGTGCAGCCGCGAGGTCAGCGACTTGCGGCGTGACGATCACGGCGACGGTGCCGTCCCCGTTCGCGCGGACCATCAGCCCCGAGTCGGGCGGCGCGGCGAGCGGCCCGGCGACCGGCTGGACCGCCCCGCAGGCACCTCCCCCGCAGCGGCGATACCCCAGCCACCACGCACGGTCGGCGGCGCGGTAGATCGCCCAGCGACCGCGTCGGAGGATCCGAACCGGCGCGCCGACGATGACCGTGGGGGGCACAGGTGGACTGACCCGTATCCTGAACGTCGGTTCGCGGGCCACGCTGTCCGCCACCGACCTGAAGGTTCCCGACGCCGGACACCCGGCGCCGTCCGGCCGGACGTGCACACTGTCTGCGACCGCGGCGTGCCACGCGGCGGCCGCACCGTCCCAGACCAGTACGACATCGCCCGGCTCGGGGGGGACGCGAAGCAACGTGAATGGCGCAAGGAGGGAGGTGCGTTCGGCCGGGAGTACGATGATCCCGGCGGCGGCCACGCACGCCACCGACGCGGCCACGTGCGCCTCCACGTCAACCGCCGTGTCGCCGATCGCGCCGGGATTCACGAGTCGTGCGGGCGCCAGTTCGGCGCCGAGAATGTGGGCCACGTCGCGCGCCGCCTGGGACGCCCGGTCGTCGCCGAGGTCGCGCCGTACGCGGCGCTCGGCGCCCGTCAGCAAGCCGGCGCCGAGTGCGCCCGCGACGCCGGCGAGCACGAGCGCCACGAGAAGCTCGGGGAGTGTCGCACCGCGGGACCAGCGCACCTGAATCACCGCCGGCACGACACGCGACCGCTGATGATGCGCTCGTCCGACCCGCCCGAAGCCAGCGCCGAGTCCGCGAAGACCCAGTCATCGCCGGACCGCACGGCGCCCCACCGCAAGACGACTCGGCCGCTGGCGTCAGTGCCGCTGGTGTCCGGCGCGCTGCACGGGCGCCGGGCCAGCATGCCCATCCGGCTCACGGCGTCGTCTGCGACGGCGCGTTCCGCGAGGGCACGGGTGCGCAGGGATCCGGCGGCGGTGAAGGCCATCGCCATGCCGGTGCCGGCGGCGGCGAGCAGGATGATCGCCACGAGCGCCTCGACCACACTGAACCCGCGTGCTGCACGGCGTGCCATGGTCCGGGCAGCATGGCGTCGCAGCCGACCGGATGCGCCACCGAAACGTTGCGGTCGTTATCGCGCCATTGCGTCGGGGTGCACGGGGAGGACGATGTGGAATGCCGCACCCCCCTCGCGCGACTTCTGCGCCCACACGATGCCGTCCATCGAGTCCACCACACGGCGCACCACCGTCAGCCCGAGGCCGACACCGTCGTCGGCGGCTTTCGAGGTGAAGAATGGCTCGAACACCTTTTCGAGATTGCCGTGATGAAAGCCGTGGCCGGAGTCGGCGACGACGATCTTCACCACCTCTTCGACGTCGAGCGACTCGAGCCACGTCGAGAGCCGGTCGTCGCTGCGGCGCGGATGCACGATGCGCCCTTCGTCGCCGTCGGTGCGGCGCTTGGATGCTGCCAGCAGGGCCTCGCGGTTGAACCGCTCCGCCCATATCACCAGGCGACCACCCTCGGGCATCGCAGCGGCGGCGTTGAGCACGAGGTTCGCAATCGCCTGCTCGAGCTCGATCGCGGTGCCACGCGTGGGCTTTGGCGCCTCGGAGACCTGGAGATCGACCTCGATCTTCCGAAGCGCCCCCTGGTCGTCAAGGAAGCCGAGGGTCTCGCGCACGGCCGCGTTGAAGTCGGCGCCAGTCTGCGACGCGTCCTTGGGTCGAACGAAGTCGAGGAAGCCGTCTCGCAATTTCACGATCCGGAAGGCCTCCCGCTGAAGCGACGCGACGGTCGCCTTGAGATCCGGCGCCACCCGCTGGTCGAGCGAGTGCGCGTAGTTCACGATCGCCGACACCGGGTTGCCGATCTCGTGCAGCAGCATGGCCACCATCCGACCGCCACTGGCGAGGCGTTCGAGCTGCTCGCGCTGCACGGTCACCTCTGCGCGAAGGCGGTCGAGCTCGGCGACCGGGTCTTCGGGCGGGGTTGGCGCAGCGCCCTTCGGTGGGGTCTTCATTGGCTGAAGATACAGCGGGCCGGGCAACGTTGTCGCCCGGCCCGCCGGATCAAAGCGCGTGATGCGCCTTCGTTAGCAGACCGGCTCGCCTTCGTTCGTCGCCGAACCGCCGACCGCGATCTTGCACGTCTTGGTGGTCGACGCGTGACCGGCCGTCGCATCCCAACCCGTGTTCGAGACCGTGCCGAGCGTGACCGTCACGCCCGACGACGACTTGTAGGTCGTGCCCAGCGCCGTCGTGCTCGACGCGTACGTGCTGTTGTTGTCCGAGAAGTAGGCTTCCTGCGCGGTGATCAGGTTGCGGAGGTCCGACTTCATCGACGCGATGTACGCCTTCTCCTTGGTGTTCGCGAACTTCGGAATCGCGATCGCGGCGAGAATGCCGATGATCACGACGACGATCAGAAGTTCGATCAGCGTGAAGCCCTTCTTGTTGGTCATCATGGTGGGTCCTCTAAGGGTGGCCGGTTTGTGAACCCGGGCCTTGTACCGGGCGTCACGGGATGCTGCGTTGGCACCTGACATACAGCAAACCGCTTGCCAGTGTCGCAAGTCCGGTGTTTCTGGTTATGCCATAACGACTTAGGTGGACCCGGGGTCACAACACCCGCCCGCCGCCAACCGTCAGGTACCGGTCGCTGTGGCGTTTTGCGGCTAGGGCTGGCCCGAGATCTTCATGGCCGTCAAGATCCCAGGCGGCGCTTCCGACCTGGCCACCTTGCCCTGCCACCGATTGGCGCCATCCAGCGAGTCGTTCGCGACCAGGGCACTGTCGGCCCGGTCAATGATGAACTCGAAGGCGCGACGGTACATGCCGTCGGCGATCGCGATTCGGGACTCCGCGCGTGCCTTCTTGTAGTGGCCGATCTCCAGGAAGCAGGCGGCCAGCCCCACACGCGACAACGGCAGCGCCGGCTCGATCTCGAGCGCCTTGTAGTAGAGCGGAATCGCGGCGGGGCAGACGTGCGCCTCGCGGTACCGATGGGCGAGGTCCTGATAAACGCCGAAATACCCGGGAAAGAGTGCGATCGCGATGCGCCACTCGCGTTCGGCCTCGCCCGGCCGCTTCGCCTCCCACAGCATCCCGCCGTTCGCGTAGTGCGCCTTGAAGCTACGGGGGGCATCCATGGCGAGGGTGCGGAAGACGGTTTCGGAGTCCTTCCACGCGCGCTGGCGCTCGGCACTGCGCGAAGCGCCGGCGCCAAGCAGAATCGCGAGTGCCCCCGCGCCCGCGAGCCGCCACGACCGCGGCCCCCGGGCCAGGCGCGCCTCGCACCACGGCACGAGGCTCGCCGCAGCGACGACGGCACCGACGCTCGGCAGGAACAACGTGCGTTCGGCAAGCAGGATCCCGGTGGGCACGAGCAGGTTGGCCACCGGGGCGATGGTCACGGCGATCCACGCCAGGGTGAACGTGACGAGCGGGAACCGGCGGTACGACAGCACGGCGAGCACCAGGAGGCAGAGGAGCAACAGCGCACCACCGGTGTGATACGGGGTGGGCGACGGCAGGGCCGGCACCTCCTGCGGGGAATAGTCGGCGTAGAGCCGCGCCGGCCAGATCAGCAGGCGAGCGAACTCCGGCGCAAGCGCGAGCATCAGCCACGCGCGCTGCGAGAATCCGAGGTTCCGGAGCGCCGGATGCTCGACGTCGCCGCCGATTTCGCCCGTGACCAGGACGCGCACGCCGAGGATCACCGCCGCGAGCAGCGTCAGCCAGACCAGCAGCGACACAAGCTCGTCCGCGCGCGCCCGCCACGGCCGCTCGTCTCGCACGATGAACGCCTCGGCCGCCACGAGCAGCGCCGGCAGGACGATCGCGTTTTCCTTGAACAGCATGCCGGCGAAGTACACGCCCGCGATGATGAACTTCGTTTCGCGGTCGAGCGACCGGCCGCCCTGCCGCCCGTGCAGGTAGAGCGTCATACAGGCGAGCAGCGCGCCGGAACTCCACAGCTCGGCCTGGCCCACCACGTTGCCGACCGCCTCGACGTGCACGGGATGGACGGCGAAGAGCGCCGCCGCCACCCACGCTGCGCGACGCGGCAGCATCTGGAGCGCGAACAGGTACACGAGGCCGCTCACTGCCGCGTACAGGATCACGTTCATCGTGTGGAAGAGCAGCGGCGAGCCGCCGCCCAGCGCCCATTGCACGGTGTAGGCGAGGATCGTGAACGGGCGGTAGAGCGCCGCATTGCGCGTGGCGGGCCAGTAGGTCTCGCCGAACGCGCGCCACCAATTGCCGATCTCGTGCACGCGATCGTTGTCGGCAATGATCCAGCGGTCGTCGTACGCGAATCCGTTGGTGAGCCCCGTGACGCTCGCGAGCAGCGCGAGCCCCACGACCGCGAGCAGCGGGCCGTGGAACGAACGCGCGTCGGTGCCGTCCGGCACGATCAACCTCACGGGCGCGTCACCGGGACAGCCAAGCGTCGGTCACGAGCATCGGCACGACGGCTCACGACAGCAGGTTGAACTTGATGATGTGCCAGATGGCGGCCACGCCATCCTTCCAGCCGATCTTCTTGCCCTCGGCGTAGGTGCGCCCCGAGTAGGAGATCGGCACTTCGAAGATCCGCACCTTGGCCCGCGCCAGCCGCGCCGTGATCTCGGGCTCGAACCCGAACCGGTCGGAGGTCAGGTGCAGCGATCTGGCGACCTCGCCGCGGATCGCCTTGTAGCAGGTCTCCATGTCGGTGAGGTTCAGGTTCGTCAGCATGTTGCTGAACGTGGTGAGCACGCCGTTCCCCACCGAGTGCCAGAAGTAGAGCACGCGGTGCGGTCCGCCGAGGAAACGCGACCCGAACACGGCATCGGCACGCCCGTCGATGATCGGCTCGAGCATCGTGGGCCAGTCGGCCGGGTCGTACTCGAGGTCGGCGTCCTGCACGATCACGACGTTCCCGGTGCTGGCCGCGAGGGCGGTCCGGATGGCCGCGCCCTTGCCGCGATTGACGTCGTGGAAGATCAGCTTGTCAATCGTGCCGGCCGCCTGCATCGCACGCAGCCGGTCGGCGGTCCCGTCGGTCGAGCAGTCATCCACGCAGATGATTTCCTTCGGGACCTGCACCGCGCGCACCTGCGCGATGATCGCGTCGATCGTTGCACGTTCATTGAAGACGGGAATCAGCACCGAGAGCTTGATGCCACCGGCGTCAATGGGCGAGCGGCCGCGCATGCGCGGCGGCGCATCAATTCCGGTCGATGGCGTTCGGCTCGGGCTGCGCGGCGAATCGGAGGGGTACGTCATCGTTCACCCGGGGTGATTTCGGTGCGCTCGTGGCGCGCGTCGAATGTAGTCAAGGCTGGTGTTCCACCCGATAGGCAACGCCGCCACCGGGGAGTGTATCGAGCGGCGTGAGCCACGGCGAACCGGTGCCGGGCCCGAGCAGCGACGCGGCGGCGAGCCCCGCGGATCGCCCCGAGAGCACGGCGAAATCCGCTCCGCCCGCACGAATCAACGCGCGCATGTTGTCGGCGGCGAGCTGCACCGGGGTGCCCGCAAGGTACTCGTCGGGCGTGAGCACGTGGACGGGCATCACGCGCCTGCCGGTGTAGAGGTGCACGAGCGGCTCGCCGTCGCTCGCGATCACGGCGTCGGGCGGCGTGTGGCCGTTGACCCAGTCCACGACCGGGGCGAGCCGTGCCGCGTTGCGGCGCTGCGCCACGTCCACCCATCCGCGCGAGACGCCTCGCGCCGAATAGAACACGTCGCCGGCCACGGCAAGCACGGCCACGCCGCACAGCAGACCTGCGGCCGCGCGCTGGCCGGCCGGCGCGGCGGCGTGTCGCGCGATCTGCCAGGCCGTCGTAGTCCCCGACGCGATCACCACCCCGACGAGCGGCCATACGGCCCACGCGAAGCGGTCCGGCGCATACGGCCAGACGACCACCAGCAGGGCGTACGCGAGACCGAACAGCACGAGGGTTCGCGCATGTCGCCAGAGCGTGAACATCCCCAGCGCCACCACGACGCCGAGCAGCGCGATCAGGAGCGGACGCAACGGCGTCAGCCCGACCGGAAAGAAGACCACGGCGAACGACCGCTGCAGCGAGACCACGTTCTGGCGCGCAATCGCGGCGGCAAATTCGGCGCCCCGTTCGGCGATGGCGGTGGCGAACCACGAGGCGTACGGCCCGTAGTTGCCGAGTAACGGCTCGGCGAGTTCCCCGGCGTGGGTGCCGGACCAGGCCATCCACGGCACGACCATCGCAAGGGCCGCACCCGACGCGATCGCCGCCTCGCGCGGGCGTCGCACGGTGAGCAGCGCGATCGCCACGGCGGGAACAAGGACGATCGCGGTGCTCCGCACCAGACTCGCGGCGCCAACGACGACACCGGCAATGACCGCCGCGCGCACCCCGCCGCCGTCCACCGCGCGATCGGCGGCCACGAGCGCACCCACCACGGCGACGAGAAAGAGCGGCTCGGCGAACAGCACGCCGTCGAGCACGAGAACCGGCAGGGTCAGCGCGAACGCAACGACCGCGGGGAGCGCCACCGCTGCCGGGATCCCGGCGCGGCGCACGGCGTAGGCGCACACTATCCCGGCGCCGGCGGCGGCAATGACCGCATTGACGAACGCGAAAATCGGGAGATTCGAAGGAAATGCTGGTGCCAGCTTCCAGACACCGGCGAGGACGAGCGGCCACGCCGGCGGGAAGTGCACGGCCGGTGGCGCACCGGGCAGGTGCGTAAAGGCATACCCCTCGCCGGTGGCAAGTGCGCGGGCGCTGATCAGGTACACGCCGTCGTCCCAGAACACGCCCGCCGGATGCACCGTCACCGCGAGCGTTATCGCGGCGAACACCACGACGAAGCACACGAGCGGGGTGAATCGCACCGCGCGGCCCGCCGGCAAGCGGCGGGTGCCCTCGTTCACGCCTCGACCCCGAAGCGCGAGAGCTTCCGATGCAGGGTTGAGGGATCGATCCCCAGGACCTCGGCGGCGCGGGTCTTGTTGCCTCCCTCGCTCTGCAGCACCCACAGGATGTATGCGCGCTCGATCGTGTCGAGCGAAGGGTTGGCGGCGGCGCGGTCGGCCACGAGGGCTTCGGCGCGGCGTTCGGTGATGCGCTCGGGCAGCGCCGAGCGGTCCACGACGTCGGACGACGTGAGGATCACCACGCGCTCGACGGCGTTCTCCAGTTCGCGCACGTTGCCCGGCCACGCGTACCCGACCAAAGCCTCCAGCGCCGACTCGCTGAAGCGCTTGGGCGCCGTGCCGTGGCGTTCGCAGGCGCGAAGCAGGAAGGCGTCAGCGAGCATCGGGATGTCGTCCACACGCTCGCGCAGCGGCGGAAGGTGGATGGCGATCACGTTGAGCCGATAGAACAGGTCACGCCGGAAGTTGCCGCGCCGGATTTCCTCCTCCAGGTCGCGGTTCGTCGCGGCAACGATGCGCGTGTCGATCGGCACCGGCTCGGTGGCACCGACCGGAATCACCTCGCGGTGCTGGAGCACGCGGAGGAGCTTCACCTGCGTGGCCGGCGTGGTCTCGCCGATTTCGTCGAGGAAGAACGTGCCGCCGGCGGCCGCGGTGAACAGGCCGGCCTTGTCCTTCACGGCGCCCGTGAACGATCCCTTCACGTGGCCGAACAGTTCGCTCTCGAGCAGGCCTTCGGGCAGCGCGCCGCAGTTGATGGAGTGGAACGGCCGCTCGCCGCGCTGGGAAAGCTCGTGCACGAACCGCGCGACGATCTCCTTGCCGGTGCCCGACTCACCCATGATGAGCACGGTCGAATCCGTCGGCGCCACCGCTTCGGCCAGCCGCAACGCGTCGAGCCACGCCCGGTTCGTGCCGATCGGCGCAAGCGTCGACGTCCGGTCGCGCCGGCGGATCTCCTGCTTGAGCGTCGTGTTCTCGACGCGCAGCGACCGGTGCTCGGCGGCGCGGCGCAGGATGGCAAGGAGTTCGTCGTTGCGAAAGGGCTTCTGGATGTAGTAGAAGGCGCCTTCGTTCACGGCCTGCATCGCCGTCTGGAGGGTGGCCTGCGCCGTCATCAGGATCACCGGGGTGTTCGCGTCGTGTGCGCGCGCCGCCGAGAGCACGTCCACCCCGCCGACACCCGGCATGCGCACGTCGGACAGGACGATGTCCGGCGACACCGCGGCGATCTTTTCGAGCGCGGCCTTGCCGCCGTTGGCGACCACGGGATCGAATCCTTCGTTCCGGAGCAGGATCTCGAGCGTTTCGAGGATGCCGCCCTCATCGTCCACGACGAGCACCTTGGGTCGCTGTCCCGTCGCGGCTGGGGTGCGTGAATTCACGTTGCGTCTCCTGTTGCGTCGGCGTTGCGGGGGAGCACCACCGAGAAGCGCGTGCCGTGCTCGCCCGTGTCCACGAGAAGCACGCCACGGTGCGCCTCCACGGCGCGATAGGCGATGGCAAGGCCCAGCCCGCTGCCGCCCGGTTTGGTCGTGGTGAACGGTTCGAACAGACGGTCGCGCACGGCGGCGTCGAGCCCCGGTCCTTCGTCGGTCACGTCCACGACGACGGCGCCGTCTTCGAGAGAGGGGACGCCGCGCGGCACGCGACCGGCTGTCGCCTCGCCGACCGTCACCCGAACCGCGCCAGCGGCCCTGGTGGCCTGCACGGCGTTCAGCGTGAGGTTGAACACGGCGCGATGCAGCAAGTCCTCGTCGCCATTGACCACCACGTCGCCCTCCCCGATCACCGCCTCCACCGTTACGCCCTGCGCCCGGGTCGGATGCTCGCGCGCCAGCCGGCACGCCCCGCGCACGACCGCCGCCAGGTCCACCTTCTCCTGCCGGGTCACGCGCACCCGCGCGAAGTCGAGGAACTCCGAGAGCAGCCGCGACAGCCGGTCGGACTCTCGGACGATCAGCCGCCCCAGCGTGCGTTCGTCGTCAGTGGCCGCCGGCCGCGCCGACATCTGCTCCACGGCACTGCGGATCGACGCCAGCGGATTCTTGATCTCGTGCGCCAGCGAGGCGGAGAGTTCGGTGACCGCCTCCAGGCGCTGCGCGCGCAGGTGCAGCTGCTCGAGGCGCTTGAGGTCGGAAATGTCCTGGAAGATCGCGGTGATCGTCCGACGCGGCCGGGCATCGTCGCCGGGGGCGCTCGTAGTGGTCGTCGTCACGCCAAGCGGCACCGCCTGCCCTCCCCGGCGCAGGATGACCTCGGTGCGGGTGCCTCCACCGCTCCCATCGGCGGCCGCGTGGCGAAGTGCCGCCGCAAGGCCCGGCGCGATCTGCCCGACGTCGTCCAGGATCGGCGAGCCGCGCCGGCCGTCGAGGTCCATCGCAAGCAGCGACGCGGCACTCGGATTGGCAAAGAGCAGTTCGCCGTCCTGGCTCACGCTGATGATGCCGCTGCGGATGTTGTTGAGGATGTCGGCCTCGCGGATCTGCACGCGCGTGAGCTCGGCGGCGAGCTCGGCGCGCCCAAGGCCGGCTGCCTTGAGTTGCACCGAGATGTACGTCGCCCCGACGCCGACCAGCGAAAAGAGGACGAGCTGGAGCACGAGCGGCGCGTAGGACGGCTGCACCGGGAGCAGCGGAACCTGCAGCAGCAGGACGTCGCCGGAGTAGAGCACCAGGCCGAGCGCCGTGATGAGCAACGCGCCGCCAACAGGGAGCACGATCGCGGCCGCGGCATTGATCAGGATGTAGAGCGCGGCGGACTGACCGTCCGTGACGTGGACAACGCTCGTCACCACGAGCACGTCCACGAGCAGTTGCAGGTAGAAGAACGCGTGCGTCAGCGGCCGGTTGCGAACATCCGACCAGAAGTACGAGCCGGCGGTGAATACGTGCGCGACCACGAAGGTCAGCGTGGCGACCAGCGTCTTGTCGGTGTCGGTGAGAAACCACGTCCGGATCGCCGCAATCAGGATGGCCCAGGCGAGCGACAGCCGGGCGATGTACATCCACCGGACCAGGCGCTTCGGTTCGAGAACCGCCTGAAATCGGCGGTCACTGAGCGTTATCGTTTGCATCGCGGCGACCACCGAAGTGTTGCAATTCGCACGGACCAGAACATGACGAACGGCGTTGCTTTTTGCAACACATCGGCTCGCGAGCGGCGCCACACCGACGTCGCTAAAATGATGGTATGGCTAGGGATGCGGATCGCCGCGCAACGCCCGGACGGCCGGGGATTTCCATCCCGGCAAGCGAACTCGAAGCCCGCGCAACCCGCGCGGGCGGCCCCGGCGGGCAGCACGTGAACACGTCGTCCACGCGTATCGAGCTCGTCTGGCGGCTGCCGACGTCCAGGGTCGTCACGGACGCCCAGCGCGCGCGAATCGCGGAGAAGCTCGCCGGACGGCTCGACGCCGATGGCAATGTGCGCGTGGTCGCCAGCGATACCCGCAGCCAGGCGCAGAACCGGGCGCTCGCCGAGTCGCGGCTCACGGCGCTCGTGACGCGGGCGCTGGCGATGCCCAAGCCGCGCCGCCGCACAAAGCCGACCCGGGCGTCCGTCGAGCGCCGGCTCAGCGACAAGCGGCGCCGTTCGGAGCGAAAGTCGCGGCGCCGCGGCGACCTCGACTAGGCGCGCCTCCCCACCACCACCACCCGCTCACATCGTGCTCGTCCCCAAGCTGTTCACCACGATTCGCGCGTACGATCGCGACCAGGCCATTGCCGACGTGACTGCCGGCGCGATCGTCGGGGTTGTCGCGCTGCCCCTGTCGATCGCGTTTGCCATCGCGAGCGGACTTCCCCCACAGGCGGGCCTGTACACCGCCATCATCGCCGGCACGATCGTCTCCCTGCTCGGCGGCTCGCGGGTGCAGATCGCCGGACCCACCGGCGCCTTCGTGGTGATCATCTACGGCATCGTGCAGCAGCACGGCGTGGCCGGACTGACGATCGCCACGGTCATGGCCGGCGTCATCCTCGTGGTACTGGGCGCCACGCGGCTGGGCGGCGCCATCAAGTTCATTCCGCACACCGTCGTCACCGGGTTCACCGCCGGCATCGCGCTCATCATCTTCAGCTCGCAGCTGCGTGACCTGTTTGGACTCTCCGTCGCGTCGCTGCCGCCCGGACTGCTGGCGCAGGCCGGCGTTCTGGCCGAGTCGGCGCACACGGCGAATGCCTGGGCGATCGCCGTCGCGGCGGCAACGGTGCTCACGGTGCGCTACTGGCCGAAGATCTCGGCGCGCATTCCGGCACAGTTCGTGGCGTTGATCTGGACCACGGTCGCCGTCTACCTGCTGGAGTTGCCGGTCGAAACGATCGGCACCCGGTTTGGAACGATCGATGCATCGTTTCCCGCGTTCCACCTTCCGGCGATCTCGCTGGAGAGCGCGCGCGCCCTGGTGGCCCCGGCGTTCGCCATCGCCATGCTTGGCGGCATCGAGTCGTTGCTGTCGGCGGTCGTGGCCGACGGAATGACCGGATTCCGGCACCGGTCCAACATGGAACTGATCGCGCAGGGCGCGGCCAACATCGTGACGCCGATGTTCGGGGGCATTCCGGCGACCGGCGCGATTGCGCGCACCGCGACGAACATCAGGGCCGGCGCGCGGACGCCCGTGTCCGGGATCGTCCACTCGGTCACGCTGCTGCTGATCACGCTGTTCGTGGGACGCTGGGTCGCGCTGATCCCGATGGCGACGATCGCCGGCATCCTCGCGCTGGTGGCGTATCATATGAGCGAGTGGCGCACGTTCCGCGCGACGCTTCGCGCTCCCCGAAGCGACGCCACCGTGCTCGTCGTGACCTTCGCGCTGACCGCGTTCGTGGACCTGACCGTGGCGCTGGGCGTCGGGATGGTCCTGTCCAGCTTCCTGTTCATGCGGAAGATGGCCGAGCTCACGCAGGTGCGGGCCGTAACGCAGGTCTTTGCCGACGACGAGGACGAGGACTCCGGCGGCGAGGATATGCGTGGCCGGGTGCCGGCGGGTGTCGAGATCTACGAGATCGACGGTCCGTTCTTCTTCGGCGCGGCCGAGACGTTCAAGCAGACGGTCTCGGCCCTCGCGCGCCCGCCGAAGGTGCTGGTGCTGCGCATGCGGAAGGTCGGCTTGCTGGACGCGACCGGCCTGGCCCTGCTGCGCGATCTCGCCACCAAGGGCCGCGCAGGTGGCTACACCCTCGTGCTTTCGGGCGTGCAGCCGCAGCCGCGGGAAGCCATGCACGACGCGCGGCTCGACGACATCATCGGGCCGGACAACATCACGCTGCACATTGACGCCGCGCTCGAACGCGCGAGTGCGATCATTGGTTCCGCTGGAACGTCAGGCCGACCGACACCCCGAGGCGGAACGTGATGAAGTCGGCGGCGCTGCGCACCGGCGTGATGACCGGGGGCGTCGCCGAATCGATGATGGTGATGCTGCTCTTCGTCAGGTACTGGATATCGGAATTCTTGTGCATCAGCGCGCCAAGGTCGATCGCAATCGGCTTGGCCCCGCCGCGAACCGGAAAGTGAAGCCCGCCACCCCAAAGCGTGGTGAAGCCGCCGTCGCTGAAGTTCTCCGTCTGGGCGAACGGCTCGATGTTCTGCGACCCTTCCACCGATGACGTCGTGAAGAACGACGTAAAGCCGATGCTGCCGGTCGCATAGGGGCGCACGGCCCCGGTCGGCGCCATCACCTGCAGCCCGAGCCCGCCGAACACGATGTTGTTCGAGGTGGTCACGTCGACGTTGATCAGGCCGAGTGCGCCGCCGCCGAGGGCTTGACGGTAGGTCTTGGACCCATAGTTGAGGTATCCAAGTTCCCCGCGCAGCGCGATGACGCCCGCCCGGTCGAACGCGTGAACGATGTGACCGGTGATGCCGAACGCCCCGCGCACGTAGTCCCGGAATTCGCCTTGCGGTCCCGCGTAGGTGAGCGTGCCACCGACGAACGTGGACGGTGACACGTCGCTCTCTGCGGCCCGGGGGCGGCGCTCGACGATCTGGGCGTTGGCAGTGCCGGCGGCGGTTGCGACCAGCAATGCGGCGGCGACCAATGGTCGGCCGCCGCGAGTCAGTTTGGATAGATGCATGCGCGGAATACAGTTACGACGCCCACGAAGTTTCATCCGGTGGGCGCGGCGGGCGGCACGGCCTCTCAAGGCTTGACGAGCGCCTTGACCGCGGCCGGCAGGTCGAAGGCGGTCGCCTCCACCTTGTCGAACTCGATCGTGGTGAACGCGATGCTCGTGTTGCCGACGGAACTGCGCTGCTCGATCCGCTTGGGCAGCTTGAGCCCGCCATAGTCGCCGTACTCGGCGTAGATCGTGGTGCTTTCAATGTTCCCCTGCGGGGTCGGCGTGCTTCCCGAGATGCCGGCGAGGAGACCCGTCGTCGCGTCGAAGTACTCGGTGCCCTGCCGGTCACCGCGGGTGACGCTCACTTTGTAGCACTTGCGGCCCTCGAAGTCCTCGAGCGACACGGTTTCCGACTTGGAATAGGCGTTGGCGTCCTGGAAGTTGGCGAAGAAGTCTGCGTTGACCTTCGCGGCCTCGAGCGCCTCGCCATCCACGACCTGAGCGCCGGCCATCGGGTTCATGCCCCACGCCACCTTGCCGTCGAAGCCTTGCGTCACCTCGCCGACGCCGGCGACGGTCACCTTCTGGAAGTACTTGTTCGGCTTTGCGCGGAGAATCTCGATGGTCGCCTCGAGGCCCATCGCGGCCATCGAAATCGTGCCGTTCATTCGGACTGAGGCATACTTCTCGAGCGCCGCGCGCCCACCGACCGCGGCGTTGTGCTTGTCCATCAGGGTCTTCGCGTCGGGCAGCGCCTGCGCGGCCGCCACGAGGGGAATGAAGGCCGCGGCAACAATGGCGGCGGCGAGGCGGGAGGCGATTCGACGGTTCAACACGGGACGTCCGGGTTCGGGAGTGGAGCGAAATTTAGGGGGCGCCGACGCCCGCTGCGAGCGCGAGCGCGATCCGGTCGCGTTGCCGATCGGTGCCGCCCACGACGATGGCCAGCAGGTTGCCGTTCTGCACCATGAGTCGTGGTACCCCCCAGGGCGACTCACGGCCCGGGGGCGCGAGGGTCACCGGATCGAGCCGGTTCGCGATCGCGAGCCGCGCCGTGGAGTCGTGGTACACGTATGCGTCGAGCCTGGCGACGCCGAGCTGGAAGGCGTGAACCGGGACGCCCATCCATTGTTCCCCGCGGACCGAGTCGCGACGCTGGGGCGCGAGCCCCGCGTCCACCAGGCGCTTCACGAGTTGTGCGTCCGTCCAGACGCCGGACGACGGCACCGCCGCGACAGCCGACGCCCGCGCCGATTCGGCGGAAATCCTCACGCGCGACGCTGCGGCCTCCCTGGCGCGCCGGGCCTCGGGGCTTTCGCACGCCAGCACGCCCAGCCCGGCGGTGCCGGCGGCGAGCAGCGCCAGCATATTTCGGTTCATGAGTCGCATCGCGTCAGGGGATGATGCGCCGGCCACCGGCGGAGCGCCAGTTCGCATCGACAAGTGGCTCTGGGCGGCGCGGTTCTTCAAGACCCGCTCGCAGGCCGCGGACGCGATTGCGGGCGGCAAAGTCGAGGTGGGCGGTGAGAAGGTCAAGCCATCGCGCCTGCTTCGCGTTGGCGAGCAGGTGCGTGTGCGGCTTGGCCCGTACGTCCACGTCGTGACGGTGCGCGGAATGGCGGAGAAGCGCGGGTCGGCCTCGATCGCAGCGACGCTGTACGACGAAACGGCGGAGTCGAGGGAGGCACGCGAACGCCACGCGTGGCAGCTCAAGCACGCCGCGCCGATCGTGGAGCCCGGCGAAGGGCGGCCGACGAAACGTGATCGGCGCGACCTGGAGCGGGCGCGCGGTCGCTAGCCGCCAGCCCCTGCCGCGAGCGCCTGGAGCGTCGCGTCGTCCAGGCGATGGCCGCCAACGAACCCGACCGCGCGGAACGGCACACCGGCGTCACGCAGGACGGCGTGCTGCTTCTCGAGCACCTTCGGCGTGATGAACTTGTCGCGATCGCCGCACACGTACGTGAAGGGCGGGTGACCGTGCCTCGCGTGCAGCGCGGCGAAGTCCACCTCCGGCGGCAGTGACGATTCCCACACGATGAGCCGGGCGGCGCGAACGTTGCCCTGCGCCGCCCAGCGCATGGCCGTTGCGCCGCCTTGTGAGAAGCCGAGGATCGTCACCGGCGGAGGCGCGCCGCCGAACGTCGCCGTCACGTGCGCGTGGAGATCGTCGAGGTAGTTGACGTAGTCGCGGATCTCCGACTCGCG
>CAZLAU010000033.1:0-23332 GCA_964557615.1 uncultured Gemmatimonas sp.
AAGGGCGACGCCGAGGCCGTCGACCTGGGCGTGGCCGAGGCGCGCGCGACGGGCGATGCGGCAGGGGAAGCGCCGGCGGCGCGGCTCGTCATCGGCGACGCGGCGCTGATGCTGTCCTCCGGTACGCTCCCGAGTCGCTTCGCGCACCAGTACGATCTCGGCGTCGTCTGGAAGGACTGGACGGGCATGCCATTCGTGTTCGCGGTGTGGGTCGCCAACCGGGCCGCCGCGACCGCATCCGTCCTCGGCGTGCACGCATCCCTGATCGAAAGCCGCAACTGGGGCCTGGCGCACCTGGATGAACTGGCCGAGCAGGCGTCGGCAGCGACGGGCGTGAACCTGCCGTCGTGCCGCCGCTACCTTGGCGGGCTCGACTACGGGCTGAGCTATCCGCATCTGGGCGGCCTGACGGAGTTCTACCGGCGGCTCACGGTGGCTGGCCGGATTCCGCCAGCGCGCCTTTCATTCTTCTCAACGGGACGATGACGCGCGACCTGCTGGATTACTACGAGAACGCTCCGCTGCTCGAACTGGGAGCCGAGGCGCACCGCGTCCGGCAGCGCCTGCATCCGGGAAACGTGGTCACCTACATCGTCGACCGGAATATCAACTACACGAACGTCTGCGTCGCCGACTGCGGATTCTGCGCCTTCTACCGTCGTCCGCAACACAACGAAGGTTGGACGCTTTCGTACGAGCAAATCGGCGCGAAGATCGATGAAGTCAAGGCGCTCGGCGGCGTTCAGATTCTCATCCAGGGCGGCCACAATCCGTACATCCCGTTCGAGTGGTACCTCGACCTTCTGCGCTACATCAAGACCCATCATCCGATTCACGTGCACGGCTTCAGTCCAAGCGAGGTGGACTTCTGGAGCACGTTGTATCGGATGGAGGCCCGGGACGTGATCCGGGAATTGGTGAAGGCGGGGCTCGACTCGATTCCCGGCGGCGGAGGCGAGATCCTGGTGCAGCGCGTCCGCGATGAAGTCGCACGGAAAAAGGCGGGTGCGGACCGCTGGCTCGAAGTCATGGAAATCGCCCACCAGGAAGGGCTGAAGACGAGTTGCACGATGATGTACGGCATCGGCGAAACAGCTGCCGAGCGGATCGAGCACCTGGTGCGGCTTCGCGACCTGCAGGCTCGCACCGGCGGATTCACCGCGTTCATCTGCTGGCCACTGCAGCCTGAGAACACGCCGACCATGAGCCACATGGCGAAGACCGATGCAACCGCCTACTTGCGAACCACCGCGTTCGCGCGCGTCGTGCTCGACAACATCCCGAACATCCAGGCGAGCTGGGTCACGATGGGCATGAAGGTCGGACAGGTGGCGTTGCACTACGGGTGCAACGATTTCGGCTCGCTCATGCTCGAGGAGAACGTGGTCTCCGCGGCGAACACCACCCATCGGACCTCGGTGGGAGAAATCGAAGAACTGATTCGCGGGGCAGGGTTCACGCCGCGTCGCCGGCGCCAGAACTACCAGCTGATCGAGGAGCCGGCGGCTGCGTAGCGTCCTGCGCGCCACCCATCCGCGGGCGCGACTGCGGTGATGCGTATCGGCATTGGATACGATTCGCATCGCTTCGGGGACGGCGACTTCGTGTTATTGGCCGGTGTGCGGATCCCCGCGGC
The DNA here is from genome assembly GCA_964557615.1 of uncultured Gemmatimonas sp. GTDB lineage: Bacteria > Gemmatimonadota > Gemmatimonadetes > Gemmatimonadales > Gemmatimonadaceae > Fen-1231. Next base: position 1,637 of record CAZLAU010000033.1, read on the forward strand.
CGTCAGCCTCGTTGGACATTCCGACGCCGATGCAGTGGCACACGCCGTCACCGACGCCATCCTGGGCGCAACGGCGCTCGGCGACATTGGCGCGCTCTACCCCGACACCGACCCCGCAAACAAGGGGCGTGATTCCATTGCCATGCTCGCAGCGGTGCGCCATCGTCTCCGCGACGCGGGATGGATGGTCGACAACGTTGACGTGACGGTCGTGTGCGAGCAGCCCAAGATCGGTCCGCATCGCGACGCGATGCGGACGTCACTCGCGCGGGCACTCGGTGTTGACGCCGACGCGGTCTGGGTGAAAGGCAAGACGAACGAGAAGATGGGTTGGATCGGCCGCGGCGAAGGTGTCGCCGTCATAGCGGTCGCGTCGGTTCGGCGCGCGTAGGCGTCCATGGAGCAGCTCTCAGCGTTTCTTGGCGCGCTGTCGCCGGCCACCCTGTATGCCGTACTCGGGCTGATCGCATTCGTCGAGGCGATCTTTCCGCCGGTGCCGGCGGACGTGGTGGTGGCGCTCGGGTCGTTTCTCGCGGCACGGCACGGTGCGAACCTCTACGCGACCATCGCGGTCATCGTGGGCGGAATGTCGGCAGGGTCGGGCGTCATCTACTGGGTGGCCCGGCGGTTCGGCGCCGCGTGGATGCACGCGCAATTGCGCCGCTTTGGCGTCGATACCGCCGAGCGGAAGCTCGAGGCGCTCTACGGTCGGTATGGTCTCGGCGCGTTGTTCATCGGGCGATTCGTGCCCGGGTTGCGCATGCTCGTGCCGCCCGTGGCGGGGATGCTGCGCGTGCCGTTCGTGCCCGCCATGGTGATCATGACCGTCGCGTCGATCATCTGGTACGGGCTGATTGCGACGCTCGCCTTCCGTGTCGGCTCGGACTGGGAGGCGCTGCGGTTCGCCGTCGAGCGTCTGTTGGCGCGCGTGGGGATCACGGCTGCTGCGTTCCTTGGCCTGGCCCTGCTGGTAGGGTGGGCAGTGTGGCGGTCTCGCCGGTTCCAGAAGGCCGCGAAGGCCGAGCGCCGTCCGGCCCCAAAGCCGCCGGAGGCACCGTAGGACGCGTCGTGGCTCCGATGTAGCTTGACGGCGTGATGACCACGCCTGCGAGAGACCAGCGCGCGTTCCTCCTCGAACGGTTCGGCGAGTTGCTTACGCTGGAGCGCGGATCGAGCCCGCGAACGGTCGAGGCGTATGGCCGTGACCTTGGTCGATTCGTGGCGTGGGCGAAGGCCAGAGGAGTCGATGCTCCGGGATCGGTCACTCCGGCCCAGTTGCGCGAATTCGTGTACCATCTCAAGGACCTCGGTCTTGCCCCGTCGAGCATCCGGCGTGGCGTGAGTGCATTGAAGAGCTATTTCAGGTTTCTTGTCGGCGAGGGGGTGGTGCGCACGGATCCCTCAGTCCGGCTGGAGACACCCAAGACGTGGCGTCGCCTCCCGCAGGTGCTGTCAGCCGCCGACGTCAAGCGCCTGCTGTCGGCCATTCCGATCGATGAACCGCTGGCCTTTCGAGATCGGGCAATGCTCGAGCTCGCGTATGGAGCGGGGCTGCGCGTCAGCGAGTGGATTACCGTCGAAGTGCGCGACCTGCAGCTGGACGAAGAAACGGTGCGGGTCATGGGGAAGGGAGCGAAGGAGCGGCAGGTCCCGATCGGCCGATCGGCGATCGGCGCCATCGGCATATATCTCCGGGAACTCCGGCCGCGTCTCGAGCGCGGCGAAGGGCGGGGGCGGCTGTTCCTGAACGCCCGTGGAAAGCCGCTGAGCCGCATGGGAGCCTGGCAGATTCTCCGCAAATATGTGACGCGCGCCGGTATCACCACTCGCGTGACGCCGCACACTTTGCGACATTCGTTTGCGACCCATTTGCTCGAGGGCGGCGCCGACCTGCGCGCCGTGCAGGAAATGCTCGGGCACGTGGACATCTCGACGACGCAGATCTACACGCACGTGGATCGCGAGTACCTGCGAGCAGTGCATCGGCAATTCCACCCGAGGGCGTGACCATGACGGATTCGCCAGAACGGCCAGCCGAAGGGCGCCTTGACCGGCGCGCATTCATTGCAACCGCGGCTGCCACGGCGGCAGCGCTGGGGCTGACCGACACGGAGCAGGCGGCTGCCGCCGCTCTGGACGCACCGGCGCCCGAGCTGCCGCCTCTGGCGCAGGCTGCGCAGGCGGCCCAGGCCGCTGCGCCGTCGCTGGGGAACGGCGAGATGATCGCGGTGAACTTCTCGGCCTATCCGGGCGGTACGGGAGCGCTGATGGAGAAAGTGATCCGGGAGCGCGGTGCGGCGGCGTTCAGGCGGACCGTGCCCAAGCCGCTGGCGTGGTCGGGGCCGGTGCCGGCGTCGGACGAGGACATCGCGTTTCTTCCCGTGCATCGGTTGTCTGCGCTCATCCACGCGAAACGGCTGACGTCGGCGCGCCTCACGGACATCTACCTGACGCGCCTCAAGGAACTCAATCCGAAGCTCCTGTGTGCGGTCACGATCCTCGAAGACAGTGCCCGACGGGAGGCAGCGGCCCGCGATGCCGAGTTGCGCGCCGGCCGCAGCCGCGGTCCGTTGCACGGCATTCCGTATGGGATCAAGGATCTGTTCGCCGTGAAGGGCACGCCGACCACGTGGGGTTGCAAGGACTTCGAGACCCGCGTGATTGATGTCGATTCGGAAGTCCACGTTCGCCTGCGCGATGCGGGCGCAGTGCTCGTCGCCAAGCTGTCCACGGGCCTCTTTGCGCAAGGCGATCAGTGGTTCCGCGGTCGCACGAACAATCCGTGGAACCTCGCGCGGGGATCGAGCGGCTCTTCCGCCGGACCGGCGAGCGCCACGGCGGCTGGGTGCGTGGCGTTCGGCATCGGCACCGAAACGCAGGGCTCGATCGTGTCTCCCACCACGGAGTGCGGCCTTTCGTCGCTGAGGCCGACGTTTGGTCGCACGAGCCGGCACGGCGGCATGTTTCTCTCGTGGACGATGGACAAGGCCGGTCCGATGTGCCGCTGCATCGAGGACGCTGCGATTGTCTTCGCCGTGATTCACGGCGCGGATGAAAAGGACCCGTCCACGCTCACCATGCCGTTCGAGTTCGATCGCAACATCGACGTGCGCAAGCTGCGGATCGGGCACGATGCCAATGCGCCGGAGCCGTTCCTGGCGAAGCTGCGCGAAATGGGCGCTACCCTGAAGCCGATCGCGGCGCGACCGGCAACCAATCCGTCGATGCTCGGCGTCGAGAGCGCCGCCGCGTTTGACTTCATGGTCGCGCCGCACCTGAACGACGGAACGATCGCCTTCCCGACGGTGGCAAAGGATCCGATTGTTCGGGCTCGGGAGGCGGCGGCCGCAGCGGCAGCGGCTGCGGCAGCGGCCCCAGCCGGCGATTCCGGAGGGCGCGGAGGGCGCGGCGGCCGTGGCGCTGGCGGGGGCCGCGGTGGAGCAGGCGGGGGCGGGCGAGGTGCTGGTCCCAATCCGGATGGCCCGCCAGGCGCCGACACTCAATACTGGCTTCGTACCCGGTTCACGAATGGGCGAGGGACCCTGGCCTTCGACTTCGTCCAGGCAGAGCGGCACCGTCTCAGGGTAATGCACGAAATGGCCGCCCTGATGAAGGACGTCGATCTCTACGTGAGCGGGCAGGGTGACGTCGGTCTCCTCAACCAGACCGGGCATCCGGCGGCCGTGTTTCCCTACGCCTTCGGCGTGCGTACCGGACAGGGTGGCCAACCGCAGGAGGGCGGCAAACCGCAGCCCATTTGTGTCACGCTTGTCGGGCAGTTGTTTGCCGATGACACGATCCTCTCGGTGGCGCATGCCTTCCAGAAGGCCACGGATCATCACCTGAAGCGACCCACGATCACGTGACGACGCGATGATCCTGATCATCGACAATTACGATTCGTTCACCTACAACCTCGTGCAGTATCTGGGAGAACTCGGCGAGGACGTTCGCGTGGTGCGAAACGACGCCATCACGGTGCGTGAGGCGCGAGATCTGCGACCCGAGGGCATCGTGCTGTCGCCGGGGCCGTGTACCCCCGCCGAGGCCGGGATATGTGTCCCGCTGATCCGCGAGCTCGGACCGTCAGTCCCGATCCTCGGGGTCTGCCTGGGGCATCAGGCGATTGGCGCCGCGTACGGCGGCAGCGTAATTCGCGCACCGCGTGGCGTGATGCACGGCAAGACATCGCTGGTGCGGCATGACGGAACCGGCTTGTTTGCGGGGCTACCCAACCCGCTTGAGGTCATGCGGTATCACTCCCTGGTCGTGGCGCACGAGGGTTTCCCAGCGGAGCTGGAAGTAGACGCCACCGCCCTGGATGACGCCACAGAGATCCACGCCCTTCACCACCGGAATCATCCGGTCTGGGGCGTCCAGTTCCACCCTGAGTCGATCCTGACGCAGTCCGGGAAGGAACTGTTGGCCAACTTCCTCAGGCTGGCTCGATCCACTCCAATGGTGCCAGCCTGAGGGCTGGCTGTGCTCTCGGCGCCAGCCGGGACTGCCGGCCCGGGGGCAAACCGTTGACTGGCAAGGCTTTGTTTCCTCCGGACCCGCTTCTATATTGCGTGGCGTGGATTTTGCATCCGCGCCCCCGATCGATGCGGTGCTCCGGTGAGTGCCCTGATCGTCATCCCGGCTCGCCTCGGTTCCAGCCGGCTCCCCAATAAGCCGCTCCGGGACCTCGGTGGACGCCCGTTGATCGTCCGCGTCTGGGAGCGGATTGAGTCGCTGCGGCTCGGCGCCGATGTGGTCGTCGCAACCGATTCTGACGACGTGGTCGCCGCTGTGCAGGCAGGCGGCGGCCGGGCCGTGATCACCAGCACGGACCATCCCAGCGGGACCGACCGGGTGGCCGAAGTCGCCGGGATGGCCGAGTACCGCCGGCACGATGTGATCGTGAACGTTCAGGGCGATGAGCCGTTTGTGTCGCGCCGAGTGGTGGAAGCCGCGCTCGCCGTCGTCGAGTCCGGCGGGTTTGCCATCGGAACGGCCGCGTCGCCGGATGATCCCGCGATCCTTGCATCGCCAAACGTCGTCAAGGTCGTGCGCGACGCCACGGGGCGGGCCCTCTATTTTTCCCGCGCCCCGATCCCGTACCTCAGAGCCGACGGAGATGCGTCGTTGCGTGACGGGCTTGTCCTCCGCCACGTGGGCGTCTATGCCTATCGCGCCGACGCCCTGCGCGCGTGGGTGGCGCTGCCTCCGGATCCGCTCGAGCGCGTCGAACAGCTGGAACAACTCAGGCCGTTGGCTGCGGGCATGCCGATCGGTGTCGCGGTGGTGGACGAGCCGCCCGCCAGTGGCATTGACACCGCAGAAGACCTCGCCCGCGCCAACGCCATATGGGCGGGAACTCCCGCACCCGCCTCCTCACCCGTGCACGCAGGTACCCGCTGATGGCAAACACCCCAAGCGCTCCATCGAAGACGGCGAAGTTCATTTTCGTGACCGGCGGCGTGGTGTCGTCGCTCGGAAAGGGCATCGCGGCCGCCTCCATAGGACGGCTCCTGGTTGAGCGGGGACTCCGCGTGACGATGCTGAAGTTCGATCCATACATCAACGTGGACCCTGGCACGATGTCGCCGTTTCAGCACGGGGAGGTCTTCGTCACCGACGATGGCGCCGAGACCGACCTCGACCTCGGCCACTATGAACGATTCATCGATCGGCCGCTGTCCCAGCAGAACAACGTCACGACCGGGCGTATCTACTCGAACGTGATCACCAAGGAACGGCGCGGAGATTTCCTCGGCGCAACGGTCCAGGTGATTCCGCACATCACCGATGAAATCAAGGCCGCGATCCGCCGTCTCGCGCCTGAGAACGACGTGGTGATCGTCGAGGTCGGCGGCACGGTCGGCGACATCGAATCCCTGCCATTCCTGGAGGCAATTCGTCAATTCCGGCACGACGTCGGGCGCGACAACGCCGTGTTCATCCACCTGACACTCGTTCCGTGGATCGCGGCGGCGTCCGAGGTCAAGACCAAGCCGACGCAACACTCGGTACGCGAATTGATGCAGATCGGTATCCAGCCCGACGTCCTGATCTGCCGTACCGACCGGCCGCTGACGGAGGACGTCAAGCGGAAGATCGCCCTGTTCTGCAACGTGGAGTTCGGTGCGGTCATCGAAAGCCGGGATGTGAGCACGATCTACCAGATTCCGCTGTCGTTGCACGAGCAGGGACTGGACTCGCTGCTCTGCCGCAAGCTCAATCTCGCCGGCACCGATCCGGACCTCACCGACTGGCGCACCCTGGTGGAACGGGTCACCGACCCGACGGCACGTGTGCGCGTTGCCATCGTCGGGAAGTACACCGACTACGCCGACAGCTACAAGAGCGTCCAGGAGGCGCTCATCCACGGTGGCATCGCAAACGACGTCGGCGTGGAGATCGCCTGGACGTCGAGTGACCTGTTCTCGGACCCGGATACGGCGCGCAAGCTGCTGTCCAAGTTCGACGGCCTGCTGGTTCCCGGCGGGTTTGGCGTGCGCGGCGTTGAGGGGATGGTCGAGGCGATCCGCGCCGCACGCGAGACCGGGACACCGTTCTTCGGCATCTGCCTCGGCATGCAGGTGGCCATCATCGAGTTCGCGCGGTCCGTGTGCGGACTCGACGATTCCAACTCGAGCGAGTTCGTACCAGAGTGCTCGAATCCGGTGATTTCGCTAATGGAGTCGCAACAGCACGTCACCGATATGGGCGGGACCATGCGCCTGGGGGCGTACCCGTGCCGAATCCGACCGGGGTCGAAGGTCGCGGAGATCTATGGGGCGCCGGAAATCAGCGAGCGGCACCGCCACCGCTACGAGGTCAGCAACCAGTATCGCGACCTGTTCCAGGAGCGCGGCATGCGGCTCGCGGGCTTGTCGCCCGATGGATCACTGGTCGAGATGATCGAACTGCCTGACCATCCGTATTACGTGGCGTGCCAGTTCCACCCTGAGCTCAAGAGCCGTCCCACGCGGCCGCATCCATTGTTCGCTGCATTCATCGCGGCGTCGGCGGCCGCGCGGCGGCGCAAGTCGCCCGCAGAGGCGACCAGCTCGGCGCTGGCCGAGACCGGCTGATCGCGGCGATGCGCCTGTTTCCGCGTGACCGGCTGTTCGTCATCGCCGGCCCGTGCGTCCTCGAGTCTGATCGAGTGAACCTCACGGTCGCCAACGCGCTCGCGCGGCTATCCGCGCGGGTCCCCGGAGGTATCGTTTTCAAGGCGAGTTTCGACAAGGCCAACCGTTCGAACGCCGGGGCGCATCGTGGCCCGGGAATCAGCGCCGGGCTTGCGGCGCTCGCGCGCGTCGGAGAACGGACCGGACTTCCGTTGCTGACCGACGTGCACGATGCGGCGCAATGCGTCGAAGCGGCCAGCGTCGTCGACGTGCTGCAGATCCCGGCCTTCCTGTGCCGGCAGACTGACCTGCTGCTCGCCGCAGGGGCCACGCGCTGCGCCGTCAACGTGAAGAAAGGACAGTGGTTGCATCCCGAGGGCATGAAGGGGGCGGTGGAGAAGGTGCGAGGCGCGCAAGGCCGAACTCGCGCGGAGATCGCGGTCACGGAGCGGGGATCGTTCTTCGGGTACGGCGACCTCGTCGTCGACATGCGGTCGATTCCGCGGATGGCGGACGCCACATCCTGCCCGGTGATCTTCGACGCGACTCACTCGGTACAGCAGCCCGGCAAAGGGAAGGGGGGCGCAAGCGGGGGCGTCCGTGAGATGATCCGCCCCCTCACACTGGCGGCGGTCGCGGCCGGTGCGAACGGCCTCTTTCTCGAAACCCATCCCGACCCCGATCGCGCGCCCAGCGACGGGCCGAACATGATCCCGTTGAAGGACCTTGGCGCTCTGCTCGACGAGGCAATCGACGTCTGGCACGCCGTGCGCGCGCGAAACCGCCGAGGCCGATCGAGATGAGCGACGATATCATCGCCGAACGCGGGAAACGAGTGGTTCGGCTCGAACGGGATGCGCTTGCCGAACTGGAGGCGCGAATCGGTGCGGCCTTCGTCGCCGCGGTTCGCCTCATCGCCGCGAGCTCCGGTCGCGTAATCGTGGCAGGCGTCGGCAAGTCTGGATTGATCGGACGCAAGATCGCCGCGACGCTGACGTCCACCGGCACCCCGGCGACGTTCCTGCACCCGGTGGAAGGCGTTCACGGCGACCTCGGCATCGTCTCCAGCAGCGATGTGGCGATCCTGATTTCCAAGAGCGGGAACACCGATGAGCTCCTCCCGCTGCTGGAACAGCTCAAGCGGCTGGGGGTACGGACGGTGGCGATCACGGGGGAGCCCGGGTCCACGCTCGCGCGGCATTCGGACGTGGCACTCGACGCGTCGGTGCGGGAGGAGGCATGCCCGCACGACCTGGCTCCGACCACCAGCACGACGGTCGCGCTGGCCCTGGGCGATGCGCTCGCGGTCGCGCTTCTCCAGCACAAGGGGTTCCAGCGTGAGGACTTTGCACGGCTCCATCCGGGCGGGGCGCTCGGGCGTCGACTGCTGACACGTGTGTCGGATGTGATGATCCGCGACGACCTTCCGTTGCTCTCGACGGACGCGACCATGCGCGAAGCCATTGTTCACCTCGCCAAGCGGCGCGGCATCGCGGTGGTGGTCGACGGCGGCCGGCTGGCCGGTGTGGTGACGACGGGAGACCTGACGCGACTGATGCAGCGAGGTGGAGAGGTGTGGGGTGTGCCGGTCAGCGAGGCGATGTCACGTTCGCCGAAATCAACCACCCCGGATCAGCTCGGAAGTGCTGCCGTTTACCACATGGAACAGCACGGGATCATGGCGCTACCCGTGCTCGACGATGCCGGGGCGGTCATCGGCGTGGTGCACCTGCACGACCTCATGCGTTCGGGCGCGGCATGAGGCGCCTCGCCGCGATCGTTGCGCTTGCGATCGCTGCCGCGGCCGGCGGCGCGTGTGCGCGCACTGAAGGACCCCCGCTCGGCGCCGGACGCGATGCATTGGCCGATTCGGCCGATCAGGTGATGTACAAGGCGCAGTTCGCGATCACCGACCGTGGGCTGCGACGGGCCGACATCGACACCGACACCGGGTATTTCTTCAACCAGAACACGCGCATGGTGCTGCGCCCCTTGCGCGGGACGTTCTTCAGCTCGAACGGGGCCAAGGACGGGATCATCCAGGCCCGCGAGGGCACGTACGACACGCGGACCGGGATGCTGGAGGCGCGCGGAGACGTGCTGATCAACACGCTCGACGGAAAGCGACTGGAGACGCCGTACGCGAAGTTTGACCAGCGCCTGAACCTCATCACGAGCGACAGCGCCTTCGTAATGTCCGAACCCGGCAAGGAGATGCGGGGCATCGGGTTCACGTCCGACGCCGATCTCACGACGTTCCGGGTGACGCAGTTGATCAGCGCCAAGGCCGGCACCGTCGCGATCCCGCAATGAGCCGCATCTGCACGGGCCTGCGCACGGTGGTTGTCGCGTGCTGCGTCGGCGTGGCGGCCGGACGCGAGGCCGCGGCGCTCAGCACCCGCGCCGAGCAGGCGGGGGCAGCGGCCCCGTCGCAGCAGGCCGGGCGCGATTGCGAGCTGGAGTTCCGTGCCGTGAAGGTCAACGGCGTCGTGACGACAAACTTCAATTCGGTGTACGCATCGCCGGGCCGGTCGAACTACTTCGCCGGCGGTGGTGTCGACGCCTACTGCGTGAACACGGATCAGCGACTGCAATCCGACAGCGCGGAGCAGTACGCCGATCAGCGTGTGGTCTACCTGATCGGACGCGTGCGATATACGGAAAGCCGCGTCGAACTTACGGCCGACCGCATGACCTACTACATGGGCGAGGAGCGACTGCACGCCGAAGGAAACGTGGTCGGCAGGACGAGTACCGGGACGCGTTTTCGCGGCCCGCGTGCGATGTATCTCCGCGCCAAGCCCGGGCTCCGCGCGCGTTCCCGGCTCGATGCCGGAGGCCGTCCTGACACGTGGATCAGCGCCACGGACATCGGTGCGGACAGCGCCACCGGCGACTCGACGCGAGTTGTCGCCGATTCCATCATCAGCGACAACGATTCGCTCGTCTATGCACGCGGCAAGGTGGAGATCACACGGACGGACATCGTGGCGACGGCCGACTCCGCGCTGCTCGATCAGGGGCGTGAGGTCGCTGCCCTGCGGCGCGGCCCGAAAGTGGTCGGGGTCGGCGAACGGAAGTTCACGCTTGAAGGCATCGCGATTGACATCTTCTCGAGGAATCGCCGTGCCGAGCGGGTGCTGAGCGCCGGCGATGCCAGGGCAGTCGGCGAGGATGTCCGGCTGACGGCGGACACGATTGACCTCCGCATCGATGGGGAGCACCTCGCGCGCGCCATCGCATGGGGCGAATCCGGTGCTCGCGCATCGCAACCGGAGCGAGAGATCACCGCCGACTCGATCGACGTCAGCATGCCGGGCCAGGTGCTGCACGCGCTCCACGCGGTCCGGCGCGCCCGTGTCGAGTCGCGCGCCGACACGACGACCATCAGGTCGGCGGACCGGGACTGGTTCTCAGGCGACACGATCATCGCACGGTTCGACACCACCAAGGCTCCGTCCGACAGCGGCGGCGCGCGGATCCGCCATCTGGATGCGCTGGGTGCTGCGCGTTCGTGGCAGCAGGCCGCACGGGACGGTGCGCCCGTGCCCGATTCCACGCCTGCCATCAACTACATGGCGGGGCAGGCGATCAGCGTCGAATTCGCCCCTGACCGGACGCTCGGCATCGTCCGTGTCGTCGGGAAGGTGTCCGGCTTGCTGCTGCAGCCTTCCGCCGACAGCACGCGACGTGCTGCGCCCTCGCCGCCCCGGCGGCCACCGTCTTCTCCGGAGCGACGATGAACGACGGACTGGCCGCAATCGCCGACGGCGACGACGATTCGCGCGCGTGGGCCGCATTCGTCGCGCGTCATACGGACGGCGACCGCTCGACGTCCTTGGCGCTGCGCGCGTTGGTCGAGGCGGCCGACGCCGACGGGCGGGCAGCGTTGCACGACATCGCCGTGGCGCACCTGGCTGCATTCAACGCCCTGACACGCGCGGATCGACGTTTGGGTGAGGTGGAGGCGAGCCGGGCAACGCTGGACGAAATACGGACCCACCTTGTGCAGGTGGCGCTCCCTCGCCTCGCCGGCAGTGGGGCCATCGAGCGGATTGACGCAACGGCGGACGATGCGTGGCGCATCAATCCGACTGACTGGGCGGTGATTCAGGCTGACCGCGACGGACTCATCGCCGCACTGCGGGCCACCAGCGAGCATGCCGTCGCCCGGCCCGATGCGGTCCGGCGCGTCGAGGGCACGAGCGTGCTGCAGGCCGAGGGATTGGTCAAGACCTACGGGCGCCGCCACGTCGTCAATGACGTCGCGCTCGAAGTACGGCAAGGGGAGATCGTAGGCCTGCTCGGACCGAATGGCGCCGGAAAGACGACGACGTTTTACATGATCGTCGGCCTGATTCCGCCGAACGCAGGGCGCATCCTCTTCGACGGCGATGACATCACGCGGACGCCGATGTACAAGCGGGCGCGACGCGGCATCGGCTATTTGTCCCAGGAGCCGTCCATTTTCAGGAAGCTGACGGTCGAGGAGAACATCCTGGCCATCCTGGAAATGCAGGACCTGACGCCCGTGGAACGCGATGCGCGCCTCGAGTCCCTGCTCGACGAACTGGGCATCAAGCACCTGCGGCGGAGCAAGGCGTATGCGCTCTCGGGCGGGGAGCGACGACGACTCGAAATTACGCGCGCGTTGGTGACCTCCCCGAAGTTCATGCTGCTGGATGAGCCGTTTGCCGGTGTTGATCCAATCGCCGTGCACGACATCCAGCAGATCGTGGCGAGCCTCAAGCATCGCGGGATCGGCGTGCTGATCACCGACCACAATGTGGAGCAAACCCTCGACATCGTCGATCGCGCCTACATCGTGTTTGACGGGCGTGTCAAGGTGTCGGGCTCGGTGCGCGAGCTCGTGTTCGATGACACGGTGGCTGACATCTACCTCGGCCCCACGATGACCGCGCGCCTGCGCGCGCGTTTCATGGCGGAGCGCGGGTCGGCGGAGTGAAAACCGGACTCAGCCAGTCCGTCCGGCTCGGGCAGGAGCTCAAGGTCAATCCGCGCCTGTACCAGGCGATGGACATGCTGTACATGCCGTTGCTCGACCTCCAGCAGCACCTCAAGCAGGAGCTGCTCGTCAACCCGTTCCTGGAGCTGGCCGAAGACGGCGACGAGGACGACACGGTCGAGCTGCAGGACCAGGACGAGGCGGACGCGGAGCCTGACTCGACCGACGATGCGGCACCCGCTGAGGAGGACCAGGCGGAATCGGAGGACGACGACGAGCTGGATGCCGCCGGCACGGACGTGGCTGACGCAGTTGCCTCGACGGATGACACGGTCCCCGGCGCCACCGACGAATCCGACAAGTGGGATCAGGTGCTGCAGGACGGGTTCACGGGCGATGGCGCAAGCCACGTCGAGCGAGACGACCGCGAGCACTATGAGCCGGTTTCGGTTGCTACGCGAGACCTCGCCGACCACCTCCGGGATCAGGTCCAGTTGCTCGACCTCTCACCGCGGCAACTGCTGCTGGCGGACGAGGTGATCGGGAACATCGGCGAGGACGGGTACCTCACGGCGCAGCTCTCCGAGATTCGCGACGGGATAAACGAAGTGGTCGCAAAGGCGGCCGAAGCCGAAGGGAGGGAAGACGAAACGCTTCCCTTCTTCACGGATGCCGAAGTCACGGCGATGCTGGGCACCATCCAGTCGCTCGATCCACCGGGCGTCGGGGCCCGGGACTTGCGCGAGTGCTTGCTGATTCAGTTACGCGAGAGCGGACGCTCGGACACCCTGGCAGCACGCCTCGTTCGCGACCATTTCGAGGACCTGATCGCCCACCGGTGGAGCGAGCTGTCCCGGGCCATCGGCGGAACACCCCGCGATATCCAGACTGCGGCGGACGAGGTGGCCAAACTCAGTCCCAAGCCGGGACTCGCCAAGTCGAACCGCGCCGACAACTACATCATGCCCGATCTCGTCGTCGAGAAGATCGACGGCGAGTACCTGGTGTTCACCAACGATGGAAACCTGCCGCGGCTCCGGCTGAGCAAGTCGTATCAGGACCTGGCGCTGAATCGCCGGACCCTCGACGCCGAGCAGAAGGAGTTCATCGCCTCGAAGCTCAACGCCGCCCAGTGGCTGGTGCAGGCCATCGAGCAGCGCCGGCAGACCATGCTGAAGGTGATGCACTTCATCGTCAACCGGCAGCGGGAGTTCTTCGACAAGGGCATCCAGTACCTGAAGCCGCTGACCCTGCGCGAGGTCGCTGATGCGATCGAGATGCACGAAAGTACGGTCAGTCGCGTGACCAACGACAAGTATGCGCAGACTCCGCGAGGAGTCTTGCCGCTGAAGTTCTTCTTTTCCAGCGGCCTTGCGACCGTGGACGGCGAGGATGTCTCGGCGCGCGGGATCAAGGCCACGATCTCGGCGCTGGTGCAGGGCGAGGATCCGAAGGCGCCGCTCACGGACCAGGCGATCGTCGCCGTACTCGAGGGTCAGGGCGTGCGCATCGCGCGGCGAACAGTGGCGAAGTATCGGGAACAACTCGGTGTACTTTCCGCACGAATGAGGAAACGCGTATGATGAGCGCATCGGCCGCGAACACCAGCCGAGGACCTGCCGGCGAAGTCGTCGACGTGTCGGTGCTCGTACCAGCCCGGGACGAGGCGGAGAACCTGGAAGCGTTTCTTGATCTCTGTTCGAAGGCATTCGACGGGCGGCGCGAGAAGTACGAGGTGATCGTCGTGGACGACGGGTCGCGTGACGCGACGCCGGCAGTGCTCGACCGCGCGGCGCAGCGGCACGCGTTTCTCCGCGTCGTCACGCACCGCAGCGGCCGCGGCATCGCCGATGCGTTGCGCTCAGGATACCTCGCGGCGCGGGCGGACACGCTCGTGTTCTATCCTGCGGACCTGCAGTTCAAGCCCGAGGACATTCCGCGACTCGTGGCCCCGGTGCTGGCCGGCGAAGCGGACATGGTGACCGGCCGCAAGGAGGGGAAGTACGACAAGGCGTTCGTGTCGCGCGTGTACAACGGTCTCTCGCGGCTCTTGTTCCAGATTCCGGTTCACGACCTCAACAACGTCAAGGCCTATCGCCGCGAGATCATGGACGCCCAGCCCGCGCGGCCGGACTGGCACCGATACATGATCGTCCTCGCCGCTGCGCAAGGATTCACCGTGACCGAGATCCCGGTGCCGCTGTACCCGCGCAACGCCGGCAAGTCGAAGTTCGGGCTCTCTCGCATTCCTGTCGGTGTGCTGGACATGCTGGCCGTCTGGTTCGAGCTCCGGTTCAGCCGCAAGCCGTTGCTGGCGTTCGGCATCCTCGGGGCCTCCATGTTTCTCGTCGCGGCAGTCGGCGGTGTGCTGTTGCTCACCACCGGCCTTGGGACGAGGCCCGTGTGGGCTGTCATCCAGACCTCCTTGATCCTCGGCTCGATCTTCTTCGCCACGGGCTTGCTGGGCGAGCAGGTTGCCGCGCTGCGGGCGGAGCAGCACGAGCATCGCCGGCGAGTGGACGACGCGCTGGCCGCACGCCGCAGCGATCAATAGGCGAGAACCGGCATGCGCGTGTTGTTCGTGACCCACGCGTTTCCGCGCGCGGACGGCGACACAGCCGGCGGGTTCGTGCTTCGGCTGGCCGTGGCGTTGCGCGACGTCGGTGTCGACGTGTCGGTGCTCGCGCCCGCTGCGCCGGGCTTGGCGTCGCACGGGACGGTTGAAGGCATTGCCGTGGAACGGTTCCGGTATGCACCCGAGGCGTGGGAGACGCTCGCATATGACGGCACAATGGCCGAACAGGTGGCCGCAACCATCCGCGGCAAGCTCGCCCTTGCCGGGATGATCGCCCAGGGCGCACGCGCGGTGTCGGGGGCGGTCGCGCGCGTGAGGCCAGCCATTGTGCACGCGCATTGGTGGTTCCCGTCGGGCCTTTCGTGTGCAATGGTCGCCCGCGCCAGACCATTGATGGTCACGTTTCACGGCAGCGACATACGACTGACGGCGGCGTCCAGATGGGCGCCGTACCTGTTTCGCGCGGTGATGGGGCGGACGGCGACGGCAACGGCCGTGAGCGGCTGGCTGGCCGAGACGGCGCGAACGCTCTCACCACGTGCCGTTGAAGTCGCCCCGATGCCCGTGGACGTGGCGACGTTCCCCGCGGGCGAGGGGCGGCGGGAACCCCGCATCCTCTTAGTCGGGCGACTCAACAAGCAGAAGGGTGTGAGGGACGTCATCGACGCGCTGCGCTGGATCGACCCGCACATCGGCCTCGACGTGGTCGGCGATGGTCCTGATCGCGACGCCCTCAAGCGGTTTGCGGAGGAGTGCGGCGTTGGGGGCAGGGTGCGCTGGCACGGGGCGCTCCCGCAGGCGCGGGTGGCGCCGTTGTATCGTGCGGCGACTGTCGTCGCGGTGCCATCGGTCGGCGAAGGACTCGGCCTTGTTGCCGTGGAGGCACAGCTCTCCGGGACGCCGGTCGTGGCCTATCGGTCCGGGGGGCTCACGGATGTCGTCGAGCACGACCGCTCCGGGCAGCTCGTCGAGCCTGGCGACGTCCGCTCGCTTGCCCGATCCCTCGAACTGATCGTGACTCAGCCGGATCGGGCGACCGCAATGGGCGCAGAAGGGCGCGCCGCGATGCTCAAGCGCTTCTCGCCAGCCGCTGTTGCTCGTGTGTACGCCGACATCTATCGGGCAGTCGCGAAGTGAAGCGCCACGCGTGGTGGCGCCTCGCGCAAGTGTTCGCGGTCGCGGCCGTCCTGTTCTACGTCGTGCGGCGGATTTCCGCACAGTGGGCATCCCTTTCCGCGCTCCCGGGCGCCGTCGATGTCAATTGGGCGCTACTTGGCGCCTCAGGTGCAGTAGTGCTCGGGAGCTATGGCGTGCTGATCTGGACGTGGCAGCGCACCGTGCTGGCGTGGGGCGAGCGACTCGGGTTTCGTGAGGCGGGACGCATCTGGTTCATTTCCAACCTCGGCCGCTACGTGCCGGGGAAGGTGTGGCAGATCGGCGCGATGGGGATGATGGCCCAGCGAGCCGGGGTTTCGCCTGTGGCGGCGGTTGGCTCGTCGCTTGTGATCTCGGTCGTGAATGTCCTCGTGGGAGTCGCGATCACGGCATCGCTCGGTGCGGGCTCGATTGCCGCATCACCGCTGGCGTTGGGCGTGACCGCCCTGCTCGTCGCCGGCGTCGTGGCGGCGCCGTGGCTATTGCCGCGCAGCATCTGGTTGGCGGGCAGGGTCCTGCGGCGCGAGTTGCGGGCGCCTGAGCTCCCGCATTCGGCGATCTGGGTTGCCGCTGCCGGCTGCGGCGTCGCGTGGCTGCTCTATGGTGTCGCCTTCAGGCTGTTGCACGTCGCGTTGCTCGGACACGCGACGGGCGGGCTTGCCGGCTCGACGGCCGCATTCACCGGTTCGTACATTGCAGGGTTCCTGTTCCTCCCGGCGCCCGGCGGCATCGGCGTGCGCGAGGACTTCCTCCAGCGGTTGTTACAGCAGTTCGGAATCGCGGATGGCGCGGAGGCGTGGTTCGTGGTGCTCGCGTCGCGGGCATGGCTCACGCTCCTGGAAGTCGCGCCGGGCCTCACCCTCCTCCTGATCAGTCGCTCAAAAGCCGGAATGCCAACTTCAACTCCTGAATGACACACGACGCATCCGTGCGGGACTCGCACCCGGCCCCTCGATTCCCGTCCGCCTGGGCGGCGCTGACATACGCGGCGTGCGCGGTTGCCCTGGCGTGGCCGGTCCTGCAAGGGCGGTTCCTGGTCAACGTGAACAGCGACCAGTTTCGGGCCGGGTATGCGTTCCGCGAGTTCGCCGCCAGCTATATGAAGGAGACCGGGGATTTCCCGCTTTGGAATCCGTTCCTTCAGGGCGGCATGCCGTACGTCGCGGCAATGCACGGTGACATCTTCTATCCGACCTTCCTGCTCCGTCTCGTGATGCCGGTGGACCTCGCGATGTCGTGGGGGATGATCGGCCACTTCTTCCTGTGCGGCATGGCGACCTACTGGTTCCTCCGTGCCGCCGGCCGGATGTCGTTCTTTGGGGCCCTGATCGGCGGGCTCGCATTCATGATGACCGGGTTCGTGTCATCGCTGGTGTCGGCCGGCCACGACGGCAAGCTCTTCGTGAATGCGCTGTTTCCGCTCACCCTGCTCGTGCTGACGTGGGGCATGCGCGACGGCAAGCGGTGGGCGTGGGGGGTGCTCGCGATCGTCGTCGGACTGGGCGTGCTGACGCCGCACCCGCAGCTCTTCCAGTACCTGTTATTGGGCTGCGCCGCGTGGGCCCTCTTCCTGGCATTTGGGAAGGGGCCTGATGCGCTGGACCGCGCCACGGCGCTCAAGCGCCTCGGGATCGCACTCGGCGCCGTGCTGATCGGCGGAGCCATCGGCGCCATCCAGTTCCTTCCAGTGGCCGAGTACGCCGCATGGTCGCCGCGGGCTGGCGGGCGGGACTACGACTTCGCCACCACGTTTTCCTTCCCGCTCGAGGAGCTTTTCAACCTATACCTTCCGCAGTTTTCGGGCCTCCTGAACGACTACTGGGGCCGGAACTTCATCCACTTCCACAGTGAGTACGCTGGCGTCGCCGTGCTCATGCTTGCGGGCGCTGCGTTCGGGGCGTCCACCTCCGACGCGCGGCGGCGCTTCTTCCGGTTCTGGATCGGAGTGGCAGTCGTGTCGCTGCTCTGGGCGCTCGGCGGATCGACGCCGTTCTATCGTGTGGTGTACGCGCTGGTGCCGGGGTCGAAATTCTTTCGCGCGCCGAGCACCATCTTCTTCATTACGGCATTCGCCATCGCCGTATTCGCGGCCATTGGCGCTGAGCGGGCGCTCGAACGCCGCATTACGCGGCGCTACCTGATTGGCTGGGTTGTCGGCGGGCTGGTCGTCGCCCTGCTTGCGTGGTCCGGGGCCCTTACCTCACTGGCCCACTCGCTGGTACAGGTGCCGCAGTTCGCCGATCGTGTCGATGCCGGGGCGGGCGCGTTGAAGCTCGGCGCGCTGCGGTCGTTGCTGTTCGTGGGTCTCACCGCCGCCGTGTTGCTCGCGGTCGGCGCCGGACGTATGCGCGGGTGGCAAGCGGGGAGCCTGATCGCCGTGATTTGCGCCGTCGACCTATGGACCATCGAACGCCGGTACTGGGGTTCGTCGCCGCCGGCCGCGGAGGTATTCGCCTCCGACCCGGCGATCGATTACCTCAAGCAACTGCCACAGCCCGTTCGCGTGTTTGCCCCGGTCGACAACTCGATGCCCGTCGGAGACGCCGAGCCGAACCTGCACTGGGACGGGCTGATGGTGCATCGGATCCGCAACACCTACGGATACCACGGCAACCAGATAGGGCGGTATCAGCTGTTCGAGCAGGACGAGATGATGTTCAATCCAACCACCTGGGCGCTGACCAACACCAAGTATCTGATGGTGAATAACGATTCCGTCGAAATCCCGGGTGGGCGGAAGGTGGTCGGGCCGGTGCGAAACGCCGCCGGGACGAACATCACGCTGTACGAGCTGCCGGGCGACAATCCGTTTGCGTGGGTCGTGCCGGTCATCGCCAAGTATCCAGAACGTGAGGTAATTGGCGCGATCCGGACACCAAACTTTCCGGTGCGGAGCGTCGCGCTCGTGGACGAATCGTCGTCGGTGCAGGGGACCACGCTCACGGCAATCCCCGCGCCGCTCCCGGTATCGGTGACGACGACGTCGTATGAACCCGGCCGGGTGACCCTGGCGCTGAGCGGCAACGTGCCCGCCGGTGCCGCCCTCGTGGTCTCGGAGAACTACTATCCGGGCTGGGTCGCCACGGTTGACGACGCACCCGTCCCGGTAGAGCGGGTCAACCACGTGCTGATCGGGGTGCCGCTGCCGCCGGGAGCCAGGTCCGTCACCCTCACCTTCACGAGTCCGCCGTTCGAGCGAGGTCGGTCCATCACGCTCGCAGCGCTCCTGGTTTCCGTCGTCGCCGCCGTCGGCGGGGCAGTCCGCCCGGGCCGACCGACGGCGCGTGCCGGCGATGCGACATTGGGGGCGGACGCCGGGAGGCACGCATGAGCGAGCGCGTGCTCGTGATTGTCCCGACGTACAACGAGAAGGAAAACGTCCGGAACATCATCTATTCGGTGCTCGGTACCGAGGCGCGCTCCGAGATACTGATCGTTGACGACAATTCCCCGGACGGAACCGGAGCGATTGTGGCGGCGATTGCTGCGGAGAATACCCGGGTGCACTTGCTGGCGCGGTCCGGGAAGCTCGGGCTCGGCACTGCCTATCGAGACGGATTTCGATGGGCGCTCGCACGCGACTATGAGTACATCATGGAGATGGACGCGGACTTCAGTCACGACCCGGCGGCCATTCCGAAGTTCATCGAGGCCGCGCAGACCGCCGATTTCGTGCTGGGATCGAGATACCTGGATGGCAACGTCACGGTGGTCGACTGGCCGATGTCGCGACTGATGCTCAGCTACTTCGCCAACGTGTACGCCCGGGTGGTCACGGGCATGAAGCTTTGGGATGCGACCGGCGGCTTCAAGTGCTTCCATCGCCGGGTTCTCGAGGCCATCGACCTCGACGACGTGCGATCCAACGGGTACGCATTCCAGATCGAAATGAGCTTTCGGGCGTTCCGGAAGGGGTTTCGGGGCGTCGAGATTCCGATCGTGTTCACTGACCGCACCCACGGAACGAGCAAGATGCATGGCGGGATCGTCCGTGAGGCGGTCCTGATGGTGTGGCGCCTGCGTTGGTGGGCGATCACCGGCCGGCTATGAGCGTCGTTGACCAGTCCGGTGAAGGCGCAGCCCGATGAGCCGCATCGACCGGCGCCCCGTACGCTTCTGGAAGATGACAGGATCGGGCAACGATTTCGTGTTCATCGACGAAACGACGCAGGATGCGGTCGGGCTTGATCAGCCCGATGCCATTACCCGGCTCTGTTCGCGAACGGATGGCGTTGGGGCCGATGGCGTCGTCTTTCTGCGTCACGGGGACACCGGCGGCGTCCGGATCAGGTACTACAATCGTGACGGCAGCAGGGGGGAACTCTGCGGCAACGCTTCGCTGTGCACGACCAACCTCGCTGTACAGCTGAAACTCGCGCGCTCGGATGATGTCGCGGTCGTGACCGACATCGGGGAACTTTCGGCGCGGGTGATCGACGGCCTCCCGGAGATCGACTTGGGAATACCGCAGCGCACGCGGGCCGACGCAGGAATTCCCCTTGGAGAGAACGAGCGGCGGATCGGGTTCACCGACACGGGAGTACCCCATCTGGTGGTCCTGGTCGACGATGTCGCAACCGTGCACCTGGAGCGCCGGGGACGCCAGCTCCGGCACCACCCGACGCTGCCGGCCGGGGCAAATGTGAACTTCGTATCACCCGTCGGACTCGAGTGGCGGATGCGCACCTACGAGCGCGGAGTGGAGGGCGAAACGATGGCGTGCGGGACCGGAGCCGTTGCCTGTGCAGTCCTCCTGTCGGACTGGGGGCTGACCCAGAGCCGGACCGTCGGAATCCGGACGACGTCTGGGCGGCCTCTGATCGTCAGCCTTGGCCACGAGGCCTCACGCGAGCGGCCGTCGCTGCGAGGGGAAGGCCGCGTCGTATTCACCGGCGAGTATTATCTGGGTGACGCCTGACCAGCCAGGAGCGCTGCGGGCGGGCCGGTTCGAACTGGATTTCAACACACCGTGTCGAGATATACTTTACATAATACCTATTATACGTAGTAGTCGCGTCTACCAAACGACATTATATCACTCGCTGTAACTCACTATACTGCTTTATGTTACGCTACGGCGTCGCGGCCTTTGCGTCGATTTCGCCGAGTCGCACCCTGGCCTCGCTGAGTACTGGCGAATCCGGGATTTCGGCCAGCTGGGCCCACAAGGCTCGTGCATCGGCCCCCTTACCCGCGCTCATCAGCATCCGGGCGGCATCGGCACGATACATCTGCTGCTCGGCCGGAAACTGCGCTCGCTCGGCAGCCCTCAACAGGTGCTGTGCCGCCTGATCCGGCCGGCCTGAATCCGCGTAGCCGGCAGCCAGAAGCTCTTCAATGGCCGCCTGGAACTGGCCCGGCGCCCCCGAGGCGACCGCGGTGAGTTTCGCGATCCCTTCGTCGTGTTTCGACTCGCCATACAGGATCTGCGCGAGCAGCATGGCGGCCTGCGTCGCACCCGAGGTACCTGGATACCTCGTGACCAGCTTGTCGAGGTCCGACTTGGCCAGCGCGGCGTTGCCCGAGTAGTACGATCCCTGGGCGGCCGCGAGCGCGGCGTCCGCCCGATCGTTCTTGAGCCGAACCGATTGCTGCCAGAACACGTACGCGGCCCCGCCGACGACGACCGTTCCCACGATCAGCATCAGCGGGCGGCTGCGGCTGACGACCCAGTCCTTGATGCGTTCGGCGTCCCACTCGCTGTTAGGAGCGGATACCGGCGATGATGTACCCATGTTGTCGATTCTCCGGAAACCTGAAAAATAGCCGCCCGGCACGTGCCGTGGGAGCGCACGGCAGTCGGCCGCCGACTTTGCGGCAGTTGGCATGCCCCCGGCCTGACTCGAACAGGCGACCTAGCGTTTAGGAAACGCTTGCTCTAT
>CAZLAU010000034.1:0-23233 GCA_964557615.1 uncultured Gemmatimonas sp.
GAAGTCGCGGATGTCCTGGCGCAGCTGCTCGGCCAGGTCGCGCTTGGTCTTGCCCGTCTTGACGTTGGAGCCGTTGATGCGCGTGACGTACTTGTTGTCGAACACGGCGGGCATCGGCTTGATGCCCGAGAGGAACGTCGCGACCGCCTCGAGGTCGCCGGCGTCGAGCACGCCGGCCTTGCGCGCCGCTGTCAGCGCGTCGTCCGGGATCGGATCCCAGGCGCCGAACACCAGGTCGTCGAGTCCCGCCAGCGGGACGAAGTCCTTGATGAGCGGGGCACGGTTGTCCGTGCGCTTGCCCAGGCGGATGGTCGCCATCTGCGTGAGCGAGCCGACGGGCTTGCTGCGCCCGCGCCGGATGCTCTCGACGCCGGCAATGAACGTGGTCGAGACCGCGCCGAGGCCGGGCGTGAGAATCCCGAGTTTGCCCTTGGCTGGCTGGATCGGCTGGCGGGGGGTGGCGGATTGCGTCATTTCAGTGTGGTTACGAAGGCGTTGATGTCGCGCGACGCACGTAGGCCATGCGCTGCGCAACGGTTATCCAGGAGGTGATGGCGAGGAGTACAACAATGAACTTCAGCACCAACCCGTCGAAGGCAAGGCCGAAAAAAGCCTGGGGTGCCGACAGCAGCACGATGCGCTCGGTCCGCTGGACCATGCCGACCCGCGCGTCGAGCCCGAGTCCCTCGGCACGCGCACGTGTGTATGACGTCAGGTACGCCCCGACGATCGCGAACAGGCAGACGACCACCATCGCCAGGGAGTGCCGCGGGGTGTCGGCCGCCCAGAAGATCGTGAGCCCACCGAGTACCGCGCCGTCGGCGATGCGATCGAGCGTGGAGTCGTAGAACGCCCCAAACGCCGACTCGCGGCCTGATCGGCGCGCGACAATGCCATCCAGCACGTCGAATACGGCCGTGAGCCCCAGCACCCATCCGCCGATGCTGATGTGCCCCGACGCGAAGATCGCGCCGGCGCCGAGCGTGCAGAACAGTCCAACCGTCGTGATGGCGTTGGGGTGCACGCCGCGCGCGACCAGCGTATTTGCGAGCGGGTCGACGAGCCTGAGATAGCCCTGCTTGACCCGATCCCAAAAGGCGGGCATTTCGTGGTGTGGGAGTGAAAAAATGACTCGGGCCAAGTCCTTGCCGTGCCGCAACGTACGCGCCGGTGACAGCCCTGACGGAGGAAGGATAATGCCCCGCTGATGGCCGCTGCAATCGCCCCGAAGGTGCCCTCAGTAGCGGAGATACGGGCGCACGAGCCGCCGGAACGCCACGACGGCGCCAAGCATATCGTCGACGACCGTATCGGGATCCTCGCCCGCAACGAGGGCCGCCCGGAATCGGCCGTTCCCGACGATCCGATCGAACGACGCGGCGTCCACCACGAAGGAGTCGGGATGCGCCACGGTGATCGCCGCAAGCACCGCAGACACGACGCGCCACCCCGACGCACGATCACGGTCGATGATCTCGATCCGGAGGCTGGGCAGGCTGCCGACAGCCGGTCGGGCACTGAATCGCTCGCGCCCGGCCGCAAAACTCACGCCTGGCCGCATCTGGTCACCCAGTGAGCGGGCCACTGTTGCGGCGTCGAGCCACGGTGCGCCAATGCGCAACCCGTTCTCGCCGGCCGCCGACATCACCAGGTTCGTCGCCTCGAACGGCGCAAACGCGGCGGCGAGAACGAGCCCGCCTGGCCCGATTTTCGCGCCAGCGCTTGTCGGCGCTGGCGCGCCGAGATCCGTCGGCCAGTCCGACCGGCGCCAGCCACGCACTGGAACGACCGTGAGCGCCGCGCCGATGCCGCCGACATCGTTGAACCAGCTCGCGATCTCGCCCATCGTCATTCCGTGGCGTGCGGGCAGGCCGTATAATGCGTCCGATGCGCCACCAACGGAGTCGGGAACCGGGCCTTCCGCGCGTTCGCCGGTCAGCGGATTCGGCCGGTCAAGCACGATGACCGGGATGCCACGCCGCGAGGCCGCATGAAGTGTCGCGCGCAGGACCATCGGGGCGGTGCCGGCCCGCGAGCCACGGTCGTCGAGATCGACGACAATCGCGTGCGCTCCCACGAGCGTGTCGATCGCGCCGCTGATTCGCGCGGCGTCGGACTCGCCGGCCGCACGGCGTCCCTGGCCGTCGGACCGCAATGTTGCGACAACGGTGATGCGGGCGCCGCGGGCACGGCGGTCGGATGCCAGGAGCGACTCGATGCTGCGCCCGCGTTCGTCGCGCGCGTTCGAGCCGACGACGAGCACGATGCGCCGGCCGCGCAGAAGCGAGACCTGGTCGTCCAGCAGCACATTCACGCCGAAGCGGAGGCGCTCGCGCCCGGACGACCCCTGCGCCTGCGCCAAGACGACTTCCGGCGCGGCACCTGCGAGGAGCACAGCGACAAGTGCAATGATCGCCCGCGGGGCGTACGGACCTGGCGTCTGGCCGCGCGGGCTGTCGCCGCCGCGTCTGTGGTCGTTGTCAGCGGCTGCGCGCTGGCCGGTCCCCGCCATCCGGCGCCCGCCGCGGCCCTCAACCCCGGCACACCGCTCGATCGGGCGTCGCAACGGTGGGTGGATCGTACGCTCGCGTCGCTGTCGCTCCGCGACCGCGTGGCCCAGATGGTGATGGTCTGGGTGCTTGGCGACTACACCAGCACGACCGACCCGTCGTACGCCGAAGCATTGGCGTGGGTGGAGAACGATCACGTCGGTGGCATCGTCATGTCGCTCGGCTCGCCCATCGAGGTGGCGGCGAAGGTGAATGACCTGCAGCGCGCATCACGGATTCCCCTCCTCGTCGCAAGTGACCTCGAGCCGGGGCTCGGGCGCCTCGAGGGCGGCGCCTTCGCCCCGTCACAATACACTGCCGGCAGCGCGACGATCCTGCCGAACGCGATGGCGATCGGCGCGAGCGGCCGCGAGGCCAACGCAGAGGAGGCCGGACGGATCACGGGACGCGAGGCGCGGGCTGTGGGCATCCATCTCGTCTTCGCCCCGGTGGTGGACGTCAACAACAACCCGGCGAATCCGGTGATCAACACGCGCAGCTTCGGCGAGGATCCCGCCGCCGTGTCGCGCCTGTCTGCCGCATTCGTCCGCGGCATGCAGTCGGTGGGCGTCGCCGCCACCGCCAAGCACTTCCCGGGCCACGGCGACACGGACACGGACTCGCACCTCGCGCTGCCCTTCATCCGCAGCGACCGGGCCCAGCTCGAGGCCGTCGAACTCGCGCCGTTCCGCGCGGCGATCGGCGCGGGCATTGCAGGGGTCATGAGCGCGCACATCGCCCTCCCGACGATTTCGCGGGATTCGGTGCCGGCGACACTGGCGCCCGCGATCATGACGGGGCTGCTCCGCGATACGCTCGGGTTCGACGGGCTCTCGGTGACCGACGCGCTCACGATGCAGGGTATCGGCAAGGGTTACGACGTGGACCGGAGCGCCGTGCTCTCGGTCCTCGCCGGCAGTGACATCCTGCTGATGCCCACGAATACGACGCGCGCGATCGATGCCGTCGTCGCCGCGGTCGGTCGCGGCGAGATTTCGGAGGCGCGCATCAACGCGTCGGTGCGGCGGATCCTCGAGGTGAAGGCGCGCACCGGCGCCGTCCGGCGTCCGCTCGTCCCGCTCGACTCGCTGCGCGCCGTCGTGGGATCGGCGACGCACCGCGAAGCCGCACTGCGCATCGCGCAGGAGGGCGTGACCTTGCTTCGCGACGAGCGGTCGCTGGTGCCGCTCTCCGCCGGACAGCCAACCGTGATCGTCTCGTACGCCGGCGAGCAGGACGTGATGGCCGGACGGGAGTTCGCCGCCGAGTTCCGGCGGACCATTCCCGGCGCGCGGATGGTGCGCGTGACGCCAGTGACGGCGCGCCCGCAGCTCGATTCGATCGCGAGGAACAGCGAGCGCGTCGTGGTGCATACGCTCGTGCGGACCGTCGAAGGTGAAGGCCGCTTCGCCCTTTCACCACAGTTCGCGTCGTGGCTCGACTCGCTGGCGGGCACTCGTGACGTCATCGTCGCGGCGGGCGGCAACCCGTACATCATCCGCGAAATTCCGCGCGTGGGCGCGTACCTCGCGACGTTCGGACGCGGTCCGGCGCTCGAGCGTGCGGCGGCGCGCGCACTCACCGGCGCGGCGCCGCTGTCCGGGCGCACGCCGGTCAGCCTGCCGGGCTACTTCGCCCGCGGCGACGGACTCGCCCGATCCGCCCAGATCCGGGGCGGCAACGCGCCGACGGCGGCTGCTTCGCCGACGGCTACGGCCCCGGCCACGCCGATCGTTCCGGAAGCGGCCACGCCCGTCGGCCGCGCGCTCGCCGACACGGTGCGCGCGATTCTCGACGCCGCGGTGCGCGACAGCGCGTTCCCCGGAGGGTACGCCGTGGTGGGGCGCCGCGCGGGCGTGCTCACGGCCCACGGCGCTGGCGCGCTCGACTGGGCACCGTCACCCCGCCCGGACGAGCGAACCATCTGGGATATGGCGTCGCTGACCAAGGTGGTCGCGCTCACGTCGGCGATGATGCAACTCGTGCAGGCCGGCCGTGTCGACCTCGACGCACCGGCGCAACGCTACCTCCCCGAGTGGACGGGGCTCCACAAGGAGCGCGTCACGGTCCGCCACCTGCTCACGCACTCGTCGGGCCTGCCGGCGTGGCGCCCCGTGTACAAGGAGGCGCTCGACACGGCGGCGGCGATGCGCCTGGTGCTTGGCACGCCGCTCGACACGCTCCCGGGCCTTCGAATGGTCTATTCCGATCTCGGCGCCATCCTGCTCGGCGAGATCGTGCGCGCCGTGACCGGACTGCGACTCGATGCATACGCCGCGAACGCCGTGTTCGCACCGCTGGGCATGTCCGACACACGGTACCTCCCGCCGGCGTCGGACACGGCGCGCATTGCGCCGACGGAGGTCGACCCCTGGCGGCAACGCCACCTGCGCGGCGAAGTGCACGATGAGAACGCCTTTGCACTCGGCGGGGTGTCGGCGCACGCAGGGCTGTTCAGTTCCGCCCGCGACCTCACGAGGCTGGCCCGCGCTTATCTCGGCGGCGGCGAACTCGAAGGGACAAGGGTGTTCGATGCTGCAACGATCCGGACGTTCACCACCGTCCAGGACTCGGCGTTGTCGAACCGCGCGCTCGGCTGGGAGACCCCAACCGGGACGAACTCGGCCGGTCGCCTGATGAAGCGTCCGGCGTTCGGGCATACCGGATTCACGGGCACATCCATCTGGATCGATCCGGCGAATGACCTCTTCGTGATACTCCTCACGAACCGCGTAAACCCGACGCGTGCGAACACGAAGATCTCGCGGGTGCGCCAGGCGCTTGCCGACGCGGCCGTTGGAACTCTGGTGCCGGGCCGCTAGCGGCCGCGCCTCGACCCCCGCGCGTCGGCCCTGGCGGTCGGCCGGGCGACGCTAGGGCGCCACCGGCCGCGGCTCCGAACGTTGACTCACGGATTCGCGTCCCACGATGATCTGAAACGACGTCGCACCATTCGACGGGACGTCGATGCGCACGTCGAACGCGCCGCGCTTCATCTGGCTGGTCGTCGCCCACCCGACGTTCAGCAGTACGGACCGCCGCCCGGCCGCGCGCGCAATGACCGTGTAGTCGCCCGGCGGCGGTGTGGACACGTTGATGCTGGCCGTGCAGGCGGACTCCTTGCCGTCCGGCTCGGCAAACCCCGGGCAGTCGACGCTCGACTCGGAGCCCGCGAGCTTTGCGCGCTCGCCGTCGAGGCCGCGCGTCGAGGCGCGCGACCCATCGGGGGCGAGCACCTCGAGGTCGACGCCCTCGGCGGCGACGGACACGAAGCCGATGCTGTCGTTTTCCGGCGCCACGCGGGCCGCCGCGAACTGTCCCGTGCGGGCCTTCGGGCGGGTGAGCGCCACCCAGGCCCCGTACCCGAGCCCGGTGCTGATGGCAAGGAGTGCGATGAACCCGAGGATTCCTTGAGAACGGTTGCTTGCCACGATATAGTTACGTATACCGTTCGCACATCGCTTGCGAACACGAGGAGGCCGAAATGACCACGATGAGCCAGGCCGAACTCGCCGTCACGATGACGGCGGCAGCGGCCGTGGAAGTCCGCAAGTTCATGGAAATGGAAAAGGTCGCGCCCGACGTCGGCGGCCTCCGTGTTTCCGTCCAGCCGGGCGGTTGCTCCGGCTTCAAGTACAGCCTGCTGATCGAGGACAAGCCGGCCGACGACGACACGATCGTCGCCCAGGACGGCTTCAAGGTGTTCGTGGACCCGTTCTCGATGCAATACATGAACGGCATCACGATCGACTACGTCACGTCGATGCAGGGCTCGGGTTTCACGTTCAAGAATCCGAACGCGACGGGCGGCTGCGGCTGCGGCAGTTCGTTCACCGCCTGAGCCGCGCGATCCGCGCGGCGGCTGACCGACCAGCAGGCCGGTGACCGCCAGCCGATTTGGACTGATCGATTTCGCCGTGCTGCTGGCGTACCTCGCCGGCAGCACGGCGCTCGGTTTGTGGGTCGGCCGGAAGCAGCGCGACGCGACGACCTACTTCGTCGCCGATCGCGACATCCCGTGGTGGGCCGTCATGCTCTCCGTGGTCGCCACCGAGACGAGCGCGCTGACGTTCATCTCGATTCCCGGACTGTCATACCTCGGGAACCTCGGGTTCCTGCAGGTATGCGCCGGGTACATCCTGGGCCGCATCGTGGTGGCCGCCGTGCTGCTGCCGCGCTACCTCGATGGCAAGCTGGTCACGGCATACGCGCTGCTGGCCACGCGGTTCGGACCCGAGACGCGGCGATTCACGGCCGTCACGTTCCTCGCGACGCGCGCGCTGGCCGACTCGGTGCGGATTTTCGCGACCGCGATCCCGGTGGCGCTCATCATCGGCCCGGTGCTGCCGCGCGAGCAGCTGATGCCGATGTCGATCCTGCTGCTGGGCTTCATCACGGTGCTCTACACGTACTACGGCGGCATGCGCGCGGTGATCTGGACCGAGTTCATCCAGGCCGGCGTCTACCTGCTGGGCGGCGTGGCGGCGGTGTACCTGCTTGGCCGGTCGACGGTCGGCGGCTGGGACGGGATCCTCGGCGCCGCAGCCGATGCGGGCAAGCTGCAGCTGCTCGACTTCTCGTTCACGCTGAACAACCCGCATACGGTGTGGGCCGGCCTGCTCGGCGGCGCGTTCCTGGCGATGGCGTCGCACGGCGCGGATCAGTTGATCGTGCAGCGGCTGCTCTCGGCGCGCAGCCTGCGCGACGCGCAACGCGCCGTGATCGGCAGCGGCATCGTCGTGTTCTTCCAGTTCGCGCTGTTTCTTGCCGTCGGACTCGGCCTGTGGTCGGCGTTCGGCACGCGTGAGTTCGCCACCACGGATGCGGTGTTCCCGACGTTCATCGTGGAGCAAATGCCACACGGGCTCCTCGGGCTGATCGTCGCCGCCATCGTGGCCGCGGCGATGAGCACCCAATCGGGCTCGATCAATTCCCTCGCCGCAACGACCACGCACGACATCTACCTGCCGCTCACCGGCCGTCACGCCGACGACCCGGAAACGCTGAAGGCCGGCAAGCGCTTTGCGCTCGCGTGGGGCGTCGCGCTGACCCTGGGCGCCCTGCTCTATCCCGAGGGCCGCACGCCGGTGGTGGTGATCGCGCTTTCCATCGCGTCGTTCACGTACGGCGCGCTGCTGGGCGGCTTCTTTCTCGGTATCTTTGTTCCGCGCGCGCGGCAGCGCGACGCGATAACCGGCATGACGGTCGGCCTGATCGCGATGGCGCTCGTGGTGTTCTCACGGCTGATTGGCGCCGCCATTCCGCCATTGGCGCCGCTGCTGCACCCATTCGAGTCGATCGCGTGGCCCTGGTATGTGTTGATCGGCACCACGGTCACCGTCTTGACCGGCACGGCGTCGGCCATGATGATGCAAAGGAATCCAACCGGTACCTGACGTGAGCACACTGGTCGTGGGCGTGGATGGCGGCGGCAGCAAGACGGCCGTGGCGGTGTCGGGCGCGCGCGGCGCCGATCTGGCGTCCGTGACGGGCCCGCCAAGCGCCGTACGTCCCGGCCTTGCCGCCAAGTCCGCCGAGACGATCTCGCGGCTCGTGTCAGAGGCGCTCGACGCGGCCGACAAGGCCGGCGAGCGACCCGATGCGATCTGTGTTGGCGTGGCGGGCGTAGGCCGCGACGCCGAGTTCGCGGCATTTTTCACGGAGATGCAGGCCCTCGATCTCACGGACGAGCTCGTTGTGCTCCCGGACGCAGTGGTGGCATTGGAAGACGCCTTCGGCGACGATGCCGGCATCCTCCTGATCGCCGGCACGGGCTCGGTGTGCTACGGACGGAGTCCCACGGGCAAGCTCGCACGCTGTGGCGGCTGGGGGTTCTTCTGCGGGGACGAAGGCAGCGGGGCCTGGATCGGGCGGCGGGCCCTGAGTGTCGTGACGGCGTCGTCCGACGGCCGCGAGCCCGAGACCGCGCTGGTCGGCGCGCTGATGCATTCGCTGACGCTGGCCAAGGTCGAAGAACTGGTGGCGTGGGGAGCGAACGCCACGGTTCAGCAGCTGGCTCAACTGGCCCCGATCGTGGTGTCGGTCGCAGCCACGGGCGACCTCCGCGCCAACTCGATCCTTGCGATCGCCGCCGAGGAGCTCGTGCTGCACGTGCGCACGCTCGCGCGCGACCTGTTCACCGACGAGCGGGCGGCCGTCCCGGTGGCGTTTTCCGGGGGGTTGATGCAACCCGGTTCGTTTCTCCGGAAGCTGGTGGAGCACCGGCTGCGCAGTGCCGTTCCGGGCGCGGCCGTGCGGCACGACGCCGTCGTGCCCGTGCGCGGCGCCATTCGCGTGGCGCGCCGGTCGGCGGCGGGAGCGTAAGCCATGGGCCGTACGATCCGGATCATCGGCGTCCCGATGGACCTCGGCACCACGCGGCGTGGCGTGGACATGGGGCCGTTCGCCGTTCGGTACGCGGACCTGCGCGAGCGCCTCGAGGCGATCGGGCACGTGGTCGAAGACGGGGGCAACGTCGACGTGCCGTTCCGCGAAGACGCGGACAAGGGCGCGCAGCGCGGGGCACGGTTCCTTGGCGCAATCACGGACGTGTGCGCAAGCCTGGCCGGACGCACGCGTGAGGCACTCGACGCCGGCCGCACGCCGCTGATCCTTGGCGGCGACCATTCGATCGCCGCGGGGTCGATCGCCGGTGCGGCCGCGCACTTCGCCGCCAGGGGCGGTCGGCTCGGGGTGCTGTGGATTGATGCCCACGGCGACGTGAACACCCCGGGTTCCTCGCGATCGGGCAACGTGCACGGCATGCCACTCGCCCACCTGCTGGGTCACGGCGACGAGCTGCTCGCCAACGTCGCCGGGCCGGCGCCGGCCCTGCGTCCATCCGACGTGTCCCTGCTCGGCGTGCGAGACCTCGACGACGCGGAACGCGAACACATCGAGGCGTGGGCGCTCCCCACGTTCACGATGCGCACCATTGACGAGCGGGGGGTGCGGGCCGTCGTCACCGACGCCATTGCGTCGGCCTCGAGGGAAACGACCGCACTGTGGGCGTCACTGGATCTCGATGTCGTGGACCCGGCGATCGCCCCGGGCGTCGGCACTGCCGTCCAGGGCGGGATGACGCTGCGCGAGGCACATCTCGTGATGGAACTGCTCGCGGACACGGGGCGCCTCGCCGGAATGGATGTGGTGGAGGTGAACCCGGTGATCGACGTCCACAACCGGACCGCCGACCTGGCCGCTCAGCTCACCTTGAGCGCGTTCGGCAAGCGCATCCTGTGAAACGCCGCGCGGCCGGAGGCTACCGGGCGCCGGACTTCACATCGGCGAAACTGGTGAAGGCGCCACCGGCCCGCACCGTCAGGGCAGAGCGGGACGGGGTGCTTCCCGACGGGTTCTTCGCCACGACCAACCTCCCGACGTACGTCAAGGGCGCCGATGGCAGCTGGGCGATGCCGCGCGAGCCCCGGATGGATGCCTGCCTCGTGCGCGAGGCCGACGGCACGTGGTGGGCGCGCGAAGGCCGGCGCGTGAAGCGCGGCGATGAAGTGGTCATCGGGCTCGCCGAAGACGGGAGCGAGGGCGTCCTGGTGCATTCAACCGGTTTTGCGGCGCCGACGGCAGCGGGAGGCGACTTCCACTTCATGCAGTCGCAGGTGTCGCGGGAAAAACCGATCGACTACGGGCTGCTGGCGCAGATGCTGGTGACCGAGAAACGCCGCGGGGGGCACATCATCTGGGTGACCGGCCCCGCCCTGGTCCACTCGCGGGCGCGCGACAACATGGTGTGGTTCATCCGGAACGGCTTTGTGCAGGCGCTCCTCGCGGGGAACGCGGTGGCCGTGCACGACATCGAGGCGTCAGTGGTTGGCACGACGCTCGGGATGACCAGTGCCGGCGCGCCCACCGAGGGCGGACACTCGGCGCATATGCGGGCCATCAACGCGGTGCGCCGCGCGGGCTCAATTGCCGCCGCGGTGAAGTCGGGGGTGATCCGCGACGGCATCATGCACGCGTGCGTGGTGGAAAGCGTGCCGTTCGTGCTCTGTGGCTCGATTCGCGACGACGGCCCGCTGCCCGACGTGATCACCGACGCGATCGCCTGCCAGGACGCGATGCGCGCGCATTGCGTCCGCGCCACGATGGCCGTGATGCTCGCGACGGCGCTGCACTCGATCGCCGTGGGCAACATGCTGCCCGCGTACTACGAGGACCCGGATCGCGGGCTCTGCGAACTGCCGACGATCTCCGTGGATGCGTCGGAGTTCCTCGTGAGCAAGCTGAAGGATCGCGGCACCCACCAGGCAGTCGGCGTCGTCACGAACGCACAGGACTTCATGAGCATCCTGCGGGCCGCCGTGGAAGAGGCGGTGCGGGAACCTTGAGGTGACGCGCGCGCCGGTCCCGCGGGCTCAGGCCGGTGGACTCAGGTGCGATCGCAGGAACGCCAGCGTCCGGTCCCACGCCATCGCCGCCGACTGCACGTCGTAGACGGCGGGCCGGGAGTCATTGAAGAACGCGTGGTCCGCGTCGTACGCGTGGAATTCGAACCGGCCCCCGGCCGCCTGCACGGCTCCGGCGAGCGCCTTCGCCGCATCGATGGGTACGCTCGAGTCCCGCGTCGCGAAATGCCCGAGGACGGGCGGCTTCACGCGCGCCGGATCAATGACCACCTTGGGGTGAATCCCGTAGAAGTCCACGGCCGCGTCGACCACGTCCCCGTGCTCCTGCGCGGCATACAATGCCAGCTGGCCGCCCATGCAGAAGCCGAGCACGCCCGTCCGCTTCGGGACCACGCCCTTGTGCGATCGAAGGAACGTGAGCGCACCACGCAGGTCCTTGCCAGCCTCGGCGATGTTCAATGCCATGAGGAGCTTTCCGGCCTGATCGGGACTCGTCGTCTGCTCGCCGTGATACAGGTCCGGTGCCAGAGCGACGAATCCGGCCTCCGCAAACCGGTCGGCAAGCCGCTTGATGTGATCGACAAGGCCCCACCATTCCTGGATCACCACGAGGCCGGGCCCCGACCCGGACGCCGGGACCGCGAGATATCCCGAACAGTTGCGACCGTTGGCCGGAAATTCGATCAACACGGCGACGCCCCTGAAATCACGCTTCGGCCGCGATCTTGGCCGGAACCATTGACGCGTCCCACAGCTTTTCGCTGTTCGCGACGAACGCGGTGGCCGTGAGGTCGCTCGTGACGTTCACGGTGGTACGTGTCATGTCGAGGATGCGATCCACGCCGAGCACGATCGCGATGGCCTCTCCCGGCACGCCAATCATCGCCAGGATGCCGACGAGCAGCGGAATGGAGCCGCCCGGGACGCCGGCCGCGCCGATCGCAGTGATGACAGACATCATGATCACGACCACCATGCCGCTGAGCCCCAGCTGCACGCCGAATACCTGGGCAAGGAAGATGACGGTGATGCCCTCGAAGATGGACGTGCCATTCATGCACATCGTCGAGCCGAGCGGCAGGACGAACCCCGCGATCTTGGGCGGCACGCCGAGGTTCTCCTCGGCGGCCTTCAGCGCTGCGGGAAGCGTCGCGGAGCTCGAGCTCGTCGAGAAGGCCGTCACCAGCGCGCCCTTGACCCGCGCGAAGAACACGAGGGGGCTCAGCCCGATCACGAACTTCAGGATGAGCGACAGGTTGACGAACATATGAAGCAGCAGCGCGATGAGCACCACGGCCACATAGCCGCCGAGCGGCTTGAGCAGCGCGAACCCGAAGTGCGATGTCACGCCGAAGATCAGGCCGGCGACGCCATAGGGCGCGATCTTCATGGCCAGCCCCACTATGACGATCACCACGTCGTTGATCGCCTGGAGCACGTCCATCATCGGTTTTGCGACCTCGGGCCGGATCTGCGTGAGTGCCGCCCCGAACAGCAGGCCGAAGAAGATCACGCCGAGCATGTCCCCGTCGGCCGCGGACTTGACCGGGTTCCTGGTGACGATGTTGACGAACGTGTTGATGCCGAAACCACCGGCTTCCTGCGCGGTGATCTTCGCCGCCGCGTCATCCGCGTACGTGGCCATCAGCTCCGTCTTGATTTCCTCGGGAATGCCGGCGCCTGGCTTGATCGCGTACACCATCACGAGCCCGAAGGTCGCGGCGAGCAAGGTGGTGCCAAAGAAGTACCCGATCGCCTTGCCCCCCACGCGGCCGACCTTGCGCACGTCGCCAAGTCCCGCAACGCCGAGTGCGATGGAACAGAACACCAGCGGCATCACGATCATGAACAGCATCCGCAGGAAGATCTGCCCGGCCGGCCCCGCCAGGTATGTGTTCACCCAGGCGACGCCGCCGTGGTCGCCGCCCAGCTGCGTGTTCGCGAACACTCCGGCCACCGCGCCGATGACGAGGGCGAGGAGGATCTTGGTATGGAGCTTCATGCCCTTGCCGGTGTTGCCAATCGATTCCGACATCTAGTCCTCGTTCGGGCGCGGAGCCTGTCCGCGGCGAAGGGTGGAACCACGCCTGCCGTATATCAGGTAGACCGCAAGGCCCAACCCCAGCCAGATGGCGAACCGTATCCACGCATCCGCCGGCAGGCCGAGCATCACGAAGACGCAGGCCGCGGCGGCGAGCGGCGCCACGAGCCAGACAAAGGCAATCCGGAACGGCCGCGGCCGGTTGGGTTCGAGCCGGCGCAGCACGAGCACGCCGACGGCAACGAGCGTGAAGGCGAACAGCGTGCCGATGTTGGTCAGGTCGTACGTTTCGCCGGCGTCGCCGACGAGCGCCCAGAGCCCGACAATCGCGCCCATCACGATGGTGGTTCGGTGCGGCGTCCTGAACTTCGGGTGGACGGCCGATGCCCATTTGGGGAGCAGCCCGTCACGCGCCATCGCCATCAGGATCCTGGGCTGGCCGTACTGGAAGACGAGCAGCACGGCGCTCGTCGCAACGACGGCCCCGAGCGAGATGAACCAGGTGAACTTCTGGAGTCCCGCCTGGTCGAACGCCGCCGCGAGCGGATCGTTGGCGAGGAGCTGCTTGTACGGAACGATTCCGGTGGCGACCGCGCCGACGGCCACGTAGATGATCGTGCAGACCAGCAGGCCGAGCAGGATGCCACGCGGCATGGTCCGTTGCGGATCCTTGGTTTCTTCGGCCGCCGTCGAGATCGCGTCGAACCCGATGTATGCAAAGAACACGATCGCGGCACCCTGATGGATGCCGCGGAAGCCGTTCGGGGCGTACGGCGTATAGTTGGCCAAGTCGATGTGCTGGACGCCGATGAAGACGAACACGCCCAGCACGACGAGCTTGACGACGACCATGACCTTGTTGACCCGCATGCTTTCCTTGACGCCGATCACGAGAAGCCACGTGATCAGGGCGACAATCGCAAACGCGGGCACGTTGAGCAGCACGGGCATCCCGGCGATGTTCGGCGCTTCCGTGAGCAGCGCCTTGAGCGGCGAGTCGGGGGCGGCGAGGATCACCTCGCGGTAGCCGTGCGCGAGCCAGCCCGGGATGGTGATGCCGAAGCCCGACAGCAGCGAGACGAAGTAGCCGCTCCAGCTGATCGCCACCGCGACGTTGCCGACGGCGTATTCGAGGATCAGGTCCCACCCGATGATCCAGGCGACAACCTCGCCCATCGTGGCGTAGGAGTACGCGTACGCGCTGCCTGCCTGCGGGATCATCGACGCGAGCTCGGCGTAGCAGAGCGCCGCCAGCGCGCAGATTGCGCCGAGCAGGAGGAACGAGAGCACCAGCGCCGGGCCGGCGCCGTACCGGATGACGGTCACCCCGTCCGGAGCCATCTGGCCGGCAGCCGCCGTACCGATGGAGGAAAAAATACCGGCGCCAATGACGGCGCCGATGGACAGTGCTACGAGGTCGAGCGTGCCGAGCGTCCGGCGAAGGCCGGTGCCCTTTCCTTCATCCGGAACGAGTTCGGCGATGGGCTTGCGGGCAAAGAGCGAGCGCATGACTCAATCGGAGGAAGTTGGAAGTGAACACCAGACAGCGTGATCGTTCAACGACTCGTTCCCTGCCCTGATCGAACCTCACAATCATATGCGGTGAACCGCCCGCCCGCGCTCGGGGTCCACCATGTGACTGCGGCCCCGCAGGTGCGGGGCCGCAGCGTCGAGCTAGATGAACAGCGGTGCGAGCACCAGCGTGATCGTCGACAGCAGCTTGATGAGTACGTGGAGCGAGGGCCCCGCGGTGTCCTTGAACGGATCGCCGACGGTGTCACCGACCACGGCCGCCTTGTGGGCATCGGACTTCTTGCCGCCGTGGACGCCGGTTTCGATGTACTTCTTGGCGTTGTCCCACGCGCCGCCGCCGTTGTTGAGGAAGCCGGCCATCAGGATGCCCGTGATGGTGGCCACCATCAGGAATCCGGCTACGGCCTCGGCGCCAAGGCGCTCGCCGGGCTCCCCGATCATCCGGAACGCGATGCCGACGACCACCGGGAAGAGCACGACCAGCGCTCCCGGCAGCACCATGGCCCGCAGCGCTCCCTTGGTCACGATGTCCACGCACGCGCCGTAGTCCGGCTTGTCCGTGCCGGCCATGATGCCCGGCTTCTCCTTGAACTGGCGCCGCACTTCGGTGATTACGCTCTGCGCGGCGCGGCTCACCGCGCGAAGCGCCAGCGAACTGAACCAGAACACGAGCATCGCGCCAAGGAGCGCCGCGACGAACACCGGCGGCTTCGACAGGTCCACGTTCAGCACTTCGCCGGTGTAGTTGCGGACTTCGTCCAGATAGGCCGAAAACAGGAGGAACGCGGCCAGCGCGGCCGAACCGATGGCGTAGCCCTTCGTCAGCGCCTTGGTGGTGTTGCCCACGGCATCGAGGCGGTCGGTCTTCTCGCGGATCGACTCGGGCTGCTTGGACATCTCGACAATGCCACCCGCATTGTCCGTGATCGGTCCGAACACGTCCATCGCGAGGATGTAGCCAGCCGACCCGAGCATGCCCATCGTCGCGATTGCCGTACCGAACAGGCCGCCGGCGGCCTCCCCGTCAATCATGACGCCGCTGGATCGGCCCAGCAGGAAGCTGCCCACCAGCGCGATGCCGATCGTGATCACGGGCATCACCGTGGACTCCATGCCGACGGAGAGACCCATGATGATGTTGGTCGCCGGGCCGGTGTTCGAGGCGTCGGCGATGGACTTCACCGGGCGGTAGCGGTACTCCGTGTAATACTGGGTGATGAAGACGAACGCCACGGAAGTGACGACCCCGATCATCGCGCACAGGAAGAACTTCCACCAGGCGTCGGGCGCGTCGGGCGACACGAGCAACCATTTGCAGATGAAGAACATCGCGACCGACACGAGGACGGTCGTGAGGTAGAAGCCCCGGTTGAGCGCGTTCATCGGGTCCTCGTCCTCGCGCGCCTTGACCGACATCACGCCGACGATCGACGCGGCCAGGCCTGCTGCACCGATGACCAGCGGGAACAGAATGCCGGCAACGCCGAACGACTGGTACAGGAACACGCCGAGGATCATTGCCCCGATGTTCTCGGCAGCGATCGATTCGAACAGATCGGCGCCGCGACCGGCGCAGTCGCCGACGTTGTCACCCACCAGGTCGGCGATGACCGCAGGATTGCGCGGATCATCCTCGGGAATGCCCGCCTCGACCTTGCCCACGAGGTCGGCACCGACGTCCGCGGCCTTGGTGTAGATGCCACCACCCAACTGCGCGAACAGGGCGACGAAGCTGGCACCGAACCCGTATCCGACGATCACGAAGGGAATCTTCCGGGCCCACTCACCCGCCTCGACACCCTCGGGGGCAAACATCGCGAGCACCGCAAAGAGCCCGCCGACGCCGAGCAACGACATCGCGACGGTGAACAGGCCGCTCACGGCGCCGCCGCGGAGGGCCGTTTGCAGTGCGGCATTCAGCGACTTGGTCGCGGCCGATGCCACCCGGATGTTCGTGCGGATGGACACCCACATGCCCATGTATCCGGCGATCGCCGACGACAGCGCGCCGAGGATGAACGACACCGTGATATAGAACGCGAGCAGCGTGCGGTCACTGACGGGGTCGGCCGGGATGGACTCGCGGAGGACACCGTAGCCGATGGCGAGCGCTGCGGCGACGGCCACGGCGAGCACGGCAATCGTGCGATTCTGGCGGCGCAGGTACGCCTCAGCGCCTTCCTGGATCGCGTCGGAAATGACGCGCATTTCCGGTGTGCCGGTGTCGCGGGCGAGCACCCAGCGGGAGAGGGCAACGGCAAAGGCGAGGGCGCCGGCGCTGCCGCCAAGGATGATCCAGAGCAGTGTCGAGAGTGGCATTAGGTGGGGAAAATTCGGATGTCGGGACGCAGAAACGGGGACGCCGCACCGCCGCGCCATCTCCTTATGGCGCCACGGTTTGCGTACAATCTGGGAAAGTTACCCACCCTGCGTTTGCGAGGGTAGGCCCGGCGGACCCGACTGGGCCCCGACTGCGCTACAGCCGCGCCTCGGCGATGATGGACGTCGTGTCGCGCACGGGGGTTCCGTCGGCACGCACGGCCGGCCGAAACCGGATTTCCTCGAGCATCGCCCGGATCTTCTTGTTGTAGCCCGAGTCCTTCGACTCATTGAAATGGAGCAGGCGGGCGTTGCCTCGCTCGTCCACCTCGAACACCGCGACGAGCGTGTACGGTCGCACCTTGGCCGGCACCGGCACTGGCAGCATCGCGAGGTGGGTCACGGTCGGCGGGTACACCCGGCCGGAGCCGCCGCCCGTGCCGGGACCAGTGCCCGAACCCGTGCCGGTGCCGACGCCCGACCCACGCCCGCCGCCCGTTCCGGGGCCTGTGCCGCCCGACCCGTCGCTCCCCGTTCCGCCCGTGCCGACAGTGGATACCGGGGACGTGACGGTGGTGGCAATCGGGTCCGCAAGCGGCGGGGCGATCGGCTGCGGCTCCGGCGGTCGCTGCACGGGCGGCGTCACCAGTTGCGGCTGAGTACTCGGCTGGCGTGCCACGGGCGGTGGCGGCGGGGCGACTTCGATGTAGGTAGCGCGCTCGGCGCCACCGGATCCCCGGTTTCCGCCGCCACCGCCCCCTGCCGGCCCCGGGCCGCCGGCACCTTCGTTGTCCACCAGGAGGTCGTGCGCAACGAATGGCCCGATGAGGACCAACACGATGAGCGCGTGGAGGAACACCGACACGAGCGCACTCCCGATCGTCCGCTCCTGGGGAAGCGGAATTCCGACCGGTGGCCGGTACTTCCGGCGGTCGGCCGACGGCTGGCCGGATGCGAGTGTCATTCCGTTAAATGATACGACCGGTGAACCGCAAAAGGTTCACCGGTCGTCTCAAGAGCTCACGTGCTGCGCGGCTTACTGGCCAGCCCCTGGTGCGCGGGGCGTAGCGCCAATGACCTTCACACCTGCACCGCGCGCCTGATCCATGCCGAAGATCACGTCCTGATAGATGACGTTCGGGTCGCCCTTGATGAACAGGATCTTCTCGGGGCGCGGGTCATAGATCTTCTTCAGCTCGTTGAACAGGTCGGCCTTGGCGATCGGCGCCTTGTTGATCAGGTACTGCTCGCCGGGGTTCACCTCGAGCACGATCTGGTTGACCTTCTGGTTCGGCGGTGGCTTCTCCGCCGTGGGGTCAGGCAACTGCACGTCGAACGCCTTGCGCCCCATCGGGATGATCATCATGAAGATGATGAGCAGCACGAGCAGAATGTCGATCATCGGCACCATGTTCGGTTCGGAGTTGTACCCTCCGGACTTGCCTACGCTCATTCCCATTTAAGGAGTTCCTCCCTTGCTCAGGCCCAGGTCCTGACCGGCGTTGTCCGATTCGATCAGGGACTGTGTGCCCTTGGTCTGGTCGGTGATGAGCGCCGCGACCCGGACTCCCTGCTTGGACGCGATGTCCATGGCTTCCATGACGCGATCGTACTTCAGGTTCCGGTCGGCCTTGATGAACATGATCTTGTCGGTGGTCCGGACGTCGTACTTCGCCCGGATCGCCGGCCCGATCGCGTCATCGGAGAACGGCTCCTTGTCGAGATAGAAACGGCCTTCCGCATCGATGCCGAGAATGATGTCCTCATCCTCGTTCGGGTGCGGCTTCAGGTTCTGCCCTTCCGGCGGTACGGCATTGAAGCCGGCGAGCAGGGCCGGAATCACGATCATGAAGATGATCAGGAGCACGAGCATGATGTCGATCATCGGCACCATGTTCGGTTCGGATTTTACTTCTTCCTTGCTGAGTTGTACGCCCATCGGTTCCCTCCGATGAAGGTGGGTATCCGCTGGAGTTAGATCTTCGCCGCGTTCTGCGCGGCCGTGTTGAAC
This sequence comes from uncultured Gemmatimonas sp., assembly GCA_964557615.1. Classification (GTDB taxonomy): domain Bacteria; phylum Gemmatimonadota; class Gemmatimonadetes; order Gemmatimonadales; family Gemmatimonadaceae; genus Fen-1231. Next base: position 18,817 of record CAZLAU010000034.1, read on the forward strand.
TCACGCGTGAAGCGGCTGCGGCCGAACTCGCCCGAGACGCCCTTGATGAGGTAGTCGATCATTTCCTTGGACGAGTACGTCATTTCGGCCGTGATGTTGTCGACCTTCGTCTGGAAGTAGTTGTACGCCCACACGGCCGGGATGGCGACGAGCAGACCGAAGGCGGTCGTGATGAGGGCTTCGGCGATACCAGCCGAGATGGCGCCCAGGCCGCCGCCACCGGACACGGCCATGCCCGTGAACGCGTTGACGATACCCATCGTGGTGCCGAGGAGGCCGACGAAGGGGGCCGTGGAACCGACGGTCGCGAGGATGCCGAGGCCGCGCTTGATGAGCACGATCGTCATCAGCATTTCACGCTCGACGGCGCGCTCTGCCGAGTTGATGTCCGACACCGTGACCGAGCCGTCGGCGATGAGCGGCTTGATCTCATCGAGGGCGTTGCCGAGCACGCGGGCCACGTGCGACTTCTTGTACGTGCCGGCGATGTTGATCGCCTCGGTGAGGTTGTCTTCCTCGAGGAACTGGGAGAACTCGGGAGCGAACTTCCGGGTCTGGACCTGGGCCGACCGCAGGTACCACCACTTCTGCAGGGTGACTGTCAACGACCAGATCGACATGCCCGCCAGGGTAAAGACGATACCCTTGGCGAAGTACCCCATGTGCCCGTACAGCTCGATAAGCGAGAGTTCCATTGTTGCGACGTCTCCGGGTGGTGTGAAAGAGTGCGGTAATTACTTGGCGATGGCGAACACGAACGGCTGCTGCACGAGCTGGCGCACCCGCTTGTTGCCGACTTCAGCGGGGATGAACCGCATGCCCGGGAGGGCGGCGCGAACCGCGGTCTCGAACAGGGCGTGCGTCGTCTTGAGCACCTTGAACGACCCCGGTTCGACGCGACCGGTGGTATCTACGACGAACTGTGCGAGCACTTCGCCCTCGACGCCGGCCGACTTGAGGATGTCGGGGTAGCGTGGGCGGCTCGTGTTCGAGGCCTCGGCGACTGGCTTCTCGACCATGAACTCGAAGTACGGCTGGTCACCTTCGGGCTTGGCCACCGGTCCGGTATTGGCCTTGGCCGACTGCACACCCTTGCCGGAGAAGTCGGCTTCATTGGTGAGCTTGGCGGTCAGGTCAATGTCCGGCAGGACGTTCGGGATGTTCACGGGAGCGGTGAGCACCTGAAAGCTCTGCGGCGGCGGCGGGGCCTCCTGCGGCGGCGGCTTGGGCGGCGGCGGCTCGTCCTTCTTCACTTCGACGAAGCTCACCTGCTCCTCGACGCTCTCCTTCTCCTGCGTCGCCTGGAGCGTGGCCTTGACGGCCAGCGCGATCACCGCCGTGTGGAACACGACGCTGAAGATCGTGCTGCCCAGCGTGCGCTGCTTGACGGGCTTCGATTCCAGCAGATTGTTAAACAAAATGGCACCTCGTGCATGGGTGACACGGACGCACTGTTCCTGCCTGCCCAAGAAAGTACGTCGCAGCCAGTGACGCCGTAATAGCGGGAAGATTAAGAAATGCTTAAGGCGGTATTAGGTGTTTCTGGTGGAATTTCGGGCGCGGGAAGCACGATCGTGAACGTCGAGCCTCGGCCGAGCCGCGAGGACACATCGATCCGCCCGTCGTGGGCCTGGGCGATCCACTGGCAGATGGCGAGGCCGAGGCCCACACCCGAGCCTTCGGTCCGCGAGCGGGCGCGGTCCACGCGCCAGAATCGGTCGAAGATGAACGGCAAGTCCGCCGCCGCAATGCCAATCCCGTCATCCTTCACGGTGACGATGGCCTCGTCGTGGCGCGCCTCGAGTGAAATCTCGACTGCCCCGCCCCGGGGCGTGTACTTGATCGCGTTGGTCGCCAGGTTCAGGAACATCTGACGAAGCCTGACCGGGTCGCCGGACACGGTGACCGGCTGGATGATCGGCAGGCGAACGGAGATGCCCGCCTCCTCGCCAAGGATGGCCGCCGTTTCGGCGACTTCCCGGATGAGCGGCTCGAGCGGGACGGGCTCGCGCATCAGGTCGAACCGGCCTTCGTCGGCGCGCGCGAGTGTGAGGAGCGACTCGACCAGCCCGGTCATCCGCGAGACTTCCTGCAGCGCCTCCTCGAGCGCGATGGCCTGCTCGTGCGAGCTGTGCGGCGTGGTCATCGCCCGTTCGACGTCGGCGCGGATGACGGCGAGCGGGGTCCTGAGTTCGTGGCTGGCGTCGGCCGTGAAGCGCCGCAGCGACGCGAACGACGTCTCGAGACGGCCGATCATGTCGTTGAGCGTGAGCGTCAGGCGTCCGAGCTCGTCGCTCGACTCCCGGTCGGGCACGATGCGCCGGTGCAGCGACCGGCCGTCCGTGATCGCCTCGACGTCGTTGACCATCCGGCTGATGGGCTCCAGCATACGGCCCGACACGATCCACGCCACCCAGAGCGCGAGCGCAATCAGGATGGGGCCGGCAATGACGAGCAGCCCGACCGTTTCGGCCATTGCCGTCCGCAGCCGCTCGGTGGTGATCGCCACCGCGATGCGGCGGACCTGGCCCGGGAGCGGCGGGTCGGATACCCGCACCGTCATGATCAACTCGTCGTTCCGCAGGCGGACGCGCCGGACACCACCGCTCGACGCGACGCTGAACGCCGCGTTCCGGATGGAATCGAAGTCGGTCCGAAACGGCAGGTACACCTGCTGCGGGACGCTCATCGAATCCGCCCGGTACCCCGCGAGGAACAGCCGTCGCACCGGATCCGACCAGTACAGGGTGCGCCCCCCGGTGTCCGCGACGATCACGTAGTAGCCGGTGAACTCGTCGAGCAGTGCGCGCACGCTCACGCTCAGCATGCTGCCGACGCTCGCGGTGTCGAGCGTGACGCTCTGGACGCCGGTGCGTTCGAGGATGCGCGTGGCGATCGCCGCCCGGGCGGCGACGCGTTCGATGAGTTCGCGTTCGGTCGCGTTGTGGCGTTCGTAGCCGGCGAGCGCGGCGAATCCGCCGAGGGCCACCAGCATCGCGGCCCCGTACGCGGACGTCATCCGCAGCCGGACGGATGCCACGCCGGTGTCCTAGCCCTTGATCACGTAACCGACGCCGCGCACCGTCGTGATCAACTTCTTCCGGCCGGTGCCGTCCACCTTCTTTCGCAGGTGGTTGATCACCACGTCCACGATGTTCGTGCCGGAGTCGAAGTGATACCCCCACGCGTATTCCGTGATGAGGGTGCGGCTCATGACCTTTCCGGCATGTCGCATCAGGTACTCGAGGACGAGGAATTCCTTGGGCGTGAGGTCGATGGTGCGGCCGGCCCGGGACACCTCGTGCGAATCGATGTCGAGCTGCAGGTCGGCCACGCGCAGAACCGGTGACGAGATGGCGCGCGGTCGCCGTGACAGCGCCTCGACGCGGGCGAGCAGTTCCTCGAACGCAAACGGCTTGGTGACATAGTCGTCGGCGCCGGCGCGGAGCGTCTCGACCTTGGCGTCCACGGCGTCCTGTGCCGTGAGCACGAGCACGGGCTTCTCGAATCCCTTGGCCCGCAGGTTGCGCAGCACCTCGATCCCCGAGCGCCTCGGCAACCGCAAGTCGAGCACGATGAGGTCGTAGGGCTGCGTGGCGGCGAGGCGTTCGCCTTCGTCACCGTCCGTCACGAGGTCGACCGTGTATCGCTGCTCCTCCAGCCCGCGCTTCACGAACCGGCCGACGGTCGGGTCATCCTCGACGACGAGGACCTTCACGTGGCCGCCGCCCGCGTCACGACTCGACGCTCGGCAGGAGCATTCGGAAGGTGCTGCCCTGCCCCACGACGCTCTCGACTTCCATGCGACCGCCGTGGTCCTGCACGATGCCGTAGCAGATCGAGAGTCCGAGGCCGGTGCCCTTGCCGGCATCCTTCGTGGTGTAGAACGGCTCGAAGATCTTGGTCAGTTCCGTTCGCGGAATGCCCTGGCCCTGATCCGACACCTCGGCGATCACGCCCTCCCCCGCCGTGTCGCCGCGCCGCGTGCGAATGGTCACGACGCCGTGGCGGTCGGCCATCGCGTCCATGGCGTTGAGCAGCAGGGCCATGAACACCTGCACGAGCTGCTCGCCGCTCGCCTTGGGCACGCGCGGCAGGTCGGCGGCGAGCTCGCGATTGACGGTTAGCCGCTTGAACCGGACGTGGTGCTTCAGGAGGAGGAGCGTGCGGCCCACGACTTCGTTGAGGTCGACGCGTTCGCGGAGCGGCTGCTTGGGGCGGCTGAAATCGAGCAGGCCGTCCACGATCTGCTTGCAACGCGAGACTTCGTTGTCAATGATGTGCAGGTACTCGTGGACGTCCGGGGAAATCACGGCGCCGGCCTTGACTGCATCGTCCACCTTGAACTCGAGACTCTCGGCGATCGCGGCAATGGTCGCGAGCGGGTTGTTGATTTCGTGCATCACGCCGGCGGCGA
>CAZLAU010000035.1:0-20658 GCA_964557615.1 uncultured Gemmatimonas sp.
GATGTCGATGTTGAACTCCTTCTCGAATTCCATGACGAGCTCGACGATGTCGAGGCTGTCGGCGCCGAGATCCTCGATGAAGCTCGCTTCGTTCGTGAGCTTTTCGCGCTCGACGCCAAGCTCCTTCTCGATGATGTCCTTGACCTTCGCGGAGTGGTCGGCCACGGGTGATCCTCAGTGATCAGATGGGGTGAGAATGCTGCTGTGGAATATAGTCGTGCGGGGCCCACGGGTCACATTGCGAGGCCCCCGTCCACGATGATGACCTGGCCGGTCACGTACGACGCAAGGTCACTCGCCAGCCATGCCACGGCGGCAGCCACGTCGGCCGGTGTCCCGAGGCGCTCCAGCGGGATTTCCGCGTTGAGGGCGGCACGCGCCTCAGGCGTCATCGCGGCGGTCATGTCAGTCTCGATGAAGCCCGGCGCCACCGCGTTGCAGAGGATGTTGCGCGATCCCAGCTCCTTGGCCACCGACTTCGTCAGGCCGATCAGCCCCGCCTTGCTGGCCGCGTAGTTGGCCTGTCCCTTGTTGCCCATCACGCCGACGACGCTCGTGATGTTGATGATTCGCCCGGACCGGCGCTTCATCATGCCGCGGCACGCCGCGCGGATCGCCACGAACGCCGACCTGAGGTTGGCGTCGATCACGGCGTTCCAGTCGTCGTCCTTGATCCGCAACATGAGGTTGTCGCGGGTGATCCCCGCGTTGTTGACGAGGACGTCGATTCCGCCGAGGGCCGCCTCGACCTCCGACACCAGGCGCTCCACCTCGGCGGGCACGGACACATCGCAGGCGAACCCGCGGGCCCGGGGAATCTCCGCCGCCACGGCGTCCGCCTTCGCCTTGTCGCGTCCGACCACCGCAACGTCGGCCCCTGCCGACGCAAGCGCCATTGCGATCTCGCGTCCGATGCCGCGTGTCGAACCGGTCACCAGCGCGCGCTTGCCCGTCAGGTCGATGTTCATCGGCACGATCCCTCTGGTGTCGTCAGGTTCACGAAGCGAGGAGCGCCTGCACTTCCGCCGCCGTGCCGCAGGTACGGGCCGGGTGGTCCGGCGCGAGACGCTTCAGCAAGCCGGTGAGCACGTTGCCGGGGCCCATTTCGACGAACGTGGCACCGGGGTGCGCCGCAGCCACGCCCCGTACCAGTTCGACCCACCGCACCGGACTCGTCAACTGGCGCAACAGCAGGTCGCGAGCGGAGGCGGCATCGGTGACCGCCGCCGTCGTGACGTTGCTGTACACGGGCCACGCCGGGGCCGTCCACGCCACGGCTGCCAGGGCGCCGGAGAGTCCGTCGGCGGCTGGCTGCATCAGCGGCGAATGGAAAGCGCCGCTCACATTGAGGCGAATCGCCCGCTTCGCGCCAGCCGCCTTCGCCAGTTCCATCGCCTGCTCGACGCCAGCCACCGTGCCAGAGATCACGGTCTGCTCATCGGCGTTGTAATTCGCCGCCACGACGGCGCCGGCGGCCGACGCTTCGCCACAGATCTCGGCAATCGGGCGGTCGAGGGTCCCGAGGATCGCGGCCATCGCGCCCGGGGCCGTCGCGCCGCTTTCGAGCATCAGCTCCCCACGCCGCCGCACGAGGCGCACGGCATCGCGCAAGCCGAGTGCACCCGCTGCGTGGAACGCCGTGAACTCGCCGAGCGAGTGCCCTGCGGCCGCGACAACGCGCGACCCGATCGTCTGACGCACGACGGCCCATACGGCCGCACCGTGCGCCAGGAGCGCCGGTTGCGCATTGTGGGTGAGCGTGAGTTCCTCGGCCGGCCCGGCGAACGCAATGGTCGACAGCGCAACGCCCAGCGCCTCATCGGCTTCGCGCCACACCTCGCGCGCCGCGGGGAACGCGTCGGCAACGTCCTTGCACATGCCCGGCTTCTGCGACCCCTGACCCGGGAACAGGAGAATCAGCTTTCCCATGGCGCGGGCGCGCTAGAAGCGCGCGATGATCGAACCCCACGTGAACCCGGCGCCGAAACCGACGAAAAGCACCGTCGCCCCCTCGCGGATCCGTCCGTCGCGGAGCGCTTCGTCCAGTGCGATCGGAATCGATCCCGCCGAGGTGTTTCCGTAGCGGTCAACGTTCACGTACACCTTGTCCATTGGCACGTTGGCGTGCTTGGCCGTTGCCTCGATGATGCGGACATTCGCCTGATGCGGGATGACGAGGTCAATGTCCTCTGCGGACAGCTTCGCCACGTCGAGCGCCCGGTCCACGGCGTCCGACATCGACCGCACCGCGTGCTTGAACACTTCGCGCCCCTGCATCTGAATCCAGAACGAGCCGTCGACCAGCATGTCCGGGGTGACTGGTGCCGCCGACCCTCCGTTGGGCCTCCACAGGAGCTTGGCCAGGGTGCCGTCGCTCCGGGTGTACGTCGCCAGCACCCCGCGCCCCTTCGTCGAACGGCGGAGCACGGTGGCCCCGGCGCCGTCGCCGAAGAGAACGCACGTGTTCCGATCCTTCCAGTTCATGATTCGGGTCAGGACCTCGGCGCCAACGACGAGCACCGTTTCGGCCGTGCCCGTGGCGATCAGCCCTTCGGCCACGGATACGCCGTAGATCCAGCCGGTGCAGGCGGCGTCAATGTCGAACGCCGCGGCACGCGATGCGCCAATGGCCGCCTGCAGTTCCACCGCCGCGGATGGCAGCAGATGGTCCGGAGACACGGTGGCCATCACGATCGCATCGATCTCACCGGCACCGACGCCAGCCGCCGCCATTGCCGTTTTCGCGGCATCCGCCGAAAGCGACGTGAGCGTTTCGCCCGGGCCGGCCACGTGGCGCGCCCGGATTCCCGTGCGCTCCCGAATCCACTCGTCGTTCGTGTCGACTCCGATGGCCGCGAACTCGTCGTTCGTCATCACACGGGCCGGCACCGCCCTGCCCGTTCCCGCAATCATCGCGATTGGCCGTTTCACGCCGTCCCCTCCGCTGGAGTGACGCGCAGGCTGCGTCCGATATGCGCGCTCATTTCATGCGTCACGGCAAGCACGGCCACCCGGATGGCGTTCTTGATCGCCTCGGGTGACGACTTCCCGTGACAGATGATGGACACGCCACGCACGCCCAGCAGCGGAGCGCCCCCGTACTGCGCATAGTCGAACATGTGCGCCACCGCGTCAACCGCATCACGCGGAGCACCGTGCCGGAGCAGGAGGCCAAAGATCATCGGCGCCGCCGACTCGTAGAACTTGAGTACGACGTTTCCCGTAAACCCGTCGCATACGACGACGTCGAGCGTCCCGTGCGCGCACGTTCCGTGCGGCAGGTCCCGGCCTTCGACGTTCCCGATGAAGTTGAGCCCGCTCGCCTGCAGGAGCCCGTGGGCCTCCTTCACCGCGAGGCTGCCTTTCTCGGGTTCCTCGCCAACGGACAGCAGCCCAATGGCCGGCCGAGGGCGCCCGAGGATGTCCTCTGCGTACACCGCCCCCAGCCGCGCGAACTGGACGAGTTCCTGTGGGGAGCAATCCACGTTGGCCCCTGAGTCGAGCACGACCAGCGGCGAGCCACGATCGGTTGGAAACAGCGTGCCGATCGCCGGTCGCGTCAAACCCTCGTGGAGGCGCAACACGACGGTGGATGCAGCCATTTGCGCGCCAGTGTTGCCGGCCGACACGAACGCGTCCGACCGCCCCTCCGCCTGCAGCTTGAGGCCGACGACCATCGAACTGTCGCGCTTGCCCCGCACCGCCGCCGACGGCTTGTCGGTCATTTCGATGACTTGAGACGCGCCCACAATCTCGAGTCGGGCCGCCGCCTCGCGGGGCACACCTCCCTGTCGGTCCAGCTCCGCCTGCACCACGTCCGCGATCCCGACCAGCTGGACGTGGGCGTCGAGCGAGGGATCGGCAAGGGCAAGCAGCGCGCCCGCGACGGTCGCGGCAGGCGCGTGATCACCGCCCATCGCGTCGAGAGCGATGCGCGGCATGGTGCCGTCAGGCTTCCCGGGCGGCGACGGCTTGGCGGCCTGCGTAGTAGCCACACTCGGCGCAGACGCGGTGCGGCCGCCGGGGCGCTCCGCACTTGGGGCACGCCTGCAGCACCACCGGCGCGGCCTTCTTATGGGTGTTGCGCGCGCGCTTCTTCCGCTTGGATGTCCTTCTCTTCGGAACGGCCATGGGTTCTCACTCTTCAGGCTTCCGGGCGCACTGACATGCGCCCTGGTTCAAGTTGGTACCACATCGCACACACAGCCCCTTGCACTCGGGGCTGCACACCGCGATCGCCGGTTGCTCCAGCAACCACCCTTCGCGAACAGCCGGGCGAAGGTCGATCTCGGTCCCACCGCGTCCCTGGACCACCGGGAACACATCTGCGTCGTCGTCATCGCCGTTCGTACCGTCGGTGAACATGATGTGGAGATCGGCCGCCACATCACTCCGGAATGCGGCAAGGCAGCGACCGCATTCCCGTCCCACCGATCCGGCCAGTGACCCGCTGAAATAGAAGCGGCCGGGGCCAGCGACCGATACGCGCCCCGTCACCTCGACTCCGGGCGTTTCCGGACGATCATCCCCCTCGATCCACACCTTGTCGTCCGGGTCGAGCACGCCGCTGACCTGCACCGCCCCGTCGCTCACGACCCGCGTCGGAAACGATAGCATAGCCATTAAATATGAGGAGAAGCCAGACATCGGTCAAGTTACTGCCCGACCGATACTTACGGCCCGCTCCGGGCCTCGCGTTCCGCGCCGGCTAACCCCGGATGACTTCCGTTTCCGCGAAGAAAAACCGGGCTTCGCGAGAGGCATTCTCGTCCGAGTCGGATGCATGGATCGCGTTCCGCCCCTTCGACTCGGCGTAGAGCTTTCGCACCGTGCCGGGCGCTGCCTCGGCCGGATCGGTCGCGCCTATCGTGTCGCGAAGTGCCGACACCGCCGACTCGCGTTCCAGGATCATCGGCATGCAGTCACCGCTGGTCATGAACTCGACGAGTTCGGCATAGAACGGCCGCCCCGCATGCACGGCATAGAACTCGCCGGCCTGCGCCTTCGTCAGCCGCATGACGCGGGCGGCAACGAGCCGGAATCCCGCCTGCTCCAGGTGGGCGAGAATCTTTCCTGCCTTGCCCGCGCCGAACGCGTCAGGCTTGATGATTGTAAGGGTTCGATTTGCCGCCATGGTCGCTGCTCAGTTCCTCGGAAGACGTGCCTTGATGAGTTCCACAAAATCCAGCGGTCGCCGCGCAACGCCGATGCCGCATGCCTCGAACGCCTCGATCTTCTCGGCCGCCGTGCCGGCCGATCCCGAAATGATCGCGCCGGCGTGCCCCATCCGCCGCCCTGGGGGGGCCGTTTGGCCCGCGATGAAGCCCACAACAGGTTTCGTCACGTGGTCGCGTACGTACGCGGCCGCTTCCTGTTCGTCGGTGCCTCCGATCTCGCCCATCATCGCAATCGCCTGCGTCGCCGGATCCTTCTCGAACGCCGCCAGGCAGTCGATGAAGTTCGTGCCGTTGATGGGGTCGCCGCCGATTCCAACGCACGTGGTCTGGCCGATTCCGGCGCGGGTAAGCTGGTACACGACTTCGTAGGTCAAGGTGCCCGACCGACTGACCACCCCGACGGGCCCCGGTGCGCAGATCCGCCCAGGGATGATTCCCACCTTGGACTGCCCGGGAGAAATGAGCCCCGGACAATTCGGGCCGACCAGCCGCACGCCGTGGTCCTTCACAAACGGATGCACGCGCGTCATGTCGAGCACGGGCACGCCCTCCGTGATGCAGACCACCAGCGCGACACCAGACGCCGCAGCCTCCATGATGGCATCCGCCGCGTACGCCGGCGGCACATAGATCACCGCCGTGTTGGCGCCCGTGGCTTGCACGGCCGTGGCCACCGTATTGAACACGGGGATGCGGATCGCGTTGCCGTCCGGCCCCGCGGCGTCAAACAGCTGACCACCCTTGCCGGGCGTGACACCCGCCACGACCTGCGTGCCGTAGTCGACCATCTGCTTCGCATGGAACGATCCGTCCCGCCCCGTAATTCCCTGCACGACCAGGCGAGTGCCGCCGTCGATGAATACACTCACGCGACACCTCCCCCGGCAAGGCGCACCGCTGCCTGCACCGCCTCGTCCATGTCGGCGGAGGCCTCGAGTCCATTGGCCGCCAGGATCTGCATCGCCTGCTCCTCGTTCGTGCCGGTCAGTCGGATGACGAGCGGGACCCGGAGCGGAGTGGCCTTGATGGCCGTCACGATCCCGTTGGCCACGTCGTCGGTCCGCGTGATACCACCGAAGATGTTGAACAGGATCGCCTTCACGTTCGGGTCCGCCGTGATGATCCTGAGCGCGTTGACGACCTTCTCCGGATTCGAAGAGCCGCCAATGTCAAGGAAATTCGCCGGCTCACCGCCGTAGTATTTCACGAGGTCCATGGTAGCCATCGCGAGGCCGGCCCCGTTGACCACGCAACCGACGTTCCCATCCAGCTTGATGAACGTGAGGTTGTTGTTGCGGGCGTCCACCTCAGCCGGGTTCTCGCTCGAGACGTCCCGCAGCGCCGCGATGTCGGGGCGACGATCGACCTCGTTGTCGTCGACGACCATCTTGCCATCGAGCGCGACTACCTCACCCGCCGGCGTCACGACCAGTGGGTTGATCTCGGCCAGCGAGCACCCGGTGGCCATGAACGCGGCATACAGCTGCTGCATGATCTTTGCCGCCGAGCGGGCGAGCTTTGCGTCTTGATACAGGAAGAACCCCAGCTCTGCGGCCTCGAAGGGCAGCAGTCCGTACCGCGTATCGACCGCATGGTACCGGATCTTGTCCGGCGTCGTAGCGGCAACCTCCTCGATGTCGATCCCGCCGGCCGCGCTCACCATGAACACCGGCTTCTTGCGGGCCCGATCCACGATGATGCCGACATAGGCTTCACTGGCGATGTCCGCGGCGGGCGCAACGAGCACTTTTTCGACGGTCAGCCCCTTGATGGTCATGCCCAGAATCGCGCCGGCCTTCTCACGAGCTTCGTCCGGCGTCTTGCAGTACTTCACCCCTCCCGCCTTCCCGCGTCCGCCGGCATGGACCTGTGCCTTCACCATCACGGGGCCGCCGTGTTTCGTGGCCGCGGCCGCGGCGGCATCCGCCGTGGTCACCACGTCGCCGGCAGGAGTGGGAATGCCGTGGGCGCGCATGATGTCCTTCGCCTGATACTCGTGAAGATTCATGGACTGGGTATGCGAAAGTGGGGTTGTAGCACGACAGCCCTAAAATTTAGCACGCGCACGCGGCATTGCGCCTAGCGGCCAGGTCCACGCAGCAGTTCGCCAAGCGCCGAGAACGCCGCACCGAACCCCACCCAGTCTCCGTCGCGCAGGGCGTCTCGCATTCGCCGGTGCAGCGCTTCCACGGACGCCCGGAAGGCACCACCGTCCCGCCGCGACGCGCGCTGTGGCAGTCCGAGCGCTTCGACAACCGTCGTGCCGGCCCGAGCCGTTCCCCCGGTCAGCGCCGCGACCCCGGCGGCCACCGGCGCGCCCTCGGCGCCCCACTCATAGTGCGTCTGGACATACAGCAATCCGTCGGCCGTCGGCACGGTCCGCACATGTCCCCGGCGCGCATTGCGGCGCTGGCGCCCCACGCCGGCGCTGTCCGCGCTCCGCTGCAGACGGTCGAGCACGTCACTCCACTTCTCTTCGCGCTCGGCGGCCACCCAAAGCGTGCGCCCGTTGGGACCGCCCAGCGCCAGCAACACTCCGGTGACCGCGCCAGAGGCATCCACGAGTGGAGCCGACCACGCCAGGGCGGCTGCGGGCGTCGCAAAGAGGCCTGACGGCTCGCCCAGCAGGTCCGCGTCGGCATTGTCGGTCGTCATTGCAGCGCGGCCGCCTGCTGCGCCTGATTCCAGCCCTGTGCGGGCCAGCGCCGTGGCCTGCAGCGAGGCCCAGTCGGTAGGCGGGGGGCGCACGGCCGCGATCGCGGGAGCCAGTTCCGATGCCGAAAGGAAGAGCCGGGGGAACCGACGCATCCACGCCCGCATGATGGCGTCGGGGCTGTCAGCCGCGACGAACGTCACGGCACCGGTGGCCGCATGCACGAACGCCGTCGCCGCGTGATGGACGTAGGGACGGCGCTCTCCGGCGAACATCAGGCGCTCGGAAAGCGGGTAGGCTCGTGGGGCCGTGTACACCTCGGCCACCCAATAGAGCGAGTCTCCTCGGACCAGCGGGCGGATCGTCGGACCTGTCAGGAGGAACGGCACGAGCGCTTCGACACGCTCGCGTACATCCCGCCGGAAGGCGATCCGCGGACGCAGTGAAGGTTGCTCGGCCATCGCGAACCGCGGCGCCCGCGCGTTCCACGCGTGCGCGATGCGCTCGAGACGGGTTGAGAACGGTGGTGCCGGGATCCGGCCAACCGAATCGGCGACGACAAGCGATCCGACAGCACCCGGGTGCACGATCACGTCTTGCCAGCCGCCAATCGGCGGCGTCCCGACCGATGCCGGAATTGCGGGGAGCACCCTGAGCCGCTCGTCCGTCGCCGTCGCTTCAAACTCGGCCACGGACCACGTACTCGACCCGGACCCCGGTTCAACAACCGCGGTGGCGCGCAGCCCGCCGGGCTCAGGCGTCCATGCGATTCCCACGGCCCGGCGGAGTCCCCCGCCAGGAGCAGAGCGGGCGAGGGCGACGGGGTCCCAGATCGGCACGCCGACGGCCGCGGCACGTAGCGCCGGCAGCTCGCGCACCGCAACCGTGGACACTTCATCCACGCCAAACGCCCTGCGCGTGAACAGGCGGCGGGTCGTCGCGTACGGGCGTTCCGTTTCGTTCAAGTCCGACGGCGACAGGGATCGCCCGGCGATTGCCGGCATCGTCACCCTCACCAACGGGCCGCCGAGGGCCGCCGACAGCGCGGCAAGCGCCGCAATCCGCAGGTATCCGTACCATCCGGTCCACAACGCCACGAATGCTGCGACTGCCGTCGCGAGCGAAAGTGCGATCAGGAATGGCCCCTCGATCCGGTGCGCGTAGGAGCCGTACGGAGCACCGGATTCGGCGCCGATCGACGTCAGCGACAGCCAGTCGAGCCGACTCCGCCACGCCAGCAAGAGCAGCGCGAAGGTGGCCAGCACCAGTAAATGCCGGCGGCAGTACGCCGATACGTAGAAGTCGCCGCGACGAAACCGCAAGCTGGGCGTGAGCGCGTACATGCCGAGGATGAGCAGAGCGACCACGACGATGAGGCGGGACATCCACGCGTGGAGGTCGAGCTCGAACGGCAGCCAGGCGACCACCTGCGACAGGTCCATGTCGAGGTACGGATCCATTTCGCGGCTGGAACCGGAGATTCGTGCAAACGCCATCGTCGTCCAGTGACCCGTCGGCGCGGACAAGACGATCGCGAGGACGCCGGATACCGCCAGCACCACACCGAGCAGCGCGCGGGCAGACACGGCCTCGCCTATTTCGATATTGCCGAGCCGTCGGGGCAGCACCAGCGACACGATGGACCGGCGCAAGGCGTACAGGTTCAGGAAAGCGAACGCGAACGCACTTGCGATGGCGCCCACCCGCCACGCCAACTGGTGGATCAGGCCGCTCCGATAGACCGGCAGGGCTCCCAGTGCGTCATACCACGTCCAGTCCGCGTAGATGGTGGCGAGCCAGCGCCCTGCCACGAGCACGAACGCCGTGGCGATGACGAGGACGACTCCCCAGCGTCGCACCTCCGTCCTACGCAGCGCTGGGGGTGATTCCCTGCGACGCGAGCCATTCCGCGAACTCTCGCCTGATGGCCCCCAGTCGCTCGGCGCTGAGCGCCTCGAAGCGCAGCACCAGAATCGGCTGGGTATTCGACGCCCGCACGAGGCCCCATCCGTCACCGTACAGCACGCGAACACCGTCGACGTCGATCACCTCATGCCGCGCACTGAACCAGGCTCTCGCCGCCTCCACCACGTCGAACTTCGTCGCGTCCGGGCAGTCCACACGGATTTCCGGCGTGGACACGAACCGGGGAACATCCGCGAGCATTTCGTGCACGGCCCGACCGTCGTCCGCGATGATCCGCAACAGCCGCGCCGCGGCATACAACGCATCGTCGTGGCCATAGAAGCCTTCCGTGAAGAACATGTGACCCGACATCTCCCCTGCGAGCGGGGCACCGAGTTCCTTCATCTTGTCCTTGATCAGGGAATGCCCGGTCTTCCACATCACCGGCACGCCCCCGGCCTTCTCGATGGCGTCAGGCAGTGCTTGCGAACACTTCACGTCGAAGATGATCGGCTGCGCCGGTCCGTTGCGCGCAAGCACGTCGCGCGCATACAGCATGAGCAGGTAGTCGCCCCAGATGATTGTGCCGTTCGCGTCCACGATGCCGATCCGGTCGGCATCACCATCGAATCCAATGCCGATGTCGGCGCGACCGGACTTCACCGCTGCAATCAGATCCTGAAGGTTCTCGACCACGGTGGGATCGGGGTGATGATTCGGGAAGGTGCCGTCGCTTTCCCCGAACAGGACAGTCGTTTCGGCGCCAAGCCGGGAGAGCAAACGCTCCGCGACCAGAGCTGCGACGCCGTTTCCGCAGTCTGCGACCACGCGGAGGCGCCTGCTGAGCGGCCCGACGCGGGCCACGATGTCGTCCACATAGCGGTCCAGCACCGTCCGCTCCGTCACTGAACCATTCCCCACCGGAAACTCGGTGCCGGTCGCCAGCGCGTACAAGCGTTGGATGCCGTCGCCGTGCAGGGACGACGTGCCCGCGCAAAGCTTCAACCCATTGAACTCCGGAGGGTTGTGCGATCCGGTGACCTGAATTCCCGCGCCCACGTCGAGGTGGTGCAGGCACCAGTACATGACAGGCGTCGGGACGATACCGACATCGGTGACGGCGACGCCGCTCTCGGTGAGCCCACGCACGAGCGCATTGCGCAACGCCGCGCCGCTCGGCCGGTTGTCCCTGCCCACCACGACGCTGGGCGAAACGCCGCGTTCGGCGAGCAACGCCGCAAATCCACGCCCGGTCGCCTCAACGGCGTCCTCGGTGAGTTCCGTTCCGACGACCCCGCGGATGTCGTATTGCCTGAAGATTCCCTTGGAGATCATCACGGGACAATAACGCCCGCGTGCGGCCGGCGTCAGCGTGTCACTGATGCCCTAGTCGATCGGGATCGTCGGGAACGGGTTACGCGCCTCGGGCGACGTCACCACCGTGTTGGATCTCGCCCAATCCGCGAGCGGCTGGGGATACAGGCCGAGCGCGAGCAGCAGGCCGACGCTCGCCACGAGCACGACCCGCGTCAGCGGCGAAAGCGCTGGCGGCTCGACGGCCCCTTCGGGGCGCGGCCGCATGAACATCACTCGCACCACGTGCAGGTAGTAGCCTGCCGAGACGACGGAGGTGAGCACGAGCACCACCGCGAGCGGTACGAGTTTGTTCGTCGAAGTGATCGCCGCTTGAAGCACGTACCACTTGGCAAAGAATCCGGCGCCGCCGAAGATCGGGAAGCCAAGCAGGGCCAGCATGCAAACGGCGAAACCGGTCGCGAGCCACGGCCGGGTGGTCCAGAGGCCGTCGTAGTCCGAGATGGGCGTGGCGTGCACCCCCGGCCGCGTCATCGCCACCACCACGGCAAAGGCACCGAAGGTGGCGAGTGTGTACGCGACGGCATAGAACAGGAATGCCGCCGATCCGAGTGATGTTCCCGCCGCGACCGCCACGAGCAGATAGCCGCCATGCACGACGCTCGAGTACGCGAGCATGCGCTTGATGTTGCGCTGCGCCAGCGCGATGACATTTCCGGCGATCATCGTTGCAGCCGCCATCCACCACAGCGGCACCAGCCACGCCCCGTCGATCAGGGTGAAGGACTCGATCCAGACGCGGAAGAACATCGCGAATGCCGCCGCCTTCACCGCCGCCGCCATGTATGCGGTGACCGGCGTGGGCGCGCCTTCATAAACGTCGGGAGCCCACATGTGAAACGGCACCGCCGCGATCTTGAACCCGAACCCGACGAGCAGCAGGCCGACACCGATCAGCAGCATCGTATGCTCGGCCAGCGCGAAATGCGCGATCCGTTCGCCGATGACCGGCAAACTGGTGGAGCCGGTGGCGCCGTACACGAGCGCGATTCCGTACAGCAGGAAGCCGGTGGCGAACGCTCCCAGCAGGAAATACTTGAGCGCCGCCTCGGCCGACCGACCGCTCGAGCGGTTCAACCCGACGAGTACGTAGACGGCGATCGACATGAGCTCAACGCCGAGGAAGACGATCATCAAGTCGCGGGCGGCCGCGAGGATCATCATTCCCGCCGTCGCAAACAGGACGAGGACGTGCGATTCCCCGCTGACGAACCGGTCGCGCGGGTTGGATTCGATGCCAAGCGCGATGGTCGCGGCCGCCCCGACGAGGAAGACGATATCGGCGGCCCAGCGGAATCCGTCGACCGCGATGACGCCCGGGCCGGCCGATGCGCCGCGAACCGCGAACACGACGACGGCGACGAGCGTCGCCGCGACGACAACGAGGCTGCCATAGCCGACCAGGCGTTGTCGCTGCTCGCTTTCCGGGCCCCAGGCGGCCACGAGCATCATGACCATCGCGCCGAGCATGAGCACGATGTCGGGCGCCAGCGCGCCCATCAGCCCCGCCGGGAGTGCCAGATCGAACGTCATCGGCGCTCCGGAGCCGCAAGGTAATTGGCCTCAGGAACGCCACCCATTCGCTCCACAAGCCGATTTGCGGCCGCGTGCGTGCGATTCAGCACCGGCGCCGGATAGAAGCCAAGCCAGAAGATCGCCGCGATGAGTGGAACGAGCAGGCCGATCTCGCGCCAGTTGAGGTCCTTCAAGGCCGCATTCTCGGGCTTGGACAGCGGGTTGTAGATGATGCGTTGCAGCGCCCAGAGCAGGTACACTGCGGCAAAGATGATCACCGTCGCGGAGATCACTGCCGCGATGGGCTGTGTGCGGAACGCCCCGATGAGGACGAGGAACTCACCGACAAACCCGTTCGTTCCCGGTACCCCGATCGAACTCAGCGCGACGATCGTCAACATCACGGCGAACACGGGCATCACCTTGGCGATGCCGCCGAAATCGGCGATCAGTCGCGAATGGCGCCGCTCGTAGATCATCCCGATCAGGAGGAACAGCGCGCCGGTCGAGATGCCGTGGTTGATGTTCACCATGAGCGCGCCCTGCATGGACTGCGTCGTGAACGCGAAGATGCCGAGCATCACGAACCCGAGGTGACTCACCGAGCTGTACGCCACGAGCTTCTTGAAGTCCGGCTGCACCATGGACACCAGCGCACCATACACGATTCCGACGACGGCCAGAACGATCACCACCGACTGCACCGTGGGGTGCGTGGCGGCGTACGGAAAGAGCGGAAGCGCGAACCGCACGAACCCGAACGTCCCCATCTTCAGCATGATGGAAGCCAGGACCACCGATCCAGCCGTTGGTGCCTCGACGTGGGCGTCCGGCAGCCACGTATGGAACGGGAACATCGGCACTTTCACCGCAAAGGCGAGGAAGAACGCGCCGAAGAGCCAGAGGGCAGCCGTGTACGAGTAGGCGCCGGTGTTCACGACCACGTCGTAGTCGAACACCGGCACGCCGCTCGCGCCGCCGGCCTTGATTCCGATGTACACGATCGCGACCAGCATCAGCAGCGAGCCGAGCATCGTGAACAGGAAGAACTTCAGGCTGGCGTACAACCGACGCTTCCCGCCCCAGATGCCGATGATCAGGTACATCGGCACGAGCATCAATTCCCAGAACACGTAGAACAGCACGAGATCGAGCGACATGAAGACGCCAAGCATGCCGGTCGTGAGCACCAGAAGCAGCGCATAGAACGCGTGGGGCTTCTCGCGAATGCTGGTCCAGCTCCCGAGCACCGTCAGCGGCATGAGGATCGTCGTGAGCAGGATCAGGATCACGGCAATGCCGTCCACCCCGATGCGATAGAAGATTCCCCACGACTCGATCCACGGAGCGGACACCGCCGCCTGCCATTCCGTGCTCGCGTAGTCCACCGACCACCACAATCCGAGCGACAGCAGGCACTCGGCCGCAAAGAACACAAGTGCGGTGCGCCGCGCGCCGGACATCAGCGCCGCGGCATCGGCCTGACCGCGCGACTGGACGACGAGGACCCCCGCCCCGACCAGCGGCAGCAGCAGGAGCGCGGTGAGGATCCAGCTGTTGTATCCCATCGAGGCCAGGATCGCTTGCATGGGGGGCTGCCTATGAAACCCGCGCAATCGCGCGGAGCAGGAGGACAGTCCCGATCACGACGAGCCACGCGTATGTCCCGACCCGGCCGGACTGCAGCTGACTGCCGACCCATCCGAAGAACCGGGCGAACGCCGCCGATCCATTGACGAGCAGCGTATCGATCAGTCCGACGTCAACGGTCGTCCAGAGGACGGAACGCGAGACGGCATACGTCGGCTTCACGACTGCCTTGTCGTATGCCTCGTCCACGTACCACTTGTTCTCGAGCACGAGCCCGAGGCCTGTCGCCGGCGCCGCAGCGTTCTTCGGTACCAGGGCGGCCGGCTTCAGCTTGACCCACGCGACGGCAATGCCGGCCACCGCTATCGCCACCGCGAGGCCGATCAGCAACTCCTCTGTTGTCGCCGACGGATGTGCGGCGCCCCCCTCCACCCTCGCCGTGGCCGCACCGACGACGGGCTCGAGCCAGTGCTCCAGCATGCCGGTCGGCCCCATCGGCAGGAGGTCCGTGATCACCTCTGGCAGGTTGAGCCACCCACCGGCGACGCTCAGCGCGCCGAGCACGAGGAGTGGTCCGGTCATGACCCAGGGGGCCTCCGCCAGGTGCGGCCGTGCGGCATCGCCACTGCGGTTCGGGCCGTGGAACGTGTACAGCATCATGCGGGTCATGTAGATCGCCGTGAGCAGCGCGGCCGCGAGCCCGAAGATCCACACCGCGTAGAGGACCGTCGATCCGGACACGCCGAGCAGGGTCGCGTCGGCGAGGGTCGACCCGTGCGCGCGGGCGAATGTCGCGCCGAGAATCTCGTCCTTCGAGAAGAACCCGGCGAATGGCGGAACCCCGGCAATCGCAAGCGTCGCGATCCACATCAGGGTCCACGTGATCGGCATGTACTGCTTCAACCCGCCCATGTTGCGCATGTCCTGCGCGTCGTCCGCGTGATTGTGCGTCGCGTGGTATGCGCGGTGCATCGCGAAAATCACCGAGCCCGACCCGAGAAACAGCAGCGCCTTGAAGAATGCGTGCGTGACCAGGTGGAAGACGCCGGCCGTGTAGGCGCCGACGCCGACGCCAACGAACATGTAACCCAACTGCGAGACGGTCGAATACGCGAGCACCTTCTTGATGTCCCACTGCTTGAGGCCGATCGTCGCGGCGAAGAGCGCCGTTGCGCCCCCGACGAGGGCCACCGTCAGCGATGCCACCGGTGCCAGCGAGAACAGTGGGGCGCTGCGGGCCACGAGGAATACGCCGGCGGTGACCATGGTGGCGGCGTGGATAAGCGCCGAAACCGGTGTCGGCCCCGCCATGGCATCCGGAAGCCATACGTACAGCGGGATCTGGGCACTCTTCCCCACGCATCCGAGGAACAGAAAGAGGCAAATGGCCGTGATCACCACGCCGCCGGGCGCAAAGCGATGCGCCTGTTCGGCAACCCCCGTGTAGTCGAGCGTCCCGATGTGCGCGAAGAGCATGAACATGGCGACCATGAACCCGAAATCGCCGATGCGGTTCACGACGAAGGCCTTCTTCCCGGCGTCGGCATTGGCCTTATCGCTGAACCAGAATCCGATCAGGAGATACGAGCACAGCCCGACGCCTTCCCACCCCACGAACGTGACCACGTAGTTCGCGCCCAGCACAAGCAACAGCATGAAGAACACGAACAGGTTCAGGTAGGCGAAATAGCGCGGGTACCCCGGGTCCTCCTGCATGTAGCCGACGCTGAACACGTGGATGAGCATGCCGACGCCCGTGATGACGAGCACCATCAGCATCGACAATCCGTCGAGCTGAAGCGCGGCGTCGATGTGGAGGTCGCCGACCGGCATCCAACTGAACAGCGTATTGACGTACGGGGCGTGCATGTCCACGCCCCGCATGGCGAGGAACATCGCGAGCGCGAGCACGAAGCTGAGCACGAGCACGCCGGGACCGACGATGCTGGTGATCGCGGCGTACCGGTGCCGCGCTGCCGGCGCGTGATCGTCGTGGCCCGCGTCGTGCCCATCGTGCCCACCGTGCCCGCTGTGCGCCGACTCGCCGTCGCCACCGTGGAAGTCGTGGTCACCGTCGCCCGACGGGTCGGCGGGACCCAGCTTCGCGCTGGCGCGCAGTGACAACGCTCCGTTCACCAGGAAGCCGATGAGCGGCAGCAGCGGCAGCCACCAGACGAGCCTGGCGATTGTGGCAGCGAGCGGATGGGTGGATTCGAGCATAGCGACGGTCAACCGCGCAGCAAGTTGATGTCCTCGAGATTGACCGACTTCTTGTGCCGGAAGATCGAGATGATGATGGCGAGCCCCACGGCGGCCTCGGCCGCCGCGACCGCCATCACGAAGATCACGAACACCTGGCCGGTCGCCCCATACACGCGCGACAGCGCCACGAAGCTCAGGTTCACGGCGTTGAGCATGAGCTCGACGCACATAAACACGATGATCGCGTTGCGCCTGGTGAGTACCCCGATCACCCCAATGGTGAACAGCGCGGCGGAGAGGGCGAGGGATTCGGCGAGCATCAGGCGCTCCGCTTCTTGGCGAGGACGACGGCGCCGATCAGCGCGACGAGCAGGAGAATGCTGGTCAGCTCGAACGCCAGGAGGTACTCGCGGAACATCGGCGATGCCACCGATCCGATCACGCCGCCCGGCTCGCTGGCGAGTTCGGATGCCGAGCGTGCCGGCAGCGACACGTCAACGCGGAGCGTCGTGCGCGACAGCGCCATCAGCTCTGCCACCAGCGCGAGCCCGATGAGTCCCGCCGCCATCCGCCCCCACTTGCCGCGGATGTCCGCGAGATCCGACGGATGCCCCAGGTTCAGCAGCATCACGACGAAGAGGAACACGACCATGATCGCGCCCGCATACACCAGCACCTGCATCAGGCCGACGAACTCCGCCCCGAGCATCACATAGAGGGCGGCGAGCGCCCCCATCACCACCACCAGCCACAAGGCCGCCGCCACCGGGCTCTTCCGCGTGACGAACGCGATCGCCCCGGCCAGCGCCACCAGCCCGAAGAGGTAGAAGTGGAACGTGTAGAAGAGCGGGTAGAACTCGTTGGCCATCGCGGCTACGCTCCCTTCTCGTCGGACGGATCCCACATCTCGCAGACCGGATGCGACTGCTCCGTGAGGCGCTGCAGGTCGTACACAAAGCGATCGCGCGAGTACTCGGCATTCTCATAATGCCGACCCACGTGAATGGCCTCCTCCGGGCACACCTCCTGGCAGTAGCCGCAGAAGATGCAGCGGAATTCGTCGATCTCGAACACGAGCGGATAGCGGTTCCCTTCCTCATCCTCGCCCGGTACGAGCTTGATGCAGTTGGCCGGGCACACGGTCGGGCACAATCCGCACGCCACGCACTTGGCCTTGCCGTCCTCCGTCGTCAGCATGCGATGCGTGCCACGCCAGCGCGGCGACAGATCCCACCGTTCGTCGGGATACTGCACCGTCACCTTGTGCGGATCCACCAGGTGCTTGAACGTGAGCGCGAGTCCCTTGACGGTTGCCCGGAGGTAGCTGACGTCCTCGATGGGGCGCTCCATCACCTTCACCTTGATCGTCACGGCTCAGGCTCATTTGCGCACAAGGTTACGGCGGCTGCGGCTCACGTCCTGCAGCCTATCGACCGCGTCGGGGTCGAGCCGCGACGAGGCCGGGCTGATGAGGCGCCCCCGGTCAAGCAGGAACAGAATGCCGCCCATCAGCACGACGTTCAGGGCGAACAGGGCGCCGCCGAACAATGGGCCGCGCGCCACGCCGGCCTGGTCGAGCACGAGCACCGCCGTGGCGATCACGATCACGTACACGAGCGTGATCGGCAGCAGGATCTTCCACCCGAGCGACATCAGCTGGTCATACCGGAACCTCGGGAGGGTCCAGCGAATCCAGATGTAGAAGAAAACGAAGAACAGGACCTTGCTCGAGAAGGCGCCGAACGTCAGGAGGCTCTTCAGCACCGTCCACTGGCCGTTGTTATCCCACTGCGTGAACGGGATGTCCCATCCGCCGAAGAACAGCGTCGCCATCATCGCACTTGCCGTGATCATGTTCGCGTATTCCGAAATCGGGAACATCGAGAACTTCATCGCGCTGTATTCGGTGTGGTATCCGGCGATGAGCTCCGACTCGGCCTCGGGAAGGTCGAACGGCACGCGATTGGTCTCGGCAAAAGCCGAAATCAGGAAGACAAATGCCGCCACGGTGAGCAGGAGGGCGTTCCAGCCCATCTGCGCCTGCTGCGCCACGACCTGGTTCAGCGAGACATTCCCGACCAGGAGGAGCACGCACACCGTGCTCATCCCCATCGCGATCTCATAGCTGACCATCTGTGCGCTGGCCCGCAGCCCGCCGAGCAGCGCGTACTTGTTGTTTGAACTCCAGCCGGCCAGCACGATGCCGTACACGCCGATGGAGGAGATGGCGAGCGTGAACAGGAAGCCGACCGGGAGGTCAGCGACCACGAGGTCGATCCGCCCCCAAGGCGTGGGCAGCGGGCTCCCGAACGGAATCACCGCCCACGTGACCATCGCGGGAATGAAGGCCAGTCCGGGCGCCAGGATGAACAGCGCCTTGCTGGCGTAGTTCGGGTACGTCTCTTCCTTCATGATGTTCTTGATGCCGTCGGCGGCCACCTGCAGGATGCCCTGCGGACCGACACGATTCGGGCCGTGACGATCCTGGATCCAGGCCGACACACGGCGCTCGGCGAACGTCGAGTACGCAACGCCAACCATGTAGATCGTGAAGATGATGACCATCTTCACCACCGTCGCGATCAGGAACACGCTCGTCGACGGATCCATCAGCGACGCCGGCATCTGTTGCTGGAGGAAGAGCACGGGACCGATCATCGGCCTGCCCCCGTCAGGGCGCCCGCGACCGACGCGCCCTTCAGCCCGAGCGAGTCGTACGACATCCCCGCGAATGCCGCGTTCGATCTGGCGAGCGCCGCGAACGCCTCTGCCGCCGTGAGATACTTCGCCTCCTCTCCCATCGCGATCAGCAGGTCGGCCAGCACGAACCAGGCTGCACGCGCATGTCCCGGCGCCGCCTTGGCCTGCAGGTACCGCTGCACCCGGCCGCGAAGATTCGTGAGTGTGCCCTCGCTCTCAGCGACGTTCGCGATGGGCAGCGATGCGGCGAGGGTCATGGTGGAGGTCGGCGCAACCGTCCCGACGTACACGACGCTGCGCGCCGCGGCCAGCGCCGACGCCGGCACCGTCGCGGGATCCACGTCCACGAGAAGGAGCGCGTCACCGGAACCCACGCCCGCATAAGGATCGGCGGCCCGCGTGGCGCCAAGGAGTTCCGCGCCGGTGGCGTTGGCGACGCGATCCGCACGCAGCGCCAGGTCGTCGACCCCCGGCAGGGCAGCCTCGGGACCCGTGGGCACCGAGAATTGCACGGAACCGCCGGTCTTCGCCGTGATCCGCCCGAGGAGGTGGAACGCCTCGTTGCTCAACGAGCCGCTGGCAATGACTCGCGTCCTGCCCCCCTTGAGGGCGTTGGCCGCCGCGGCCACCGCCTCGTCCCACTCCACTTCACGGCCGCCGGCCATCGGCACCACGTTTCGATCCTGACGGTTCAGCCAGCGGTAGTTGAGCCTGCCCTCGTCGCACATGAAGAAGGCGTTCACGTCGTCGTTGGGCCGTGGCTTGAGCCGCACGACGGCATTGTCGCGCATCTCGAGCATGATGTTGCAGCCCTGCGAGCACCCCGTGCACACGGAGGCTGCTCGATCGAGTTCCCAGGCTCGCGCCTTGTTGAGGAAGTCCTTGGAGAGCAGGGCGCCGACCGGGCACAGGTCCACGACGTTTCCGGCCCACGGCTGCGTGAGATCGGCGTCGGGTGCCTTGCCGATGACCGCACGGTCGCCGCGATCGCTCACGTTGAGCACCGCCTCGTCGTGGACGTCGTCCATGAACCGCACGCACCGCGTGCACAGGATGCACCGATTCGGCACGTACAGCACGTCGCCGCCGAAGTCCTCGACCGGATTGAACCGCTTTGGCTCGCGATACCGCGAGTCCGCGCGTCCTTCCTGGAAGGTGTAGTCCTGCAGTTCGCATTCGCCCGACTGGTCGCAAATGGGGCAGTCGAGCGGATGGTTGATCAGCAGCATCTCGAGCACGCCCTTGCGGGCATCGAGCGACTTGTCGTTGTGCACGTGCACGACCTGACCTTCGGCGACAGCCGTGGCGCAGGACGGCACCAGCTTGGGCGACTTCTCGACGTCCACGAGGCACATCCGGCATACGCCAGCCACCGGCAGGCCGGGGTGGTAGCAATAGTGGGGGATCAACACGCCGGCCACCTTCGCCGCCTCGAGGATCGACGTCCCGGCGGGCACCGAGATCTGCCGGCCTTCGACCGTGAGATTCACCATCGGCGAGTCGCCCATCAGGCCCCCGCCCCGACCGGCTGCCCGAGCGCCG
>CAZLAU010000035.1:20758-22733 GCA_964557615.1 uncultured Gemmatimonas sp.
CGCGGCATGGACTGGGCGTCGTCGAACACGATCACGCCCCCGGAACCGAGCATCGTTCCCTGCGCGATGAAGCCCTCGTAGTCCATCAGGGTCGCCTCGGCCTCGGTCATCGTCTGGATCGGCACCGACGCGCCTCCCGGAATGACCGCCTTGAACCGCCGGCCGGGCGGAGGCCCGCCGCACAGGTCATACAGGAAGTCCTTGAACGGAAAACCCATCACGATCTCGTAATTCCCCGGCCGGGCGACGTTTCCGCACACCGAGAACAGCTTCGTTCCGGTGCTCTTGGGGTTCGAGAGTGACATCGACTTGTACCATTCGGCGCCATTCATCAGGATCTGCGGAACCGCAACGAGCGTTTCGACGTTGTTGATCGTCGTCGGTTGCGCAAAGAGGCCCGAGACGGCCGGAAACGGCGGCTTGATGCGCGGATTGCCGCGCTTCCCTTCGAGCGACTCCATCAGGGCCGTCTCTTCACCGCAGATGTACGCGCCAGCTCCCTTGTGCACGTGCACGTCGATGCGCTTGCCGCTGCCCATGGCGTTCGCGCCGATGATCCCCGCGGCATACGCCTCGGCGACAGCCTTCTCCATCTGTTCGATGGGCTCGGTGAACTCGCCCCGGATATAGATGTAGGCCGTCTCGGCGCCGATCGCATACGCGCCGATCGCACAGCCCTCCACGAGGGCGTGCGGAGTCCAGCGCATGATCTCCCGGTCCTTGAACGTGCCAGGCTCGGATTCGTCGGCATTGCAGCACAGGTAGTGCGGCTTGCCGTCGCCCGGCTTCATGAACGACCACTTCATTCCGGTCGGGAACCCGGCTCCGCCGCGGCCGCGCAGGCCCGACGCCTTGACGATATCGACGATGGCCGCCGGCGTCATCGCGAGGGCCTGCTCCAGGGCGCGATACCCGCCTCGCGCCTTCCACCCGGCAAGCGTTCGCGCCTCCGGCTCGCCGAAGTGCTTGGACAGAATCGCCGTTTCGCGCGGGTGCGATTTGTGCGGATATCCCATTACTTCAGCCCCGCGAGAATCTGCGGCACCTTATCGGCCGTGACGTTCTCGATGGTGTCGGCATTGATCTGGACCGGCGTCGCGAAGCCGCAGGCGCCGAGGCACTCGACTTCGATGACCGTGAACTTGCCGTCGGGCGACGTGATGCCGAGTTCCTGGCACCCGGTATGCTTGAGGAACGCCTCGGTGACCTTGTCGGCGCCGGCGCACAGGCAGGGCGATGTGGTGCACACCTGCACGAAGTATTTCCCCACCGGATGCTGGTGATACATCGTGTAGAAGGTGACGACGCCCTTCACGTAGGCCGGCGTGATGTCGAGCGCCGCGGCCACTTCCGTCATCGCCTCCTCGCTCACCCAGCCCCGTTCCTCCTGGACGATCCAGAGCGCCGGCAGCAGCGCGGCCTGCTTGTTCGGATAGCGAAGCAGGATGGCGTCGAGGTCCGCCCGCCGCTTGCCCGTGAACACCGGAGAGTAGGGCGCGTGCGCGGTACTCATCGATCGATCTCCCCCATCACGATGTCAATGGAGGCGTTGATCGCGATCACATCCGAGAGGAGGTGCCCTTCCACCATCTTCGGAATCGCGGAGAGGTTCACGAAGCTCGGCGGCCGGATGCGCCACCGGGCCGGCTTCGACGTGCCATCCGACACCATGTAGTAGCCCTTCTCGCCCTTCGGACTCTCGACTGCCACGTAGCACTCGCCTGCCGGCGGGCGCGGCCCCTCCATTACGTTCTTGAAGTGATGGATCATGGACTCCATCTCGCTCGTCGCCTTGCTCTTCGGCGGGAGGATAAGCCGCGGATCGTCCACATTCACCGGGCCGGCTGGCAGGCGCTTGACGGCCTGGTCGAGGATGCGCACCGACTGTCGCATCTCTTCCACACGCACGAGGAAGCGGTCGTACACGTCACCGGCGGTGCCAACCGGGACGTCGAAGTCGTACGTCTCGTAGTCG
>CAZLAU010000036.1:0-17484 GCA_964557615.1 uncultured Gemmatimonas sp.
AGTTCTCGGTGTTCATGAAGTGGTACGTGTCGCCACCCTGGTACATGAACTCGAGTTCGTGCGTTTCCATGTCCGCCTTGTCGATCGTGTCGGCGGCGCGGAACCGGTGCTCGAAGCTCGACCCATTGCGGATGTTCTTGAGCTTGGTCTGGATCATCGCCCGGAGGTTGCCGGGCGTGTGGTGACGGAATTCGACCACCCGGCACGGTTCACCCTCGAACACGATGACCATGCCGCGGCGGATCTGGGTAGCGGGAAATGCCATGACGAACGTCCTTTCTGAGGCGACTTTGGGCGGTTTTGGGACAGCCTTTAAGTTTAGCCGCCAAAAGGAGTTCGGGCAACGCTCGGGCTGCGCCCGGACGACGGCCGGCGGCCCGGGGCCGCCCCCAGCCTCAGCGCACCTCCGCCCCGCCCTTCCTGTCGTCGCGCACGAACCGGTCCCGCGCAGGCATCTTCACCGCGCGCAGCGCTGCCGCGTCGAGCACGACGTCGGCGCCAATCACCTCGTTCTGCGCAAGCAGCCACGCCGTGACCGCATACACCTCATCGTCGGTCAGCGAACCCGGCGTCAGTTGGGGCATTGCCCGCCGCACGTAGTCGAACAGCGTCGTCGCGTATGGCCAGTAATTGCCCACGGTCTTCACGGCTCGCGGATCGCGGCCGAACGGAAATCCCTCGCGCGGGTCACGGCCCACGAGCGCCGGAAACGGAGCCAAGCCCTCGCCGCGCACGCCGTGGCACGACGCACACTTGGCTCCATACACCATCGCCCCCTGCGCGACCGTGCCACGCCCTTCGGGCAGTTCGACGCCCGACGGCCCGATGTCGATGTCCTGCGCCGCGATCTCGGCGGCAGTCGCCGGACGGCCCAGGTCGTATCGGCCGGACTCGGGAGGCTCGCCGGTTTCGGACCGGGTCCCGCCCGAGCACGCGACAAGCGCCAGCGTGAGCGCAGCGACCGCAACTCGCATCAGGTGTCTCCGTGGAAGAACACACGACCGTCGGCGCCGATCCGCCACCCCACGATATGGTTCGTGTGGTAGTCGGTGCCCGACCCCCGCACGGCCACGATGCGCTCGCGCGTCGGCTGGACGTACCCGCTGTCGTCGGTCGCGCGGGAAAGCAGCGTCGTGGCGGACCCGTCCCACGACCACGGGATCGAGAACCGCGTGTAGGCCTTCGCGAGGACGGGCTCGTGCAGCACGGCATCAACCCAGCTTCGGCCTGAATCCGTGCTCACCTCGACCCGCGTGACCGTGCCCCGGCCGGACCACGCGAGCCCGGAGATATTCTGCCACCCCTTGCTGATCGAGCCGGGGTGCGCCGGCGAGGTGATGATCGACCGTGCATCCATCTCGAAACTGAACTGCCGCGCCGTCCCGTTGGCGAGCGGATCCGTGTACTTCGACGTCTCCCACCGGGTCATCCACGGCTCCGTGCCGAGCTCGATGCGACGCAGCCACTTCACGTTCGCGTTGCCCTCCCACCCCGGGAGCAGCAGCCGCATCGGATAACCCTGTTCCGGCCTGAGGGGCTCGCCGTTCTGCGCCCACACGACGAGCGCGTCGTCGAGTGCCTTGGCCACGGGGATGCTGCGCGTCATCACGCACGCATCGCCGCCCTCGGCCAGGAACCACGTCGCGTTCGATCGCGCTCCCACCTCGGCGAACAGCACCCGCAGCGGCACGCCGATCCACTCCGAATTGGCCGACAGGCCGGCGGCGCGCTGGGGCGTGGCCGACTCGTTCTTCGGATCGCGGAACACCGCGCGCCCGTTTCCGGCGCATTCCACGAAGTGCACGCGCGACACGAAGGGAAACCGCTTGATGTCCGCGAGCGTGAACACCGACGGACGGTCCACCAGCCCGTGAATCACCAGCGTGTGCCGCGACGGATCGAGCGTCGGCACGCCGGCGTGATGGCGCTCGAAGTGCAGGTCCGACGGCGTGATCGTGCCTTCCATGTCCTGCAGCGGCGTCAGCGAACTGCCGGCGATCTCGCCGACCGGCGTCCGGGCCGGACTGACGAACGGCGACCTGGAGCCGCGAGCGCTTGTCGGGAATCCGGGCATCTTGGTCGGATCGGCCAGCACCCCGGCGCCCGCTGGGGCTGGAGCCGCAGGCGGCGCGGCCGCCACCCGCGACGGCGCGCCTTGCGCATCGAGCGTCCCGACACGCGAGAGCAGCGCACCACCGACGACGCCGGCGGCGCCGGCGATCAGGTCGCGGCGCGACAGCGCCGGTTCACCGGGCGCAGCGTCACCATCCGCGGCCGTGTGGACCGGCGCATCGTCCGGCGCCGCGCCGGCGTCCCGCCCTCGTTGCTCGGTCATCGTCGAACCTCAGCGAGCGCCACGGCGCACGGATGGGGGAGCAGGCACTGTCGCCGTACGCGGATTCGCCCGTGGGAGGAGTCGCGGCGCGCGAACCGGTGTGTGTCCGGCCGTGGCATAGGGCACGTCCTTCGGCGCGTCTCCACCCGGGTAATCGTCGCCCTTGCCGGGCGAGTCGGGCCGCTCGTGGGAATTGATGTAGGCCGCCACGTCGAACGCCTGCTGTGGCGTCAGCGATCCCGGCCGGTCCTGCGGCATGTTGTGGAAGATGAAGCTCGCGGCACGTTCCTCTCGTGCCATCGACGCCCCGATGGCGTATGACCGCGCGCCCCAGAGCGCCGGAATCCCGGGAATGGCGCCGTCGCCCGTAACGCCGTGGCACGTCGTGCAGTTCGCCGTGAACACCTCGCGTCCGCGCGCGGTGTCACCGACCAGCGTGTCTTTCATCGCGATCAGGCCGGCTTCGATCGCCGGCGACCCACCGACGGGCGCGCCGCGTGAAAGGAAGGCGAAATAGGCGATCAGGTCGGCCATCTCGCGACTGTCGTACGGCAGCGCATTGCCGGCGAGCGATCGCGTAAAGCAATAGTTGACGCGATCCTGGATCGTGACGACTGCCCCCGTCCGGGCGAGATACCTCGGGTATCGCGCGTGCGCGTTCACCAGCGGTGACGCGGTCATCTTCCGGCCGTCGAGCTGGTGGCAGCTGGTGCAGCGGAGGCTCGAGGTCGCGTAGGTGGGCAGGCTCTCCGGGGTGAACCGGAGGAGTGCGAGTCCGCGGCGCACCGACGCGCCGAACGAATCCGCCGGAATGTCGGCCTCAGCCGGGGGAGCCCACTCCACCACGGCCGGCGGTGCGGCCGCACGATCACAGGCGGCAATGAGCAGCGCGGCCATCGGCGCGCCGACGGCGATCTTCAGGCTTCGCATGGTCAGGGACGTTAGTGCAACCGGCCGCCGTGCGGAACCTCTCACCGGCTCCGCAGGGCGTACCGGATACCCGGCCAGACGTTCATCGCCGCACGGCGTGCCCCCTCGGCCGTGGGATGAATCCCGTCGCCCTGATTGAGCGCTGCGACGCCGCCCACGCCTTCGAGGATGAAGGGCAGCAGCACCACGCCGCTCTCGCGCGCCACACGCGGAAAGACGTCGTGGAACGCCCGCGTGTACCGGGGACCAAGGTTGGTGGGCGCTTCCATTTGCACGAGCAGTATCGCGGCACCCGGACTTGCGGCCCGCACCTTCGCGATGAGCGCGGCGATGTTCGCTGCCGTCGAGTCCGGGTTGACGCCGCGCAGTCCGTCGTTCGCGCCCGTCTCGATCACCACCAGCTCGTACGGTTCCCGCAGCACCCAATCGGCTCGCCGGAGCGCTCCTGCGGATGTCTCGCCCGACAACCCCGCGTTGACCACCTGCAGCGGCACGCCGGTCGAGTCCGCGACCGCCTGGATGACAGCCGGCCAGCTTTGGGTGCCCGGATCGGCGAGGCCAAGCCCCGCGGTGAGACTGGTCCCGATGAACAGCGCCCGCGGGACGCGTTCGCTCGCGACCTTCGTGCCCGTTGCCCCATCGGTGTTCTCCGTGGTTGATTCCACGGGTGCCGCTGCGCGGCCGGCTCGGACGGCCGTCGAGTCGGCGGCGCCGCGGTCGGTGGACGCGCCGCCGCAGGACGCCGTGAGCGACACCGTTGTCGCCGCGCACAACACGATGAATGCCAGCGCCCGGCCGCGCTGCTTCCCTTCCGTCGGAATTCTCATGCTGGTTGCATCCAATCTCCAAAAGGAATACGCGAGCGGCGCGGGCACGTTGGCCGTGCTCAAGCACGTCTCGTTCGACATCCCGCAGGGCTCGTTCGTGGCGATCGTCGGCCCGTCCGGTAGTGGGAAGACTACCCTGCTTGGCCTGCTGGCGGGACTCGACACCCCGTCGAGCGGGACCGTCTCCCTCGACGGCGTCGCCCTCGACCGCCTGACCGAGGACCAGCGCGCGCAGCTCCGGGGCGAGAAGGTCGGGTTCATTTTCCAGACCTTTCAGCTCATCCCCACGCTGACCGCGCTCGAGAACGTGCAGGTGCCCCTCGAGCTGCGCGGCGAATCGGACGCGGCGGAGCGCGCGACGGCGCTGCTCACGCGCGTCGGCCTCGGCGACCGGATGGATCACTTTCCTTCGCAGCTCTCCGGCGGCGAGCAGCAGCGCGTCGCGATCGCCCGCGCGTTTGTCAACGCACCGAAAATCCTCTTCGCCGACGAACCCACGGGCAACCTCGACGGTGTGACCGGCGCGCGCATCGTGGAACTGCTCGAGTCGCTGAACCACTCGTCGGGCTCGACGGTCGTGCTCGTGACCCACGACATGGCGCTCGCCGAGCGCGCGGGACGGCTGATCCGGCTGCGCGACGGCGAGGTGGTGGAGGACCGGCTCAAGGACGGGTCGGCGCCGCCGGCGCACGTGCTCGCCGCCGGCGTGGCCGCACGCTGATGGTGCGCTGGCGCTACATCCCCAGCCTCGCCTGGCGCGAGAGTCGCACCGCCCGCCGGCGGCTGCTGCTCTACATGTCGTCGATCTCGCTCGGCGTCGGCGCGCTCGTGGCCATCGATTCGATCGCCGACAATGTGCGGTCGGCCGTTCGCTCGCAGGCCCGCGCCGTCATGGGCGGCGACGTGACGTTCTCGTCCGACAATCGGTTCCCGGACTCGCTGCGCGCCGTCATTGACTCGATCGGCGCGGCGGGCACCGTGAAGGTCGGCACATCGGTCACCTTCACGTCGATGGCCTTCGCGCCGCGCACGCAGGCCACGCGCCTTGCGCAGATTCGCGCCGTCGGGCCGACGTACCCGCCGTTCGGCGAGGTCACCTCGGAACCCGTTGATCAGTGGCCGGTGCTGCAGGCCCGCCCCACCGCCCTCGTGAGCCCGGGAACGCTGATCGCCCTCGACGCGCGGATCGGCGACACGCTGTCCATTGGCTTCGCGCAGTTCGAGATCGTCGGCACCACCAATTCCGTGCCCGGCGACCCGGGCCTGGCGTCGGCCATCGGCCCGCGCGTGTTCATCGGCGAGAAGTACGTCGCGAGTACGCAGCTGCTTGGGTTCGGCAGCCGCGCCTCGTTCGAGGCCCTTGTGCGCCTGCCGGACGGCGTGCAGAGCCCGAAGTGGGTGGCGCCGCTCCGCCCCCGCTTCCAGGACGCGCACATCCGCGTGCGCACGGTCGTACAGCAGGAACGCAACATGACCGATGCCATCGCGCGCCTCGCGGATTTCCTGGGCGTCGTGGGCATGATCGCGTTGCTGCTGGGCGGCATCGGCGTCGCCAGCGGCGTGAGCGCGTTCGTCAATCGCAAGGTGGACACGGTCGCCGTCCTGCGCTGCATCGGCGCCACCGGTCCGCAGGTCCTGGCGATCTACGTGACCCAGGCCGCCCTGATGGGGCTCGCCGGCGCCACCATCGGCGCGGCCATCGGCGTCGTGATCCAGTTCCTGCTCCCGCTCGCGATCGGCAACACCCTCCCGCTCGACGTGACCGTGAGCGTCGTGCCGCGCGCCATCGGGCTCGGCCTCGCCATCGGCGTCTGGGTGGCACTCATCTTCTCGCTGCGGCCGCTGCTCGCGTTGCGCCGTGTGTCGCCGCTCCAGGCGCTCCGGCGCGACGCCGCGGCGCTGGAGCGGGCCCGCCTGCGCGACATCCCGTCCCATCTCGTCAACGCCGGACTGATCGTCAGCGTGGTGGCCCTCGCCGTGTCACGCTCGGAATCGACGCAGCGCGGTTTCCTCGTGGCCGGCGGGATCGGCCTCAGCCTGATCCTGCTGTGGATGAGCGCCGCGTCACTGTCGTATCTGGCGCGACGGCTCTCGGCCCGGCGCCTGCCGTACCTGCTCAAGCAGGGCGTCGCCAACCTCTACCGCCCGGCGAACCAGACGCGTTCCGTCGTGCTCGCACTCGGGTTTGGCGCCTTTCTCGTGAGCACCCTGTATCTCGTGCAGGCCAATCTCCTCGGACAGTTCAAGATTTCGGCGGACGCGGCGCGCGGGAACCTCGTCTTCTTCGACATCCAGGACGACCAGCGCATCGCCATCGACTCGACCATTCGTGCGTCCGGGCAGGCGTCCCTTGGCGCCACGCCGATCGTGACGATGAAGGTCCAGCGGATCAACGGGATGGACCTGCCCGAGTGGGCCGCCGCAAACGGCCTCTCGGCCCGCAGCTGGGCGTTCCGGCGCGAATACCGCTCGACGTATCGCGACACGATGGTGGCAACCGAGAAGCTGCTCACCGGCGAATGGTTTGACTCCACTGCGCGTGCCGCAGACCCGCGTGGCCTCCGCGAGCTCTCGCTCGAGACGGAAATCGCCACGGAACTTGGCGTCACGCTCGGCGACACGATCACCTGGGACGTGCAAGGCGTCCCGGTGTCGGCGCGATTCACGAGTACGCGCGAGGTGAACTGGGGACGCTTCGAGCCGAATTTCTTCGCCGTGTTTCAGGGCGGGGCGCTCGACGACGCGCCCAAGATGTTCGTGCTCGTCGCCGCCGTGGCCAGCGACACGACGATCGCGCGCATCCAGCGTGACGTCGTCCGGCGCTATCCGAATGTGTCGAGCGTCGACCTCTCGCTCGTGCGCAGCACCGTCGCCAGCATTGTCGGCCGCATCACGGTCGCGGTGCGGTTCCTCGCGCTCTTCAGCCTCGCGATGGCGATTCCGGTGCTGTTCACCGCCGTGGCGGCGACCCGGCGCGACCGGCTGCGCGAAGGCGTGCTGTTGAAGACGCTTGGCGCCACCCGCAACCAGATCGGGCGAATCCTCCTCGCCGAGTACTCACTCCTCGGGATTCTTGGCGCGCTCACCGGCATGGTGCTGTCGTTTGCCGGCGCGTGGGGACTCGTGACGTTCGTGTTCGAGGGCACCTTTGCCCCGGCGCTCCTTCCCGCGTTCATGATCGCGTTCGGCATGATGGCGCTGGCCGTGGCGATCGGGATGTCCACGGGCCGTGAGGTGTTCCGCGAGACGCCGATGGCCGCGCTTCGCGAGAACTAGGCGGCTAGCGAACCCGGACGAACGCGAGGCGCACCGACGCGGGCGCGTCCGCGTCGCTGATGAGGGATTTCACCTCGATGACCTGTGTGGACGAGCCGGGTCCCGCGAGGTCGAGCAGCGTGAACCCGCCGCCAACCATTGAGCCGATCCCCACAAGGAAGTTGCCGAACGACCGCTGTCGCGGGGCAAACGGCGTACTGCGCAAGTACAGGTGCACGGGGTTCGATGGGTCGGCGCAGGGGCCCATTTCGATGCACATGCCAAGCCACATGTCAGGGTGGTTCCACGACGGCATCCCGATCCGGGCATTCTGCGGCGTGAATCCGCCGATGTCGTCCACATACGACGCGAGCGTCCATTCGCCGAGCAGGTCCTCCCATCGCCGACCCGTGCGCGCCTCGATGTTGGCCGTGCCCGTCACGGGGCTCGTGACGAAGTCGCGGAAGAACTGCGCATCGTTTTGGGCGTGGTGGTCGGCCGCCCAGCGAAGGAACGACCAGGCCCCGGCGTAGAAGTTGAGGTTGTCCACGAACGCGCGTCCGAGCGGCGTCTCCAGCTCGGGCCGCGCCATGAACCCGTAGAGACCGTCGAAATGCCGCAACGCGAGCAGCGGGCGGTCCGCGCAGGGACCCGGGACGGCGAACGTGATGTCGCAGCCCACCGACTCCGAAAAGCGGGTGTTCGACCCGCGTCCGGTGCCGTAGAACCCGCGCGCGTAAATCTCCTCGGCGATGCGCGCACTGCCTTCCTCCCACGACAGGTCCTCGATCGCGAGCCCGCGCGACACACGCTCGGCGAATGACACGATGTGCTTGACTTCGTGGATGATCGTGGAGCGAATCGTGCGGAACCACTGGTCGCGGCTGTCCGGATCGGCGTACCCCGTGGCCGATGATGCAGGTGCGATCGCGTAGAAATGCGCCCCAAGGTTGCTCGACGGCCGCTGCGACACCGGGAAGTAGTCACAACTCGCGACGAACGCCTGCAACGCCCCGCGCTGCATCGTGTTCACCCGAGGCGAGAACACCATCTTCACCCGCCCCGCGCCGCCGAGTGCGGCGTCCATCGCGAGGGGGTTGCCAAACGTGGTGGTCAGGGTGCCCCACATCGCGGCCTCGAATTCCTCGCCGATCCTGGTGTAGTACGAGTCCACCTGCCCCTTCTGGGTCGGCTTGCCGTTGAGCACCGTCGTCGTGTCCTCGAGCACCACGACGTGCGGGCCGACGAACACCGTGCGAAATCCGATGGCCGTGTTGGCGACGCAGAAATCGGCGGCGTCGAGATTCGGAATCTTCACGGTCGTGATCGAGCCGACGGTCGTGAGCTGCGGGTTCGGCCCATCCGGCGCGCGAAGCCCCGCGCGCGTCGCGCCGGCACTGGGCGGCGCCCTTCCGCTGCCCGTCCGTTGCTCCGCGAATTCGAGTTCCTTCAGGTTCCGCTCGAGCATCGCGACGTGGGCCTGTGCGTGCCGACCGGCGATATCCTGTGCCGCGCGCACCGGCACTGCGGCGGCAGGTGCCGGCGGAGGCGCGGCGCGAGCCCGGAGCGCGGGCTGCCCCGTCCAGCCCGGTGCATCCGAGAACGGCACGACGACGACCGGGTTGGGCGGACCGGGGATCCCGCGAATGGCGAATAGCACATTGCCGGTGGCGTTCGGGAGCACGGTATTCCGCGTCGCGTTGTACACACTCACCACCCACCGCCCCGACGCCGGCACCAGCTCGTTGCACCGCACCTCGGCCGCGTTCGTCACCACGGCGGCTTCGCCGACGGCGAGTTCACGACGGGTCGCCGTCTGGAGCACCGCCGGCGTGCCGCCGACCCGGCCGTTTGCCGAAATCTGGAGAAACGCACTGCGCGTCGGTTCACACACGAAGCCGGCCGTCGGCAGCACCACCGTCAGCTGCGTCGGCGTCGCCACGAGCACGGTGGCGAGCAGCCCGTCCACGAGCACCTGGTTGGAGCCCGGGGTCGCGCCGAAATTCACCCCGGTAACGGTGTAGGCCGCACCGGGCCGGAGCACCGGCGGACTGATCGCCGTCACCGTCGGCGCGTCGGCAACCGGCGCAGGCCGCACGGTCACGGCCATCGTGGCCGATATCCCGTCGAGCGTTGCCGAGATGATCGCCGAGCCGGACGCCACCGCCGTCACGAGCCCCGCCACGTTCACGGCCGCGATCTGCGGAGCCGACGACGTCCACACGATCGCCGGATTGACGATCACCTTGCCGGTCGCGTCGGCCACGGCGGCGATCAGCTGGACGCCACCGCCGGGCAGCGTGATGAGCGCGCTATCGAGACCCAGCGTGATCGTCGCAGCGAGACGGTTGGTCACGATGACGATCGCGTCACCGGACACGCCGCCACTCGATGCCCTCACCTGCGCAGTCCCGGCCAGCAAGCCGGTGATCTCGCCGCCGGCGCCGACGCTGATCAGCGCCGGTGTCACGCTCGTCCACGTCGCCACCCGGTCGAGCACGACGTTGCCATCAACGTCCTTGAGCACCGCGCTGGCGCGCGTGGACTCGCCAACGAGGATCTGCGACGCCTCGACGGACACGCTGATGCTCGCGACCGGTGATGGTTCGGTCGGCGGGCGATTGTCCGCGCACGACACCGTGCCCAGGAGCGCCGAGGCGAGGGCGGCCTGCGACGCGCCGAACCTCAACGCGCGTCCGCCGCTAGCGCACGCGCCAGGCAAGACCCAGTCGGGCGGTCGTCGCATCGGTCGGGACGGAATAGAGCTGTGCACTCAGCGTCAGTGACGCACGGGCATCCCAGGCCGCACCCGCCAGCAGCGCGGCGCGGACAAGCGAGATCTCGACGACGTTGTTGTCCACGAAGCCCCGCGCGTCGGTGAAGTTCACGCGGAATCGCGCCGCCACCGCGTTCACGCCCGCGCCAACGTGCCATCGCACGCGCGCGCCGCGGCCGATGGCCACGAGTTCCGCGCCACGCACGTTGGGGTCGTAGGTGTCGTCCGATGGCGTGGTGCCGTAGCACGGCGCCGATGTGCTCGCCGTCTGGAGCTCGCTTGCCGGGCACGTTACGGGACCGTCGACCCCGCCGAGCGTCGCGTGTGCGCGGAGCATCACCGCTGAGGCAAATGGCAGGTCGGGCGTATCGGTCATCCACGACACCGCGAGGCCGCCAAGATGTGGCGTCGCGTCCGCGACCGTGACCGGCGGCAACCAGGACACTTCGGCGACGAGGCCGTGGCCCAGGCCGATCGCGGCCCGCGGCCGCGGGAACACCGGAGAGAGGCCCGAGTTCTCCGACTTGGAGAATCCACACGCGCCCTTGGACTCGCGGATCTCGGCCGGCGCGCCGGGCACCGCGGTCAGTTCCCCTGCCACGGAAACCTGCCCCCGCGAAAGCGACGACACCTCCGGCATCGCGGCAAACGCGAGTGGCGACGCGAAGAACGCGAGCAAGCGGGCTTCGTTGGTGGATGCGGCGGGCCGGCACACCGACTGGGCCGTACCCCACGCCGGCATTGCGACGGTGACAACGACTGCGGCGGCGACGGACGTCGCAATCCGCGCGATGCCGGCGCAATCCGGGTGGCCGCGTTCGACGGGGGGAGCGCGAAATGGAACGTCCATCCCGCAAGGTATTGCCGAAGCGGCCCCGACGGCCAGCGCCGGCAGGCGCGGTAGTGGCGCACGGCCATGCACCTGCGCAACCTTTGCGGGAACATGGGCGCCGCGTCGCGGGTAGGGGCCGAGCTTGACCAGTGGTGTGCCGGCAAGGACTGGCGCTGGCGGGCCGTGCTGATGTCGTTGCTCGTCTGGCAGGCCATCCGTCCGCTCCGCAGTGATGACGCGTGGCACGTGTTTCGCGGCATCACATTCGGCGCGCACGAACTCGGCCACCTGTTCTTCGCGTTCGGCGGCGAGTGGCTTGCCATCGCCGGTGGCAGCCTCATGCAGCTGCTCGTGCCGGCTGGCGCGATGGCGGCGATGTACGCCACGTCGCGCGACTGGTTCGGGATCGTGGCGGCGAGCACCTGGCTCGCGGCGAGCCTCGCCGATCTTGCGCCGTACGTGGCCGACGCCCGGGCGCAGGAGCTCGACCTGGTGAGCTTCTCACCCGATGCCGACGGGCACGATTGGCACTACCTGCTGGCGCAGGCGGGATGGCTCAAGCAGGACATCGTCATCGCGCGTGGGATCCGGTTCGTCGCCGCGATCATCCTGGTCGCAGCCGTGCTGGCGTCGCTTGCGCTCTTCCGCCGAATGGCCCGCCTGCGGTCTGGCGACGCTACGGGTTGAGCAGTTCGCGGAGCGCGTGTTCGACCGCGTCGAGGTCCGACGCATCGTTGTAGTAGTGTGGCGAGACGCGCAGCAGGGACGATGCCCCCAATCGCGACAAGGCCACCGTGTTCTCGTCACGGGACTGCGACGACGTGTTCACACCGCGCTCACGCAGTGCACGAACGATCAGGCTGGCGTCCGGCCCGGCACACTCGAACGCCGCGATCGCGCTCAGCCGCTCCCCGCGGTCGAGCGGCCGCACCCCGGGGATTGCCGCCAGCCGGACCCGCGCCTCGGCCGCAAGCGCGTGGGCGCGCGCGGCCGTGCGTGCGACACCGGCGTTCAGGGCGTAACGTGCTGCCGCACCCATGCCGAGCGCGAGGGCGTGGGACTGCTCCCACTGCTCGAATCGGCGCGCTCCGTCCGCGAGGTGATATCCGCCCGGGGCGCGCCACTCCGCGCCGCGCATGTCCGGCAGCAGCGGGTGGCGACCGCGCGCCAGTGCGCCATCGGACACGTAGAGGAACCCGACACCACGCGGGCCGCGGAGGAACTTCCTGGCCGTCGCCGCGAGGAAATCACACCGGACCGCGGTGGCATCAATGTCGAGCTGGCCGACCGCCTGACATCCGTCCACGAGGTACGGCACGCCTTCGGCGGCGCAAATGTCGCCCACGTCCTCCACCCGCTGCACGAGTCCGCCGAAGGTGGGCACCCAGGTGACCGCCACGAGCACCGGGCGCTCGCGGCGCACGAGGTCGGCAACAGACGCCGGGTCGACGCCGCCGGCGGGGAGGTCGGCCGCCTCGACCACGCGCACACCGCGCCGCGCCGCGAGCGCCTCGAACATGATCCGGTTCGACAGGTAGTCCGCAGACGTCGTGACGATGACGTCGCCCGCGGCGAAGTCGAATGCAGAAACGGCCTGCAGGTACGAAGCCGTGGCGCTCGACGTGAGGGCGATGTTTGCCGGCCCCACCTTGAGCAGCGCGCCGAGCGCGCGGTAGATGTCGTCAATGCCCGCGCAGGCCGCGGCGGCTGCCTCGTATCCCCCGATTTCCGCTTCGAGGTCGAGGTGTGCACGCACGGCCTGAAGCACCGCGCCGGGCTGCAGCGCCGCGCCAGCATTGTTCAGGTGGTGCCGCTTGGCGACGCCCGGTGTGTCGGCGCGCCATCGCGCCACCTCGGCGTCGCTGATCGGGGCGGGCGCAGAAGCCGTGCCCGTCACCGCACGCGCCGCGTCAGCTCGACGTGCCCTGCCATTCGTCCGCGGTCAGGTTGAACCGCGGAATCGCCGCCTCGAACTTCGACGCGTCGGCACGGATGAACCGGTATTCCCCTTCCATGTGCCCGTTGGCCGACTTGAGCACGCAGAAGCTCTGGTACTCGTGCACCGCTCCGGCGACGAGCAGCGGCTGTTCCCCGACGACGCCGTCGCCGGCCACGACCGTGTCCTCGCCTATCGAGTCGTGAATCCGCCACCGGCGCGACAGCAGCTGGGCCGACTCCTGGCCGGTGTTCTCGATGCGCACGTTGTACTCAAAGACGTACTGGCGCTGCTCCGGGATGGACTGATCCGGGAGGAACTTGGGCCGCACGGTGATCCGGATCCCGTCGGTGATCTTGTAATAGAAAGGAGCGGATGGCGGCATGGCGTGAGTGCAAGATAGGCCGCGGCCGCGGCGGCGTACAACCCGCACGAGTCCGCCCACTTGCACGGAGTTCAACCAAAACCGATACTCACACGTTCATTATTTAGTCATTATTGAGACCCCAGCCAAAACGCCTGATGCCGATCGGTCCGCTCTGCATTCGCGCCGCCTCCGCCGCCGTCATCGCGGCCCCGTTCGCCGCCGCGCTTCTCGCGGCCGCCCCGGCGGGCGCCCAGGTGCGCGACTCGACGGCCGCCGATTCCGCCGCGCGAAGGCTCCGCGCCGTGCAGGTCACCGAAACACGGGCCGCGGCAATCGTCGGCGGCGCCAGTGCCCTCCGGATCAGCACCGACCGGCTGCGCGCCTCGCCCGCGCCGCTGCTCGACCAGGTGCTGCGCGAGACACCGTTCGTGAGCGTCCGACAGAACTCGCGAGGTGAAATGGAGCTTTCGATCCGCGGCTCCGACTCGCGCCAGGCCGCGGTCATCGTCGACGGCGTGCCGCTCACCCTCGGCTGGGATCACCGCACCGACGCCTCGCTCATTCCGATGACGGGGTCGGAGCAGGTGGAAATCGTTCGCGGACTTGGCTCGCTCCTCGGTGGGCCAAACACACTCGGCGGAGCGATTTCGGTCTCGCAGAACTCGGCGCGGGCACGGCCGGCGCCATTGCAGGCCTGGGGTGGGTTTGGAGTCGACGAGAACGCGGCATTCGTCGCCAGCCTTGGCGCGAGTCGCGCGGTTACGGCCGGTTCGGGCGTCGTGACCGTGCGCGGCGGCATCGCCCACCGGGACCGCGACGGTGTCTCGCTGCCGTCCGGCGTCACCGACCCGACGGCGCGCGACGGACTCCGAACCAACAGCGACCTGCGCGAAACCGACGCGTTCGCCTCGCTGCGCTGGACCGGAAATCGCGGCCGCGCGCTCGGCGTGACGATGTCGGGGTTCAACGCCGTGCGCGGCGTGCCGCCCGAGGAGCACCTCGCCGCGCCGCGCCTCTGGCGTTACCCGTACAGCACACGCGCCCTGGTGGCGGTGTCGGGAAGTGCGGGAGCATTCGAAACACCATTCGGCTTCGCGACGCTCGACGTCAGCGCCGGCCTGAACACCGGCCGGCAGAAAATCGAGCGGTTCTCCGACCGGACGTACCGTACGGTGAACGGTGAGGAACTCGGCAACGAGCGCACGATGACCGCGCGCGCGCTGTTCACGCATTCGCTTCCGCGCGGCGCCAAGCTTTCGGCCGCCGTGACCGGGGCTGACGTGCGTTACACCGAAACGCTGTCGCCGGCGGCCGGCGTTGACTACCGACAGGTGCTGTGGAGCGCCGGCGCCGAGGCCGATATCCCGATGGGCACGGCCACCACACTCGCGCTGGGAACCGTGTATGACCGGTCGTCCACGCCAGAAACGGGGGGACGCACACCCGGCCAACTGCCGCTCGACAATGTCGGCTGGCGCGCCGGGCTTGTCCGCGAGTTGTCCAGCGCGTGGCGCCTGCACGCGAGCACCAGCACGCGTTCCCGATTCCCTGCCCTTCGCGAGCTGTACTCCGGGGCGCTCAACCGGTTCAAGCCGAACCCCGATCTCAAGCCGGAGACACTGCTCGGCCTCGAAGCCGGTGCGACGTTCCACGGCGCCGTCGGCGCCGTCCCCGATGCCTCACTGCAGGTGACCGCGTTCCGCCACCAGCTCGATGATGCCGTCGTCCGGATCACGCTGACGAATCCCACGCAGTTCATGCGCGTCAACCGCGACCGGATTGAAAGCAGCGGCGCGGAGATCCTCACGAGCTTCTATTTCGGCTCCGACCGGGAACGCGCGGTGTCGCTGACCGCGGACGCCACGATCCAGCGCATCCGGCTGTCAGACCAGAATGCTCCCGGATCGAGTCGTCATGCCGAGAACAACCCCGAACGGCGGGCGAGCCTTGCGCTCGGGTTGCCGCTGCCGGGCGCGATCCGCGGGTCGGCGGCCGCGCGGTACACCGGAACGCAGTACTGCCTGCACGCGGAAACCGGTGCCGACGTGACGATTGGCGCCCAGACCGTTCCCGACGTCTCGTTCGAGCGCGGATTCGCGATTCGCGACCGTGGGCTGTTTCGTGCGCTGCGCGCCGTGCTGGCGTTCGACAACTTCAGCAATGCGGCGGCGTTCGACCAATGCGGATTGCCGCAACCCGGCCGCACCATTCGCGTGATGATGAACCTGCGGTAGGCTGCCGGTCAGCCGCCGAGCGACTCCGGGTTGATCCGGGCGCTGCCGGGCAGCGAGTCGAGCAGTGGTTTCAGGTCGGCGGCCCGCTCCAGCGTCGTCACGAACGTGATGCCCGGGCGCGTCACGACCAGCAGCTGCGACAC
This sequence comes from uncultured Gemmatimonas sp., assembly GCA_964557615.1. GTDB lineage: Bacteria > Gemmatimonadota > Gemmatimonadetes > Gemmatimonadales > Gemmatimonadaceae > Fen-1231. Next base: position 15,636 of record CAZLAU010000036.1, read on the forward strand.
CCCGAACAGCACCACGGTGCCGCGCTCCGCGTGCACGACATTGCCGGTGGAATCCACGAAATGCACGTCCCCGAGTGCGCCATTGCCGGTGTCGTCGAGTTCGCGCACGCGACGCAAGCCGGCCCACGTGCCGATGTCGTCCCAGCCGAACTCCGGCGCCATCACGACGAGCCTGCCAATCCGTTCCAGGAGCCCACGCTCGATGCTCACTGGCCGTGCGGTCGCCGAAAATCCGGCCACGTCGCCGGACGCCAGCTGCCGAAGCCCGCCGGATACCTCGGGAACGTACATCGCGAGGGCGTCACGGAACTCGCGCGCCGAACCGATGATCATCCCGGAGTGCCAGAGCGCGCCCTCACGCACCAGCGCCGCCGCGGCAACGGGCCCCGGTTTCTCCACGAATTCGGAAACGTCGGCCGCGCCGCCACGATCGAGGGGCTCGCTTCCCCCGATCAGGCTTCCGGCGCGAATGTATCCAAACGACGGCTCGGGTCGGGACGGCCGGACGCCGATCGTCACCAGCGCGCGCTCGCGTGACGCGGTCAGCGCCGCGCGACGGATCGCGTCGCGCAGGGCGGCAGGAAACGCCGCCGCGAGATCGACGTGCATCGCACACACCATCGTGTCGTCCCCGGCTCGGCGGCTCACCTCGCTGACGCCCCACGCCAGTGCCGCTGCCGTGCCGATCGGGCGCTCCTCGATCAGGACGTTCGGCGCCGGGAGCGCCGGCACTGCGGCGCGGACGGCGTCGGCGATGTCGGCGCTGGTCACCACGAGCACGCGATCCGCCGGAATCAGCGGATCGAGCCGGTCGATCGACTCGGCCACGAGTGGACGCCCGCCGACCAGCGGCAGCACGGGCTTCGGAGTCGCCGGCGTTGCGAGCGGCCAGAACCGCGACCCGATCCCCCCGGCGAACACGACCGCCCAGATCGGCGGCGCGGCCTGGCTGTCGTCCACGCGCGCCGCTTGCGCGAGCGCCGTCGTGCCCGGACCGGACCCGCCATTTCCAAAATGCGCCGGGGGAGTCATCGAGGCCGTAAGATACCGGGATGCGGCGCCTCCGCGACCTCGATCTCGAACGCCATCTGGCCGACCCGGCGCTCAAGCGGAGCTTTGTCACGCCGATGTTCGACCTCGTCGCGCCACGCTACGACGACTTCACGAGACTGTTTTCGTTCGGGATGGACGCGCGCTGGAAGTCGGAGCTCGTTCGGCTCGCGACGTCGCGCGTCGAGCCCTGCACCCGTGTGCTGGACGCGGCGTGCGGGACGGGAGACCTCGCGCTCGCGGTCGCCGCGGCTCGCCCGGCCGCCCAGGTCACGGGCGTTGATGCCTCGCGCGAAATGCTCGCATTTGCGCGGATGCGCGCGCGGGAACTCGACGCCGCGACGGCCGGGCGCGTGACATACCGCGAGGGCGATCTCGAATCGCTCGGCGCCCACGACTCGTCAGTTGACCTGATGACGGCCGGCTACGCGTTCCGGAACGCGGCCGAACTCGCGCCCGCCATCGCCGAGTCGGCCCGCGTGCTTCGGCCAGGCGGCGTGCTGGCGACACTCGATTTCTACCGTCCGGATTTCGCGCTGTGGCGCAGCGCGTTTCTCGCGTACCTTCGCGCGGCCGGGAACGCCGTCGGGTGGTGGTGGCACGGCGAGCCGGTTGCCTACGGGTACATCGCCCGCTCGATTGAGGCGCACGTGTCGAGCGACGAGTTCTCGCGACTGCTCAGCGGCGCGGGATTCGACCTGGTCGCGTGCCGGACGTTCCTGTTCGGCGGAGTGGCCATCCACGTGGCCCGGCGCGCCCCAACGCGGCACGGGGGCCGGTCTGGCTGACCGGCCCCCGC
>CAZLAU010000036.1:17584-22486 GCA_964557615.1 uncultured Gemmatimonas sp.
CCTAACGCTCGCGCGTACGCGGCTTCTCGTTGCGCTCTGGAGGCGTAGCCGAGCGCGGAACGGCAAATCGTTCACGACCGGCCCGAGGCGAGCGCGGCAGCGGCGACGTTTCGGTGCCGCGCGACGGCGCGGCCTGCTCCCCCCGTGCCGGCACCGCTGACGGCTGGCTCCGCCGGACGCCACCGTCACGATCTCCCTGGCGCGTAGGCGGCTGCCGCGGCTGCCGCGCGCCGCCGTCGCCCCGCGGTTGGGCGGTTCGCACCTCACGCTCATCCGTCCCCCGGTCCACGCGACCACCGGTCCGCGGCGCGGGGCGCGGATTGTCGCGGGACTCATCACGACGCCCGGTGCGCCCGTCAATCCACGGCTCGGGTCGGTGGCGCCCGTCGTCTCCGCGAGGATTGACGATGATCACCGGCCGCGTCACGCGAGGCCGCACAACCACCGGCCGGACCACGACCGGGCGGACGACGTGCCGGTTCACACGATGGCTGCCAACGTACACGCCGAGTCCGATGTGCCAGCCTGTCCAGATATGGACCGCAGGCGCCACGATGACGCGGGTTCCACCGCACGGCCGGTACACGGCGTCGGTGTACCACACCTCACGGTCGCCGACCCAGAACCGCACCGGTCCGAAACGCGCCGCGGCCCATACGTAGGGACCACCGTGCGCGACGCGCAGGACACCACGTTTGCCAAAGCCGTCGTACCGGACGGCCAGGTCATAGCCGGCATCATTGTAGAACACGAACCGCGTGCCGCACTCATACACGACGCGTACGGGCCGCTCAACGACGACCACCTCGGGCTCGTCGCGCACCACAACGGTGCGGTCACGGTCGGCGTCGGGCACCTCGCGAGTGCCGTGGCGCAGTTCATCGCTGATCACGGCTTCCCAGCAGCGCGCGGTCGTCCGCACGTACTCGGGCACCGTCCGGTCGTCGCCGGCGAACGCCACGGCCGCGCGAGCCTGGTCGTAAGCCGCCGCCGGCAGCGTGGCAGGAGCGTCCCGAAGAGCGGTGGACCGGTCATAGCGCTCACACCGCAACGCCATGTAGCCCTGAAGCGGTCCCGCGACTTCCACGTCCGGCGCGTAGAGCCCGCTGAGCAGCCACATCGTCCGCAGCCGCATGCCGTTCGACGCGTCGGGCGAGCGGAGCACCGCGTCGTACGCCGACACGAGTTGCGGCTGGAACCAGCCGTCGAGGATTCCCGCGAGGTAGTCGAGGCGACCGAGCTCGGTTTCCGTCCGGATACCGTCGGCGCGAAGCGCGCCCGCTATTACGGTCGCTCCGCGTGACCCGCACCCCGTGAGGGTGACCCAGTCATTCCACTCCGGCGATCCGGAGCGCGGCAAGGTCCGGGTGGCGACGCGCGCGGCGGCCTCCTCGCATCCAGCGGACTGGGCCGCTGCGGTGGTCGGACGGCCGACGACGACTGATCCTGCAAGTACCGCAACTGACAAATGACGGAGCATGAGACCTCCGGGGGCATTGAGCCTGACTGTTCTACCCCGCTGGACAGTAGCAAGTGCCGTGCCGCAACGCGCACGGCGCGCGCCCTCCGTGCGCCGCCGCAATGTGTCCCCGCGATTCATCAGAAGAGGACGATCCGTGTCATCGTGACCCTCAGGGCTCGGCGTACCGCTCAGGGAAGTCGATGCGAAGCCTGTCGAGCTTGGGAAGATCGTTGTAGATGATGTAGGGGCTGTTGCGGTGCCGCGCGAGATAGTCCTGGTGGTACGCCTCGGCCGGATGAAAACGATCGAGCCGCGTGACCTCGGTGACGATGCGCCGCGGGAATACCTTGCGCGCGGTGAGCGACGCGACAATCCGCTCGACGGCGATGCGCTCGGCGTCGGATTCGTGGAACACCACCGAACGGTACTGTGGGCCGACGTCTGGCCCTTGACGGTTCAGCTGGGTCGGGTCGTGGGCAACGAGAAAGAAGATCTTGAGCAGCGTCTCATACGGGACCACGGCCGGGTCGTACGTGACGCGCACGGCTTCGGCGTGACCACTCGCGCCGCGGCTGACCGTTTCATAGTCGGCCGTCTCGGCCGATCCGCCCGCGTACCCCGACGACACGGTGCCGACTCCGCGGGTGTGCCGGTACACGGCGTCAACGCCCCAGAAACACCCCCCGGCGAAGACGGCGCTCGCCGTGCGAGGCGTGTCGGCACCAACAAATCGCAGCGCGGCCGAGTTGATGCAGTACCGCCACCCGTCCGGTTTCGGGCCATCGTCAAACAGGTCGCCGAGAAAGCTGTCGCACCGCACGCAGGTGATGGCCACGAGTCCGTTCGGCCGCTTCGACAGCACGACGTTCTCGCGCGCAAGCGGCTTGGTGAAGCTTGGCCAGCCCGTGTTGGAGTCATACTTGTGCGCAGAGCCGAACACCGCCGTGTCGCATCCGGCGCAGCGAAAGATCCCCGCCGCGTGGTTGGCCCAATGGGCGCCGCTGAACGCCATTTCGTCGTCGAACTTTCGGAGGACGTCGTACTCCAGCGCGCTCAACTGCCGGCGCCAGGCAGCGTCGGCCTTGATCACCTTCGGGACGCTTGCCACGCCGATGTGCACCCCGGCCGGGTTGAAGTCGGCGACCGGGACGTGCGGTGGCGATACCAGCGGTGCGTCGGTGGCCAGCGTTGCTGCCTCCGCACCGCTACCGCCTCGGGCCGCGTAGAACCAGAGTCCCGCGCCTCCCGCAGCAGCCGCCGCGACCAGGAACTCTCGCCGTGAACGCCTGTGGCCAGCAACAAACGGGTGCTGTCCGTTATTCATCCGGGCCTCCGTGCTCACCATCCGGTTCGCCGTGTCCGACTCCGTGGGATGAGCCGGTTTGCCGGGTACGGCGCGAAATCCTAGCTTCTCTAATGAACTTCTCACCGGACTATCCGCAATGGCGCACGTTCGTTCCGTGGGATCTGGCTGCCTGGCCGCGATCGCCGCACTGCACCTTGGCACCTCCGCTCTACTCGCGGCCCAGGGCGGCCGAGGCGCGAGGCGCGACAGCGTGAAGCCCCCACTGGTCGTTCCGGGACGCTCGATGGTTGCCACGAAACTCGGCATCGTCGCATCGAGCCAGCCCCTTGCGTCGGCCACTGGGGCGCAGATCCTCGAAGCTGGCGGCAACGCCATCGACGCCGCGATCGCGGCGAACGCGACGCTCGGGCTGACCGAGCCGATGATGAACGGCATCGGCGGGGACCTCTTCGCGATCGTGTACGAAGCGAAGACCGGCAAGGTGTACGGGCTGAACGCCAGTGGGTGGGCCGCAACCGGTGTCACCGCCGAGCTCGTGGCCTCGAAGTCGGCCAACGGGCGCATGCCGCAAAGTGGTGTCTGGTCGGTGACCGTGCCCGGCGCGATTGCCGGATGGGACGCACTGCGCGCCAGGTTCGGCACGATGTCCTTTGCCGAGATCCTGGCGCCCGCGATCTACTACTCGGAGAACGGATTCCCGGTCGGCGAGGTGACGGCCCGGTTGTGGGCGCCCGCCGAGCGAAAGCAGTCGAACGACGCCTTCAAGCAGACCTTCACGCCGGGCGGCAAGGCGCCGCGCGCCGGCGAGGAGTTCCGGAACCCGGACTATGCGACGTCGCTGAAGCGCATCGCAAAGGACGGCGCGAAGGGATTCTATGAAGGACCGACAGCCCAGGCGATGCTCGCGACGATCAAGGGAGAGGGCGGCACGATGACCGCCGCCGACCTGACGGAGTTCGCTCCCGAGTGGGTGAACACGATCACGACCGACTACCGCGGCTGGACGGTGCACGAGCTGCCGCCCAACAGCCAGGGCATGGCGGCCCTCATGATGCTCAATATCATGGCCCGCCACCCGATCGCCGAGTACGGATTCCTCAGCACGAAGGCGATGCACGTCGAGATCGAAGCCAAGAAGCTCGCGTACGCCGACCTGCTGAAGTACATCGGCGACCCGAAGTTCTCGATGCTTCCGGTCGCCCAGCTGTTGAGCTCCGCCAACGCCGACGCGCGCGCGAAGCTGATCAACCCGGCCAAGGCGGCGTGCACGGTCGAACCCGTCGCGCTCGCCGGCATCGAGCAGGGGGAGAGTGAGACCATCTACCTGAGCGCGATCGACAAGGATGGCAACATCGTGTCGCTCATCCAGAGCAATTACTCGGCGTTTGGCTCGGGGCTCGTGGCCCCCGGCACGGGATTCGTGCTGCACAATCGGGGCGGGCTCTTCACGCTCGAGAAGGGGCAGCCCAATACCATCGCACCACGCAAGCGGCCGCTGCACACCATCATCCCGGCGTTCATGGAACGCGGCGACGTGAAGATCGGATTCGGCATCATGGGCGGATGGAACCAGTCGCAGGCGCACGCGCAGTTCGTCAGCAACATCGCCGACTTCGGCATGAACATTCAGGAGGCGCTCGAGGCAGCGCGCTTCTCCAAGCGGACCTTTGCCGGATGCGACGTGCAGATCGAAGCGTCGGTCCCGGCACAGGTCATCGCCGAACTGAAGGCGCTGGGCCACGACGTCCAGGTCGAAGTCGGGCGCGCCACGGACCAGTTCGGATACGGACAGGCCGTGATGTCGAACGGCAAGGGCATGCACTTCGGCGCCAGCGAGCCGCGGCACGACGGCGCGGCCATCCCGCAGGGAGCGCCGCTCGGCAGGCCGCCACGCCAGTAACAGATCGGGCCGGCGGCACCGCTCCCGCGCGTCCGGCGGGGGACGGGCTCGCCGGGACAGCATTCGTGTTGCATTTTCTGCGGGTTCCTCCGTTTCCGCCGCCGTTCACCCAGGGAATTTCCATGCGCCAACGCTCGCCACTCGCCCTCCTGACCGCACTCGTCGCGGTCGCGTCATGCACGTCGTCGTCCACGCCGGCCCCGGCGGCTGGACCCGCACCGGCGCCCGCGGTAG
>CAZLAU010000037.1:0-8059 GCA_964557615.1 uncultured Gemmatimonas sp.
GAGACCGTCGCGTGCCAGCCGTCAACGTTCGTGAAGAGCACCGACGTCTGCGCCGTGGCCGTCGCGGCCGTGGTCGAACCCGACGTGAAGAGCTGCGCCGAGATCGTCTTCGGGCCGTTCGTGAACGTCGGGACGCCCGTCGTCGTGTTGTAGGCCGCCGTGTTGATCTGGAAAACGATCAGCGGGAAGGTGGCCTGGTTCGCCGCAGCCTCGTCGGCCGCATAGCGAAGCGCCGCCGACTGCGCGGCCGTGAAGACCTGCGAGTCGATGCGCACGCCACCAACGACCAGCACGACCTTCGAGACCGTCTGGTTGCCCGGGGCAACGTTCAGGCGGACATCGATGAGGCCGGCGGCGCCGGCGGCCGGGATCGACGGCTGACCGGCGGCGCCAGTCGTCACCGACTGGATCTGCACGGTGGCCGGGATCACCTGCGTGGCGGCCGTCACGGCCACCGAGGCGCAACCCTTCTTCGACGCGTCAACCGTCGACGTGGCGCAGATCGCAACGCCAGGGGTCGAGGCAACAGCCGAAGCAACACCAGCAGCCGTGACCGACACCTTGGAGGCGTCGCTCGACGACCACGTCACCGTCGTGGCGGCGCCATTGCTGACGTCAACCACGGCCGTGAACGAAACCGACTGACCGATGGACATGGTGGCGGTCGCCGGAGCGACTGCCACGCTATTCACCTTCGGCGTGGTGTCGGTCGTCGGCGGGCCGGCTACCGTGACCTTGTCACCGCACGCGGCAGCGAAAATCGCTACGGCGGCGACAAGAGAAGAACGAAGGACTTTCATGCTACCTCCATGGAGTGAAAACGCACTGCGGGCTAATCTGAGAAAGATGGCACACTTCGGGCTGGACAGCAACCCCGTTTTCACGGGAAGCTCCCCTGCCCGAATCGGCCTCTTTTCCAGATGCGCCGATGACTGTCGGCGCCTGAAAAAGCTACGATATCCTGAACGCACCGTCAAGCAAGCAGACCGCCTGCCGGAGCCTCCATCGGGTAACAGACGAGCCGACCCAATGCGGGTAACCCGAGGCGCCCGTAGATCGCCCGAAGCACGGCAGCGCGGGGCTGGCCTCGCGCGGTGACTTACCGCGACCCGGCCTCGCGCAGACCGGACGGCGAGGTTGCCGCGGATGTCGCGACGGGGCGGCCGGCGAGGGCGGAGCGACAGAAGCTCGCCCGATGGTGCGGGGTCAACCCGGCACGCCGGATGGCGAGCAGGTGAGGCGCGGTACCATATCCGGCGTTCCGGTCCCACCTATAGAGCGGGTACCGAGGCGCCAGCGCGGTGAGCAGCCGGTCCCGCACGACCTTTGCAACTATCGAGGCGCAGGCCACCGAATAACACCGGGCGTCTGCATCGATCACCGCCACGTGCTCGACGCCGAGTCCGGTGACCTGACGGCCGTCGATCAGCAGCGTGTCGAAGTTCCCGCCCAGTCGCGCGATGGCACGCCGCATTGCCAGGGTGGTCGCCGCGACGATGTTGAGTCGCTCGATCTCGCGCACGCTGGCCGCGCCGAGGCCACACGCGAGTGACCGTTCGCGGATCACCGGCGCAAGCCTTGCGCGGGCCCGCGCGGTCAGCACCTTCGAATCGGCGACGCCGCTGATGGCGCGCGATTCGGGCGGCATCACGATGGCACAAGCGACGACGGGGCCCGCGAGGGGGCCCCGTCCCACTTCATCAACGCCGGCGATCAACCGGCTGCCGCCGTCGCGCAGGGCGCGCTCGATGCGGCTCCAGCGCGCCATCGCCGTGCAGCTGCTACTCGGCCGCCTCGGCCGCTCCCGTTTCCGGAACCGCCACGCGCACGCGCTTTTCCTTGATGCGGGCTGACTTGCCGGTCACGCCACGCAGGTAGAACAGCTTGGCGCGGCGCACACGACCGCGGCGCACGACGCTGATGCTCTCGAGCATGGGGGAGTGAACGGGAAAAATGCGCTCCACGCCCACGCCATTGGAAATCTTGCGCACCGTGAACGTTTCGCTCACGCCGGCACCCCGGCGGGCGATGCACACGCCTTCAAATGCCTGCAGCCGCTCCTTGTCGCCTTCGCGAACGCGGACGTTGACCCGGAGGGTGTCGCCACTGCGGAAGGGAGGGACGTCGCGCGTCCACTCTTTCTGGGTTTCGATGAACGGGTGCATGGTAGGGCGGGCCAGAGTTTCGGAGAGCCAAGAAATATAGACCCCGAAATCACGAACTACAAGAGTCCCAGTCGCTTACCGGCCGTGCTCCCGCCGCCACTTCTCGATTTCCGCGTGGTTTCCCGAGAGCAATACCTCCGGCACCTTGTGCCCCCGGTAATCGGGCGGCCGCGTGTAACTCGGGGCGCTGATCCCCCGGCCGTCGTAGAACGAGTCCCCCCGCGCGCTATCGAGGTCGCTGATCGCCCCGGGCAGCAGGCGTACGACGGCATCGATGACGGCCAGCGCGGCCGGTTCGCCGCCCGAAAGCACGAAATCGCCGAGTGACAGTTCCTCGGTGACCAGATGGTCGGCGACGCGCTGATCCACGTCCTTATAGTGGCCACACAGCAGCGTGAACTCGTCGAGTGCGGCGAGGCGCACGGCATCGTCGTGCGTGAACCGCCGCCCCCGCGGAGACAGCAGGATGATCGGCGGCTTTGCCCCGACTCCTTCCACTGCCTCGAAGAACGGTTCGGGCTTCATCACCATCCCGGGACCGCCACCATACGGTGCGTCGTCCACGGTCCGGTGCCGGTCGTGCGTGTAGTCGCGCAGGTCGACCAGTTGATACTCCACCGCGCCCGCCGTCCGTGCCCGTGCCGGAATCGAGAGCGCAAGCGGTCCGGTGAAGAAGTCGGGAAAGATGGAAATGACGCGAATGGTGAGCATCAGTCCGCCGGTTCGAGCAGCCCGTCGGGCAGGACGAGGTCGATCACGCGGTGCTCGCGGTCCACGCGCGTGACGAACGCATCGTTGAACGGAACGTCCGCGCGCCACTGCGGGCCGCGAACTTCGAGGACCAGCCCCTGCGGCAGTTCGTACCATCCGGCCACGGCGCCGATCTCGCCGTGCGGCTCGTCGCGAACACGCATCCCGGTGAGCTCATGCAGGTACACCTCGTTGCCAGACGGCGGCGACAGCTCCGCAAACGGGACGCGCAGCGTCAGCCCGCGCCAGAGATCAGCCGACGTCTTGTCGTCGACGCCGGTGAACTTGACGAGCCACCCGTCCTTGAACGGGCGGCTCCGCTCGACGGTCCACTCCCGCCCGTCGACCGAAACGACGCGGCCGGCCGAGAACACCTCGGCCGGCTCGTTCGTGACGGGTGCGACAAACAACTCGCCTTTCAGGCCGAATGCCTTGCGCACCCGGCCGACGACGGCGAGTGCGTCGGTCAGGCTTCGGACACCGGCACCGCGGCGCCGGCGAGCTTCTTCGCAAGACGGGCCTCGTGGCGCGCCTTCATCACGCCGGCGCGACGCAGCAACGAGCGGACGGTGTCGCTCGGCTGGGCGCCCTTGTCGAGCCAATACAGCGCGCGATCGTTCAGGAGGTTGAGCGCCTTGTCGCCGCCGCGCGGCGCATACTGCCCGATGGCCTCGATGTACTCTCCTTCGCGGGGAGCGCGGCCATCAACGACGACGATACGGTAGGACGGGGAGTTCTTGCGCCCGGTTCGGCGCAGACGGATACGGACTGCCAATGGACGATCCTCGGTAGGGAGTAGCGTACGGCCAGCGGGCTCATCGCGGATCCGCGGAAGTCGCGGACCGCACCCGGTACCACGGGGAACAAGTTAGCGACCGAACATCCCGGGCGGCATCCTCCCGCCCCCCTGGGCGGCCTTTTTCATCATTTTCTGCATGTCCCGGAACTGATCCAGCAGGCGATTGACGTCGCTGATGGGCCGGCCGCTCCCCTTGGCAATGCGGGCACGGCGCGATCCGTTGAGGATTTCCGGCTTCTTCCGCTCGGCCGGGGTCATTGAAAGGACGATGGCCTCGGCGTGCTTGAGGCGCTTTGGGTCTGCGTTGACCTGCTTGAGCATCTTCGCGTTCACGCCGGGCATCATCCGCAGGATGCCCTCGATCGGACCCATGCGCTGGATCTGCTTCATCGCGCCGAGGAAGTCCTGGAGGTCGAGCCCCTCCTTGCGGACCTTCTTCTCGAGTTTCCTGGCCGCGTCGGCGTCCATCGAGGCCTGGGCCTTCTCGACGAGCGAAACGACGTCGCCTTGCTGGAGTATGCGGCCCGCCATCCGGTCGGGGTGGAACTCCTCCAGCGCATCGACCTTCTCGCCGGTACCGATGTACTTGATCGGCTTCCCCGTGACGCCATAGATCGAGAGGGCGGCGCCGCCGCGCGCGTCGCCGTCGAGCTTGGTCAGGATCACTCCGGTCACCCCGAGCGACGCGTCGAATCCCTGCGCGATCTTCACCGCCTCCTGACCGGTCATGCCGTCGGCAACGAGCAGTATCTCGTCGGGATGCACGGCAGCCTTGAGGCGGCGAAGTTCGGCCATCATGTCGTCGTCGATCTGCAGGCGGCCCGCCGTGTCGAGGATGACCACCCGGTCGCGTTCGCGGCGGGAAACGTCGAGGCCGGCGCGCGCGATGCGTTCGACGTCGTTCGACGAGCGATCGGCGAAGACCGGGATGTCGAGGTCGCGGCCCAGCGTTTCCAGCTGGTCGATGGCGGCGGGCCGGTACACGTCGAGCGCCACGAGGCGAACCTGCCGGCCCTCGCCCTTCAGCTTGCGCGCGAGCTTGGCTGCCGTCGTGGTCTTGCCCGACCCTTGGAGCCCGACGAGCATCACAACCGTCGGCGGGACGCTGGAGAGCTTGAGGCCTTCGCGACGCTCCCCCAGCAGCGTGACGAGCTCGTCGTAGACGATCTTGACGAGCTGCTGCGCCGGTGAGACCGACTTGACCTGCATGGCCCCGACGGCCTTCTGCTCGACGCGTTCGAGGAACTCGCGCGACAGCTGGAAGTTGACGTCGGCCTCGAGGAGGACGCGGCGGACTTCGCGCAGCCCTTCCTTGATGTCGGATTCATTGAGGACGCCGCGACCGCGCAGGCGCGCGAACGTGGCGCTGAGTTTTTCCTGCAGTTCATCGAACATTTGCACCAATCTAGCGGCGCGGCGTGTGGCCGTCTCACGACAACGGCGGAGCCGCGGAGGTCCGCGGAAAGCGACCCTGAGATCCGCGGATACTGCAACCGCAACAACTGGGGGAACAATCACACCGCCATTGTCGTGGCGGTTCACCATTCAGTGGTGCCGCCATATCCGCGAATCTCCGTGCAGCCTTCCGCGAATCTCCGCGGTTCCCCGTCGCAGTAGAAGCCGGAACGCGCGCGCACTAGGTTGCAGTTCGTGCCAGTGCATCCGACGCCGCGGATTCCCGACGAGCTGCCGCTACTCGCGCTCCGGAGCACGGTTGTCTTCCCGCACGGACGCATTGGCGTTCAGGTCGGGTCAGCCGAAAACCTCGCAGCCCTGAACGCCCTCGATGCGGTGGATGGCATGGTGGTGGTCGCGGTGGCCGGCGGACACGGCGCCACCGATGCCACGCGACTGGTCGGCCGCATCGGCGTGTTGGCGCGGGTGCGCGACCGCGTCGCGGCCGGCGCGGACACGACGCAAGTCACCCTCGAAGGGGTCGCGCGCGTGCGCATGGTTGCGTTGACCCGGCGGCAGCCGTATCCCGTTGCGGCGCTCGCCGGCGTGGACGACGCGATACCGGACGCCGCGGCGGCCCGCCCTTCGCTCGACCGGATCGCGAGGGCCGCTGAAGCGCTCGCGGAGCTTGACGAACGCTTCCCCGCCGAACTTGCCGGCCTCGTCGCCCGTCACGCCGCGGACCCGGGACGCGCGGCCGACGTGGCGGCCGCGGGCGCGAACCTGCGCGTGAGTGAGCGCGATGAACTGCTGCAGTGCCTCGACGCCGGCGACCGCCTCGACCGAATCGCCGCGCGCCTCGAGAAGGAAGTGGCGCGGGCCCAGGTTATCGAGGAGATGGATCGGCGCACGAACGTCAGTGTCGAGCAGCACCAGCGGGAGTTCTTCCTCCGTCAACAGTTGCAGGCGATCCGGGCCGAGCTCGGCGAGCGCGACCCCGCCGATTCGGATGCCGACACCATCATGCGGCAGATCGCGGACGCCGCGCTGCCTGACGCGGTGGAGCGGGAAGCGCGGCGGGAAACGGAGCGATTGCGCGCGCTGCCGACGGCGTCCAGCGAGTACCAGGTGCTGCGCAACTACCTCGAGTGGGTGCTCGCCCTGCCGTGGAGCACGACGACGGGGAGTTCCGAGATCCCGCTGGACCGGGTTGAGGCGGCGCTCGACGACCGGCACTACGGGCTCGACGAGGCCAAGGAACGGATCCTGGAGTACCTCTCCGTGCGCAAGCTGCTCGGCGAAGGAGGCCGCGACCCGCACGGGCCGATTCTCTGCTTTGTCGGGCCGCCGGGCACGGGCAAGACGTCGCTCGGCGAGGCGATCGCCGAGAGCATCGGGCGCGCGTTCTACCGGATCTCTGTTGGCGGCGTGCGCGACGAGGCCGAGGTGCGCGGCCATCGCCGCACGTACGTCGGGTCGATGCCGGGACTGATCGTGCAGGCGATGCGACGTGCGCAGGCCAAGGATCCCGTGCTGATGATCGACGAGATCGACAAGATGGCCGGCGGGGGACCCGGCGGTGACCCGCTGGCGGCGATGCTGGAAGTCCTCGACCCCTCGCAGAACGCGTCGTTCGTGGACCACTACCTGAACATCCCGTTCGACCTCTCGCGGGTGCTGTTCATCTGCACGGCGAACAACCTGCTCGACATTCCTGCCCCGCTGCGCGACCGCATGGAAGTGATCCGCATTGCGGGCTACACCGTCGAGGAGAAGGTCGAAATCGCCTGGCGCTACCTGCTCCCCCGGCTGTTCGCCGAGCACGGCATCACGGATCGCGACCTGCAGTTCACAGACGAGTCGCTCTCGACGATCTCGAACCGATACTCCCGCGAAGCGGGACTGCGCGGGTTCGAGCGGAATCTTGCCGCCGTGATGCGCCGCCGCGCCCGCCGGAAGGCGCAGGGTGAGGATGGCGCGTGGGTGGTCGACGCCGCGCGGATCGACGATGTGCTCGGTGCTCCGCGGTACGCGGCCGACGCGGCCGAGGTGGATCCCGAGGTCGGAACCGTGACCGGGCTCGCGTGGACGGCCAACGGCGGCGAACTGATGACGATCGAGGCGTTGCGAATGCCCGGTACGGGCAAGCTGCACGTGACCGGGCAGCTCGGCGACGTGATGCGCGAATCCGTGGACGCGGCATGCTCGTACGTACGATCCATGGCGCGCGCGCTCCGGATCGAAGATGCCGAGATGAAGGCGACCGACCTGCACATCCACTTTCCGGCAGGCTCGGTCCCCAAGGACGGGCCGAGCGCCGGCGTGGCGGTGACACTGGCGATTGCAAGCGTGATGAGCCGACGGCCCGTGCGCCGCGACGTGGCAGTGACCGGTGAGGTGACGCTGCGCGGCAAGGTGCTGGAGATCGGCGGGGTGAAGGAGAAGATCCTCGCCGCCTATCGCGCCGGCTTGCGCGAGGTCGTGCTGCCGGCCGCCAACGAAAAGGACCTCCGCGGGCTCCCCGGCGCGGTGCGCGACCAGATGCGCGTGACCCTGACGCGATCGATGGACGACGTGATCGACCGGATGCTGCTCGCGCCGCTCTCGATCACGCGCGATGCCGACCGACCCACGGATGAGCCGAACGTGCGCGCCCGCGCGGATGACCCGGCGGCACACGACGACGCGTGGCCGCGCTGACGGGGTTCTGGGCGGAACTCGCACTCAACATGGCCGTCGGCACGATCGCCGGCGGCATCACAAACGCCGTCGCGGTGTGGATGCTGTTCCATCCGCACGACAAGCGCTTCGGCTTCCACGGTGCGATTCCCAAGAACAAGGCGCGCCTCGCGAAGAGCATCGGCCGCACCGTCGGCGAGCGGCTGCTCACGGCGCAGGACATCGTGCACGAACTGCACACGGCCGGGCTGCGCGACTCGATGGACGCGAA
>CAZLAU010000037.1:8159-22116 GCA_964557615.1 uncultured Gemmatimonas sp.
TCCGCTCGCGCACGGCTCGGCGACGTGGTGCTCCGGATCGCCGGTGCCGAGCGCACGCGGGCGTTCGTGGAACGGACCGTGCACGATGCGCTCGCGAAAGCCGAATCGCGCACCTGGGGCGATGTGCTGGCGCCGGTCAGTGACGAAGAGATCGTGCGATGGGTGCTCGATGCCGTCCGTTCGCCCCGCGCCGCCCAGCTCGCTGTCGGTGCGACCGGCGGCGTCGCGCGGGCGGTGCTCGAGAAGCCCATCGGGCGCATCGGACGCTGGCTCCCGCCGGACGCCGCCGCGCGGATGGCGTCCGTGGCGTCACCGGCACTGTGGGACTGGTTCGTTGCGCAGGTGCCCGGATTCCTCGAGACGCTCGACGTCGAAGGGATGGTCGAGCGGAAAGTCCTCGGGTTCAGCACGCAGCGCGTCGAAGAGCTGGTCCGCAACGTGACGCAGCGCGAGCTCGACGTGATTGTGTACCTGGGCTACGTCCTCGGCGCGATCATCGGCCTGACCACGTTTGCCGTGGGGCGCCTGCTGGGGTGAACGGCGAAGGGGAGGGCGTCGCCTTCGCCCTCCCCCGGTCAACGCCGACTTGCCGTTGCGTCAGTACGTGAACGTCGTGATCGCGCGGCCGCTTCCCTTGCCACCGCCGTCCCCGGGTCCGGTAAAGACGCCGGTATACACCTGCGGCGGCTTCCCGCGCGCGTTGATGGTGACGACGTAGTTCGTCTTGACCTCGGAGCAGTTCGACCAGTAGTCCACGCGCACGACGTATTCGCCGCGCGGCGCGATGAGTCCGCTGGCCCAGAATATGTTTTCCGCGCGCGGCCCGTCGGAGCCGCACCCGGCATTCGAGTCGAGGTCGAGCTGGCCCCCGGACACGGCGGTCTTGTGGGCCCAGTACAGTTCCTCACCGAGGGGATCCACCACGTGCAGGTCGACGTCGGCGCGTGAATCCCAGGTGATGTTCACCTGGACGTCGCCTGTGCCCACCGAGATCATGCTGATCGGCGAGTTCTGGAAGGCGCCATACGCACCGCCCGCCGATCCGGCGAGACGCAGCTGGAAGACCGGCACCGGAACGACCTGACTGAACACGATCAGGATCTGTGCCGACGTCGTCGGCGCCGGCAGTGTGAGTTCCCAGTAGTCCTCGAGATCAGGTATTGCGACCGCCACCTTCGTGAATTCCGTGGCGGACGACGCCGTGACCTGGATCGTGCCACCGAGGAGGATGAGTTCGGGAATCGGCGCCGTGACGATCGGGACGCCTGCCGCCGTGTTGGGGGCGCCCGTCCGCAGCTGGGCCTTGGCGTCGCCATTCAGCGTCTCGACCGCCGAGACGTAGTTCGCGATCGTCGGGCGTTCGGAGGCGAGGGTCTGCTCCCATTCGATGCATCCCGTGGCCAACAAGGCCACGCCGGCGGCCAGCGCCGCGCGCCGCGCCCGTGTCCCCGATCCGATATGCCCCACCATGCGCGTCGTCATGCCATTCCTCCGCCTACCGTGCCGGGCTCACCCGCACCATCGGCACATCTATGAGCCGCGTGGACGCGCCGGCCGGCACGTCCGTGTAGATCACCGCCGGATGCCCCTGGATCGTGGCGGTGGCGACCTCGATGCTCCGCCCCTTTCCAGCAAACTGCAGTACCGCACCCGAGGCCGTCCCCGGCTTCAGGTCAAGCCGCTTCTCGATCGCCTGCACCAGCGCGAACCTGAACTCGGCCGCCTCGAACGGCGAGTCCCAGACGGAAACCCAGGTGATCCCCGCACCACGCGGCGTATTCACCACCACATACCGGTCACCACCCCAGCCTGCCGCCGCGCGCGACGCGGTTTCGACGTGCTTCAATTGCTGATGCAGCACCAGGCGGGTCTCGAACTCGCCCAGACTGTTGTCGTACACGAGCGTTCCGCCCGACGGCCGCGGGAGCACCACCGAGAGCGGCACATCCAGCGAGTCGAGCAGGCGATCCGGGTGCAGCAACTGCTCGGTGGAAGCCGGGACGAAATCGAGCACGGACTGCCCCGGCCGCTTTTCCTTGAACTGCCGAACGAACTCCGCGCCACTCAAATACGGAAACAGCAACGTCTCCTGGATGAACACCGGTGCGTTCCCCAGCACCGGCATGGCCCCCTGGGAGTCGCGGATCATCTGTCGTACCCTGTCCCATCCGCCGGGCATGCGGGCAAACATGTTGCCGCCTCCCAGCATGACACTCAGCTGTTCGTACGTCGCCTGCCCCTCGATCATCGCCTGCGCGGCCATCGTCCGATCGTTCTCGGTGCGCGACTTCGTCACCGAGTCGAGCGGCAGGTACTGGTCCTGCAATGCGTGGATCAGTTCGTGCGTGATCGTCACGTTGACGATTTCGGGCGACGTGGCCGCACCTTCCGGACCATCGCCGACCACATAGAGGACTTTTGTGGCAGGGTCGTAGTAACCAACCACCTGCTCGGAGAGGAGCGCCAGCAGAAACGACCGGAGGTCGAGTGTGTCCGGGATCACGCCAAGGAGCTTGTACGCGCGTTCCTGACCGGCGAGCTCGAGGGCGGGCTGCGATTCGTCGAACTTCGCCTGGAGGAACTCGCGCAACTCGGCGCGCGAGCGCATCTCCACCTTCGGCGGAGCCTTGAACTTGAGCCCCGTTGCCGACTCCACTTGCGGAATGGCGCGGGCGACTTGCGCCCCGTACGGGCCGGGAAAGGCCTGCGGCTCGGCCTGGCAGCCGCCAAGGAGCGGTGCGGCGGCGAGTGCGGCAATGGCCGTGTAGACGACCCGGGCGCGACCAGTCACGTGGAGATCCCTGCGAGGAAGGGGATGCGCGGTGGCGCAAGCGCCAGCGCGCTACCCGGTCAGGCGCCCGATATACCAGCCCAGGAGCGCGTCACCCCAAAGCAACGCGACCATCGCGGCGGGCGCAAGGAATACACCGAATGGCACAAGCGGGGTCTCGAACGCCTCTCCCCGCGCCCGTGCGCGGAGCCACCCGATCGGCATCACCACTGCCACGAACACGACGGCGCCGATCGCCGCAGCGAGCAGCACCGTCAGCAGCGCACGACCCGAGCCGAGCGCCGCGCCGGCCATCGCCATGAGGGTGGAGTCGCCGAACCCCATGGCCTCCTTCTTGAGGACCACCTCACCAAGCCATCCCACGATCGCGATGGCGCCGGCGCCGACGCACGCGCCGAACAGCGCGTCGATTGGACCTGCAAATGGATACTGCTCGCCGACGAACACCCCGGCGACGCTCGTGGCCCCGACAAACAGCAGCCCCGTGACGGTGAACCCGTCTGGAATGACGTAGGCTCGGAGGTCGGTGATCGCGATCCCGAGCAGGATCGAGGCGAACACGGCGAGGCGGAGCGCGAGCAAGGTGGGCCCGGCGTACCACGCCGCCGCGATCCATATGAGACCCGTCGCCGCCTCGACGGACGGGTAGAGGGCGGAAATCGGCAGGCTGCAGCTCCGGCACTTCGCGCGCAGCACCAGCCAGGAGATGACCGGCACGTTGTCATACCACGCGAGCGCGTTGCCGCAGCGCGGGCATCGCGACCGCGGCCGGACGACTGACTCCTCGGCCGGCCAGCGCAGGATGCAGACGTTCAGGAACGAGCCGACGCTCGCGCCCACGAAAAAGACAAGCAGCGCGAAGGTGGTGCTCATCGTCCGAGGGCGAACAGGAGGATTCCGGCGGCCACGCCGACGTTGAGCGACTCGACGCCGGCCGCCATTGGGAGCGCGACGAGCGCATCGGCGGCCGCGCGGACGGCCGGCGTCAGCCCGGCACCCTCGTTGCCGACGGCAAGGGCAAGCCGTTCCGGCGCGGAGGCCGATCCGACGGGAGTCCCCGCGACGTCGGCGCCCCACAGGGGAACGGCCGCGGCGCGAAGCACCGCCGTGAGCGCATCGAGGTCCGCACTGGTCACGATCACGTGAAAGTGTCCCCCCGCCGCGCTGCGCACCACCTTGGCGTTCCACGGATCTGCCGTGCCCTTGAGGGCGACGACACTGCGAACCCCGAGCGCGGCGGCCGTTCGAATGAGCGTGCCGACATTGCCGGGATCCTGGATGGCGTCGAGCACGAGCACGCGCGTGAGGTCGGCCGGGGCCAGCGTCGCCACGTCACGCTCGGGCACCTCGGCGACGATGAGAATGCCCTGCGGGTTCTCGGTGTCCGACGCCGACCGGAAATCCTTCTCGCTGACCGTGGCCATTGGCACGCCGCGCTGCCGGAGCGCGTCGATGATCGGCGCGCGCCGATCGGGCGACGCGGACGCGTCGGTGAAGAGCGCGCCGCGCACCGGAATCCCGGCGCGCACCAGTTCCTCGGCGGTTCGCGCGCCCTCGGCGACGAAGAGCGAATTGCGCTCGCGCGCCTTGCGACGCCTGAGGTCCCTGGCGAGGGTTAACAAGCGGCTCGCCGCCGCGTCGGAATCGAGAGGCATTACACTCCAAAGATGATCCAATACACACCGGCCAACGAGAGGACGCACGGGTGGCGGTACGCGTTACCCGCACCCCGCCGCGGCCCCGCGCACGAGATGGGGCCGCTGGCGCGCCGCGCGGCGATCGTGCTCGCGACGCTTTCTGCCGCCGCGTGCGCCGTGTCTCAGCAGCGCGAAGTCGACATGGGCCGCGAATACGCAGCGCAGGTGGCCCAGCAGCTGCCCCTGGTCCGCGACGCCGAAGTGGTTCGCTACATCAACGTCCTGGGCGACTCGCTCGCCAGCGTGACGGACGACCGGTCATTGACGTGGCACTTCCACGTCGTGGATGCCAAGGAGTTCAACGCGTTCGCAATTCCGGGCGGCTACGTCTTCATCAACCGCGGATTGATCGAGCGCGCGGCGACGATGTCGGAGGTGGCGGGCGTGCTCGGCCATGAAATCGGCCACATCACCCGGCGCCACAGCATCAAGCAGATGCAGAAGGCGCAGGGCGCCAACATCGGCGTGACCCTGGGGTGCATTCTCACGAACGTGTGCAACAGCGGAATCGCGCAGACCGGCATCAACCTTGCCGCCGGCGGCGTGTTCGCGAAGTTCAGCCGCGACGACGAAGCCGAGGCCGACGCCGAAGGGGTGAAGACGCTCGTCCGCGCCGGGATCGACCCGGCCGGAATTCCGCAGATGTTCCGGATCCTCCTGGATGAGCGAAAGGAGCGACCCGCCGGCGTCGAGACCTTCTTCCTGTCCCATCCTGTCGAGGAGAGCCGGATCGCGGCGACCCAGGCACTGATCGCGCAGTATCCGCCCGAGCAACTGCGCGGCCTGACGAAGGACTCGCCGAACTTTCAGGCGCTCAAGCGACGCCTGGCGTCCCTGCCTCCCAGCCCGCCGCCCGGCTCGAAACCGTAGCGACCGCGGGCCTAGAGCCGCGCGATGAACTGCTCCAGCAGCGTGCCGAAGCGCGCCGATGCCCCGCGCCCCACCTCGACGACCTCGGCGTGGTTGACCGGCGCTCCGGTGAGTCCGGCGGCGGCGTTGGTGACGAGGCTTACGGCCACGAACTCGACGCCAAGCGCCGCCGCTACGATCGCCTCGGCGACGGTGGACATTCCGGTGAGGTCGGCGCCGAGCGCCGCCAGCATCCGCACTTCGGCCGGCGTTTCGTACGCCGGTCCCATCAGCCCCACATACACGCCGCGCTTGAGGTCTCCCGGGCCGGCGGCGGCCTGAACCAGTGCTTGCAGGCGCGGGGAATACGGCGCCGACATGTCGGGAAAGCGTCGGTCACCGGGCTCGACGGGGCCCGTGAGCGGGTTCTGCGCAGTGAGATTGATCTGGTCGTCGATCAACACGAGGTCGCCGGGCTCGAGCGCGGGATTGAGCGCACCCGCCGCGTTGCTGGCGAAGATCACGCGGACGCCGAGCGCGTGCATCACGCGCACGGGGAATGCCGCGGCCCTGGCCGGATGCCCTTCATACATATGAAAGCGCCCCGCGAGCGCCACGACCTCGCGTCCGGCGAGGGTTCCGCACATGACCTTGCCCGCATGGCCGGGTACCGCCGTGGCGGAGAAGCCGGGGACGGCCGAATACGGAATGGTTCGGACGTCGGCGATGCGCGCCGCGACGTCGCCGAGGCCTGACCCCAGGATGACCGCCGCGACCGGCTCACGCGCTCCGACGGCGCGGCGGACGACGTCCGCGGCGGTGCGGGCCGCTTCGGCGCCCCACGGGTCGTCAGAGGCCGCGACGGGGACCGCACTGATGCGTTGACCCGAGGTCATTGCGACGCCTCGACGTCACGCTTGAACGCCGAGATCGCCGCGTCGGCGTCGGCGACCAGGCGCGCACGATCCGCGGCAGGGAGGAATGCGGACTCAAATCCCGCGAGGGCCATTCGGCACACCGCGTCGAGATCGAGCCCCAGGGCCGTGACCGCGTGGTGGTACTCATCGGTCAGCGTGGTGCAGCTCATCAGCCGGTTGTCGGTGTTGAGGCTGACCTTGAGCCCGCGCTCGAGATACGTGCGCACCGGATGCGACTCGTAGCTTGCCGCCGCCCTGGTTTGCACGTTGCTGGTGAGGCACGCCTCGATGGCGATGCCGCGCTCGCCGATCTCATCCATCAGTCGGGGGTCTTCGGCGATCCGGGTGCCGTGTCCGACGCGCATCGCGCCGCATACGTCGATCGCTTCGCGCACGGATTCCGCGCCCGCGCCTTCGCCGGCGTGGCAGGTGCAGTGGAGGCCGTGCTCGCGGGCGTGCCTGAACGCCGACGCGTGCGGGGTGGCCGGGTTGTTGGCCTCGCCGCCGGCCAGGTCGAAGCCGACGACCCCGCTGCCGGCGTGCGCCACGGCGAGCCGCGCCAGGTCGAGGGATACGGAAGGCGGCAGGTGGCGGAGTGCGCACACGATCAGCCCGGCGCGGATGCCCAGATTCCGCTCCGCACGCTCGACGGCGCGCCTCGGTGCGGCCACGGCCTCGTCGAGCGTCAGGCCGCCACGCGTGTTGAGCACCGGCGAGTACCGGATCTCGATGTACCGAACGCCCTCTGCGTGCGCGTCCTCGAGCAGTTCATACGTGACGCGCTCGAGGGCTTCCGCGCGCTGGAGCACGCCAAGCGTCACGTCGAACCGCGTGAGGTAGTCTTCCAGGTGGCGCGCGTCCTTGACCCACATGTGCAGCGCGAGCGCTTCCGGCGACGTCGCCGGCATCGCCACGCCGTACTCGCGCCCGAGGTCGAGGAGTGTCGCGGCGCGAACTGAGCCATCGAGGTGGCAGTGGAGCTCCGCTTTCGGGAGCCGGCGGAGCAGCTCTCGCGTGAGCGGTTTCACCCGGGCGGCGGTTCGGCGCGCCTGGCGCCTGCCGAGACAACCCGAAGCACGGCACCGCCGGTCACGGGCGTATCACCCGGCACCACCAGGCCACGGCTGTCGGCAATGGCGCGGGTGCCGTTCTCCACGGCGGCGGCGAGGGCGCTGTCCGCTGCCCGCACGGCATCGAGAAGCGTCGCGCCGCGCGCCACGTCCACGCCCGCGCCGTTGACGAACGCCCGGAGCGTTGCCGGCTCGCCCATCAGGGAACGGCCACGATGCGCGGCGCGGAATCGGGCCGGACCACGCCACCCGGGCGGGACTGGACGTAGGCAATGAGCGCGTCGAGGTCCACAATCCCCAGCGCCTCGGTCCGGGCGTCGGAGCCCCCGAGCGCGAGCCCGTCTCCGCCGGTCGCCATGAAGTCGCTCATCGCGATCGTGTACGTGCGGGCCGGATCGAGCCGCGCCCCGCCGATCTCGACGTCCACCAGCCGGCTCCCCGCCGGCTTCGACGGGTCGAAGCGGATTGTCGCACCGCTGATGTGAATGAACACGTTGCGCCCCGAGACGGCGTTTTCGAAGTACCGTCGTATTGCGTCGCCGCTCGCCGTGATACGCAGGAGCAGGTTGCCGAACGGTGCAATCTCGAACAGCGATCCGTATGTCGCCGGGCCGGCCCACAGGTCGGTGCGAATCCCGCCGTTGTTCATCACGGCGATATCGGCCCTGGTGGCCGCGCGCTGCGCGTCGGCGATCAGGTTCCCGAGGGCGTACTGCGGTCCGCCGCGGCGCATCGTTTCGGCCACCGTGGCGATCGGGCGTTCGACGATCGATTTCACGCGCGCCGTCGCGTCGGCGACGAGCCGGGCGATTTCGGGGTCAGGAACGATCGAGTCGGTGGCGACGAACTCGAACCGGGGCGTGAGGGTCGTGCGGGCCGAGCGCTCCAGCGGCACATCCACGTAGGCCACGCCACGGCCGCTGGACCGCGCGCGGATCACGGGCACTCCCGCGATGACCGCGCCGAACTCCGTGTGCGTGTGACCACCGACGATCGCGTCGATGGTCCCCTCACTCTCGCGCGCGAGGTTGGCCATTTCGCCGGTGCAGGCGTCGGCGCTGCAGGACGCCCCGGCGTGGGCAATGACGATCACGAGGTCGGCGCCGCGCGCACGAAGGTCGCGCGCCCGGGCGACTACGAACGGCGCCGCGCGGCCGAACCGCAGGTCGGACACGTTCGACGCCTTGGTCGTGCTTGGCGTCAGCACCGTGGACAAGCCGATGATGCCGACACGGATGCCGCCGCGGACCACCACGGTGTCGGCGGGAATCCACGGCACCGGCCGCCCGGCGGTGTCGGTGATATTGGCCGAGAGCATGCGATAGTTCGCGTCGCGCATGCGGGCGCGCAGCGTATCCTGCCCCCAGTCGAAATCGTGGTTGCCGATGGCGGCGGCGGCATAGCCCAAGGCGTTGTACAGCGCGACGACCGGCCGCCCGAACGCAACGTTCGACGCCGGCGTGCCCTGAAACGCGTCGCCGCCGTCGACGAGCACCGATGCGCACGTGGACACGCATTCACGTTCGATCCGGCGGATGACCGCCGCCACGTGCGCCGCACCGCCGCGCATCCCGGCACTGCCATCGGGCCGCGCCTCGAGCGCGCCGTGGAAGTCGTTCGTCGAGATGATGCGCAGGACGGCGGCGCGCGGCGCCGCACCACCTGGCCGCGCTGCGGCGGCCAACGCCGCCGACCCCGACGCCGGGGGCCGGGCGGCATTGAAGTCCGGTGCGCCGCCGATCGCCGCCTGCGCCTGCGCAGCGAGCGCTGCCGGCACGACGCTCCACGAAGGCACGAAATAGTCGCTCGCTCGGAGCACTTTTCGCTGCGCGACCTCGTCAATCAGCAACTGGCGGATCTCGCGCGGGTCGTCCTTGACGACCGTGGCGCCGACCAGCATCCCGTACCCACCGGTTCCGCTGGCGCGGTAGTTGGTGAGCGCGATGGTCAGCGAGTCGCCCGGGGCGACGGGGCGGCCGCGGACGGCGAGGCCCGTGATGCGTTCGCCGGGCGGCCTCGTGAGGTCGATCGCGTAGTTCGCCCCGGTCACGACCTCGAAGTTGAACGAGATGAAGGCCGGATCCGGCGCGGCGCGGAGGGCAGCGCCCTCGCCGGTGACACGGAAGTAGCGCGCGCTCTGCTCGAGATACGCCTTGACCTGCGCGCCCGAGAGCCGCAACACGCGAATCGAATTCTCATACGGGTAGAGCTTGGCGATCGTGGCGACGCTGATCGGTCCCGGCCGCACGCGCACGTCGGTGGAGAAGACGGCGGTCGAGGCCAGGTCGGCGCCCGTGGCGCGGCGCATGACTTCGCCGACAAAATCGATGATGGGGGTGTCCCGGGTGCGCGCCGAGTCGGTCCGCCAGTCGGTCTCGGTCGTTCCGATGGTGGCCGTTGCATACGCGCGGCCCGCGCGGTGGGCCCCGTCGACGAGCGCGACCATCGCCGCCTGCTCGGCGTGCCCTGCTGCGCGCACGATGACGCCGCGCTTTGCGCCGACCCTCCACCGCCCTCCGTCGCGCACGACCGTGAGCGACGCGACCGACGCGCTGGTCGCCCAGTTCCGCGGCTGCACCAAGAGGACGCCGTTGATCGTGGTGTCGGCCACCTCGCGGTGCGAATGCCCGAACACGATCAGGTCGATGCCCGGCACCGTCCTGGCGACGTCGGCCATCGGACTTTCGGGCGGAATTCCTTGAACCGTTTCGCCCGGCCCCGACCCCGAGGTCAGTCCCGCATGCGCGACCACCACGACCACGTCGGCGCCGGCGGCTCGTGCCGCGGTGACCGCGCGCCCGGTGGTGGCGGCGATGTCGTCGATTTCGAGCCGGCCCAGCAGATGCGTCCGGTCCCACACCATCGCCCACGGCGTGGTGACCCCGATGATGGCGACCCTGATGCCGGACCGTTCGACCCAGGCCACCCCCGGCCAGTCCGGCTTGCCGTCGAGCCGCCGCACGTTGGCGGCAAGCGCAGGGAACGATGCGGTCGACAGGAATCGGTCCAGCGCCGGCACGCCGAAGTTGAACTCGTGGTTGCCGATGACGACCGCGTCGTACCGCATCGCGTTCATCGCGGATACCACGGGATTCGGCCCGACCGCGCCCGGGCGTGTCGCGACATAGGCGAGGGCGTTGCCCTCGATGAAATCGCCAGCGTCGACGAGGATCGTGCCGGCAGGCACGGCGGCCCGCACGGAGTCCACGATGGTGGCCACGCGGGCCAGGCCCCGGGCCGATTCGGCGGAGTCGCCGAAGTAGTCCCAGCCGCGCAGGCGCCCGTGGATGTCGGTGGTAGCGACCACGCGCAACTCGACCGACTGGGCCGCCGCGACGGTGGCACCCAGCGCGACGGCGACGACCCCCACGGAGAGTGCACGACCGATCATTGGCTCGAATTTACGGGGTGGCCGCGCCGTGGGCGAGCCACCGGGCACTACCTTTCTGGCGCAGTCGATACACGATCGTGACCGCCGCGTGGTTCAGATCGCGGGTTTCCCGTGAATTTTGTTACTGTCATGTCACGCACTTCGCCACGATGCACACGCTGATCATCGGAATCGCCGGTGGTTCTGGCTCGGGAAAGACCACGATCGCCAGGCGCATCGCGGCGGAGCTGGCGCCCGCGACGTGCGCCTGCATCGACATGGACGCCTACTACCGGCACCGGCCGGACCTGTCGGCCGACGAGCGGCGGCGCCTCAACTGGGATCATCCCGACGCGCTCGATTTCGACCTCTTCGTCGATCATCTGGAGCGAATTGCGCGGCACGAGGCGATTGACAAGCCGGTGTACGACTTCGCGACGCACCTGAGGCGCGACGCCCCTGAGCGTGTGGTCGGATCGGATGTGGTGATCGTGGACGGCATCCTGCTGTTCGCGGACGCCCGCGTGCGCGACCGGTGCGACGTGAAGGTGTTCGTCGACGCCGACGCGGACGAGCGCCTCATCCGCCGGCTCAACCGCGACGTGGCGGAGCGCGGCCGCCCGCTCGACGAGATCATCGACCAGTACCTGTCGTCGGTGCGCCCCATGCACCTGCAGTTCGTCGAACCCAGCAAGCGATACGCCGACGTGATCGTGCCACGCGGCGGGGAAAACGAGATCGCCATCGGAATGATCGTATCCACGATTCGCCAGCGGCTCGCCGCGTCCGCACGATGACCGAGCCGGATGGAATGCCGCGGGTGCTCGTCGTCGACGACGAGCCCGACATCGTCGCGCTGGTGGTCTATCACCTGGCGCGGGCGGGGTACCGCGTCTCGAGCGCGGCCAACGGGCCGGATGCGATCGCGGCGGCCCGGCGCGAGCGCCCCAGCCTGGTCGTGCTCGACCTGATGCTGCCAGGCAAGTCGGGATTCGACGTCCTGCAGGAGATCCGCGCCGACGCCGGGACCCGCGACATCGCCGTGCTGATGCTCACGGCCCGCAAGGAGGAACCGGATCGCATCAAGGGACTCTCGCTTGGGGCCGACGACTACCTCACGAAGCCGTTCAGCCCGCAGGAACTGGTGCTGCGTGTGCAGGCGATCCTCCGGCGCGTGGCCTCGAGCGGCGCCCAGGGTGACGTGCTGCAGGTCGGGCCGATCACCATCGATCGCGCCGCGCATCAGGTGACGGTCGGCGGCGATTCCCTCGACCTCACGGCGACCGAGTACAAGCTGCTGCTGACGCTCGCCGAACGCCGCGGCCGCGTGCAGGACCGCGCGCACCTGCTGGAGCGTGTCTGGGACGCCGCGCCAGACATCCAGACCCGCACGGTGGACATGCACGTCCAGCGGCTGCGGTCGAAACTGGGCGCGGCCGGTCACCTGATCGAAACGGTTCGGGGATTCGGCTATCGCATCACCTCCGATCGCGGCAAACCGTTGTGAGGCTGACGTCGCGCCTGCTGGTCGGCGGCACCGCCGTGGTCGGGGTGAACGTCGCCGTCATGACACTCATCGTGAACGCGGAGCTGAGCGGACGCCTGCGCGAGCAGGCGGTGGACGCCCTCACGCGTGATGCACAGGCCGTCGCGGCGCACTGGGCGGCCGGTGAACGTCCGAACGAACTCGCGCGGCAGGACGGCGCCGCGCTCGGTCGTCGCATCACCATCATTCGCGCAGACGGGGTCGTGATCGGCGACACCGACTTCAGCGGTGACGAGTTGGCCCGGCTCGACAACCACGGCGACCGCCCGGAGGTGGTCACGGCACGCGCCGGAGGTGTGGGGGTCAGCACGC
The DNA here is from genome assembly GCA_964557615.1 of uncultured Gemmatimonas sp. GTDB lineage: Bacteria > Gemmatimonadota > Gemmatimonadetes > Gemmatimonadales > Gemmatimonadaceae > Fen-1231. The sequence goes on from CAZLAU010000037.1 coordinate 20,712, forward strand.
GGATGAGCCCCTCGCGCGGCGACGAGGAGCTGTATGTGGCTGTCGCGGGCGCCCGCGGTGTGGTGCGCGTGTCGATGCCGGTGGCCGAGCTCACGCAGCGGGTCACCGCGGCACGCCGCGCCGTGGTCATTGCGGGCGTCGTGGCGCTGCTGGTCGCGCTGCTGCTGGCGGGCGCGCTGGCGCGCCGTCTCGTCCAGCCGGTGGCCGAGTTGGGCGAAGTGGCACGCGCGATTGCCGCGGGAGATCTCTCTCGACGGGCCGCGATTGACGCGCCAGGCGAGCTGGGCGAACTGTCATTGGCGTTGACGGATCTGTCGTCGCAGCTGGCGGCACGCGACGCCGCCCGTGACGCCTACGAAACGCTCCTCGTACAGTTGATCGAGGCGCTCAACGAAGGCGTGATCGGTGTCGACGAGCGGCGACGCGTCGTGCGCCTCAACGATACGGCTCGGGCGCTGATCGACGTCGACGCCCCGATCCCGTTTTCCGCCGACCTCCTGCCGCGGAACGCGACGCTCCGTGGCGCGCTCGAAGCGGCGTTCGCCGGTACCGTCACCGAGGACGCGGAGACGCAGATCGACGCCCATACGCTTTCAGTGGCGGCGCGGCCGCTGCCGGGCGGCGGCGCGGTGCTCACGCTCCTCGACCTGACTCGGCTCCGCCGGCTTGAGGCCGTGCGGCGTGATTTCGTCGCCAACGTCTCGCACGAGCTGCGCACGCCGCTCACCGTGATCGGCGGATTCGCCGAAACCCTGACGCACGCCGACCTCGGGGCGGACGAGCGCCGGCAGTTCGTCGATCGCATCCTGTTCAACACGAAGCGGATGCAGCGCCTGGTGGACGACCTCCTCGACCTGTCGCGGATCGAGTCGGGCGGATGGGTGCCGACGCCGGAAGACGTTGACGTCCGCGCGCTGGCCGACGACGCCTTTGCCGACGCGCGGGACGCGGCCCACGCCGGCGGCGTCACACTCGCCACCGAAATCGCGCCGGACGGATCACGCGTGCGCGCCGATCCGACGGCGCTCCGTCAGATCCTGCGCAACCTCGTCGAGAACGCGGTGCGGCACACGCCGGCCGGCACGGTCACGGTGTTTTCGCGTCGCCGGCCCGGAGGCGGGATCGAACTCGGGGTACGGGACACCGGTGTCGGCATCGGCGTCAACCATATCGGCCGGGTCTTCGAGCGTTTCTACCGCGTGGATCCGGCACGCTCCCGCCAGGAAGGCGGCACGGGACTCGGGCTCGCGATCGTCAAGCACCTTGCCGAAGCCCATGGCGGGCGCGTGCGTGCCGAAAGCACGCCGGGGTCCGGCACCACGATGACCGTCGAGCTTCCGATCCGCGAATAGGCGCCGTTGTTACGCCACCGTTACTGGAGGCGCGCAGAATCGAGATGCAGCTG